>MGON01000043.1:0-1855 GCA_001795345.1 Chloroflexi bacterium RIFCSPLOWO2_02_FULL_71_16 | reverse complement strand
ACCCCCGCAGCGCGTACCATCGCTCGTGATGCGCGCTTCCCGAGGGTCTTCGCACCGGTCCCCGCGCTAGCCGGCTGACCGCGCCCGGTCACCGGCGTCCAGAGCGCGCCGCGCAAATACCATCCTCGGGAGTCAATTGATGAGACAGTCACATCTCTTCGGGCGCACGCTTCGCGAAGCGCCATCCGAGGCCGAGACCCCCGGCCACCAGCTGCTGCTGCGTGCGGGGCTCGCGCGGCCCCTCAAGACCGGCATCTACTCGCTTCTGCCCCTGGGCTTCCGCGCCGCCCAGAAGCTCGAGCGGATCATCCGCGAGGAGATGGACCGCATCGGCGGTCAGGAGATGGAGATGCCCGTCTTCGTGCCGGCCGAGTACTGGAAAGAGACCGGCCAGTGGGACGCCATGGAGCCCATCCTCTTTCGGTTCCGGGATCACCGGGACGCGGACTACGTGATCAGCTACACCCACGAGCAGATCGTGACCCACCATGCCCGGAACGAGATCCTCTCGTACCGGCAGCTGCCCGTGCGCGTGTATCACTTCCAGATGAAGGGCCGTGACGAGACACGAGCCCGGGCGGGCCTGTTGCGTGTCCGAGAGTTCGTCATGAAGGACTCGTACTCGCTCGACGCCGACGCGGCGGGGCTCGACGAGAGCTATCGCCTTCACCACGAGGCCTACCGGCGGATCTTCGAGCGGGCGGGCGTTCGGGCGGTCTCGGTCGAGTCCGACACGGGCGCCATCGGCGGCGAGCTGGCTCATGAGTTCCAGGTCCTCGCCGAGGCCGGCGAGGACACCATCCTCATCTGCCCCACCGGCGACTACAAGGCAAATCGGGAGCTCGCCGTCAGGCGGATCCCGCACTTATTGGCGGACCGGGAGCTCGCCACGCGCCGGATCGCGACCGCCTCCACCGCCGCCGGCGTGCCGAGCGTCGAGCCGGTCGACACGCCCGGCACGACCACGATCGACGAGCTCCAGCAGCGCCTGGGAGTCCCGGAGAGTGACCTTCTGAAGACGATCCTGCTGAGGGACGCGGCGGGCGTCGTCGCGGTCGTCCTGCCGGGGGACCGCGAGGTGAACGAGCCGAAGCTACGTCGCCGGCTGGGCCTGGGCCCGGCGACCAAGATGCCGTTCGCGAACGAGGCCGACTTCGAGAGCACGGGTGGGGTCGCCGGGTACGTCGGACCCATCGGCCTGCGCGCGCGGATCATCGTGGACAGCTCGGTCGAGCCCCGTGGATACGTCGCCGGGGCGAACAAGCCGAACACGCACCTGCGCAACGTCCTCCCGGGCCGCGACTTCGACGGCGAGAGGGCCGACGTGCACGACGTCCGGGGCGGCGACCTCTGCCCCAAGTGCGGAACGCCGCTGGAGGCGAAGCGAGGCATCGAGGTCGGGAACATCTTCAAGCTCGGCACCTACTACTCCGCGAAGATGAACGCGACCTATCTCGCAGAGGATGGCTCCCGAAAGCCGTTCGTCATGGGCTCGTACGGGATCGGCATCGGCCGGACGCTGCAGGCGCTCATCGAAGTGAGCCACGACGACCGGGGCATCATCTGGCCCATGAGCGTCGCCCCGTACGAGGCGCACGTGATCGCCCTTCCGGGCAATGACGCGGCCGTGCGGGCGGAGGCCGAGAGCCTCGTCGACGCGCTCGAAGGCCGCGGCGTCGAGGTCCTGTTCGACGACCGGGAGGAGTCGGCGGGCGTGAAGTTCGCCGACGCGGACCTCATCGGGATCCCGTTCCGCATCACCGTCAGCGCGAGGGGGATGAAGGCCGGGACCATCGAGGTGAAGCCGCGTACGCGGGTGGAGATCGACAACGTCCCGCGCGCCGACGCCGCGGCG
>MGON01000042.1:12610-14052 GCA_001795345.1 Chloroflexi bacterium RIFCSPLOWO2_02_FULL_71_16 | reverse complement strand
GTCGCCCTTGCGCGGGCCGCCCAGCGCGGCGAGCGCGAGCTGGTCGGCTCGAACCCCGGGATCATGGACCAGATGGCCGCCGCCGTCGCGCGCGAGCGTGAGGCGCTGTTCCTCGACTGCCGCTCGCTCGCGTTCGAGCGCATACCGCTGCCCGCCGGCATTGACCTGCTCGTGATCCACTCCGGGGTCACGCATCAGCACAGCGCGGGAACGTACCGGGAGCGGCGCCGCCAGTGCGAGGAAGCCGCGAGCGCGCTCGGCGTCAGCCACCTCCGCGACGTCGCCGCCGGCGACCTGGGGCGCATCGAGCGGCTGCCGGCGCCGCTCGACCGGCGCGCGCGCCACGTCGTCATGGAGAACGCGCGCGTCCTCGAGGCCGCCCGCGCGCTGCGCTCGGCCGACATGGACCGGCTCGGCCCGCTCCTCGACGCGTCACACCGCAGCCTGCGCGACGACTTCGAGGTGTCGACCCCGGAGGTCGACCTCCTGGTCGAGCTGGTGCGCGAGCAGCCGGGTGTGCGCGGCGCGCGCATCACCGGCGGCGGGTTCGGCGGGTCGATCGTCGCGGTGGCGGAGGTCGGGACCGCGCACCATGCCGGCGCGCTCGCCGTCGCCGAGTACGAGCAACGGACCGGCCTGGACGCCCGGATCCTTCTCCCCGGAGATCGATCCGGGCTACTTCTCGGGGTGCCCCTCTTCGATCAGAGCGGTCTGCTCGCCTTCGGCACCGCAGCCGACGATCTCGTCGGGGCACACCCTCGCGCAGCCCGGCCTACATTCGGGCGCGTGGCCGATCCAGTGCGCGTCGCGGTCATCCCCGCTGCGGGCCTCGGCACCCGGTTCCTGCCAGTCTCTAAGACCATCCCGAAGGAGATGCTGCCGCTCGTCGACGTGCCGATCATCGATCTCGTCATAAGCGAGGCGGTGGCCGCCGGGTGCGAGCGCATCGTCGTGGTGAGCGCCCCGGGGAAGGCGGCTCTCGATGGCTACTTCCGCCCGAACGAGGCGCTCGTCGAGCGACTGCGCGCCGAGGGGCGCGACAGCGACCTCGCGCTCGCGCGGCGCGGCGAGACCATGGCCGACGTCACGGTCGTGCACCAGGATCAGCCGCGCGGGAACGGCCACGCGGTGCTCTGCGCGCGGGACGCGGTCGGCCGCGAGCCCTTCGTGATGATCTGGGGCGACGACATCGTTTTCGCGCGCGTGCCGGTCGCGGCTCAGCTCGTCCAGGCTCGCGAGCGTCTCGGCGGCGGCAGCGTCGCGGCCGTGATGCGGGTGCCCAAGGACGAGGTGCGCAGGTACGGGGTCATCGAGGGCGAGCCCGTGGCTGAGCGGACCTGGCGCGTGCGCCGCATCGTGGAGAAGCCCGAGCACCCGCCGACGGAGCTCGGGGCGGTCCACGCGTACGTCCTCGATCCCGAGATCTTCGACGTCCTGGGCTC
>MGON01000042.1:12173-12602 GCA_001795345.1 Chloroflexi bacterium RIFCSPLOWO2_02_FULL_71_16 | reverse complement strand
GCCGTCAGCCAGCTCGCGCAGCACGCGCCGGTCCACGCGTACGAATTCGAGGGCGAGCGCTTCGATGCCGGCGACCGCGCGGGCTACGTCAAGGCGGTGATCGCCGCCGCGCTGGAGCGCCCCGAGATCGCCGACGACGTGCGCGCCTGGATCCAGCGGCGCGTCAGGTGACCGAAGCACAGCGACACATCCGCAACTTCTGCGTGATCGCGCACGTCGACCACGGGAAGACGACGCTGTCCGACCGCATCCTCGAGGCGACCGGGACCGTTGCGATGCGCGACATGCGCGAGCAGCTCCTCGACTCGATGCCGCTCGAGCGCGAGAAGGGCATCACCATCAAGGCGCGCGCCGTGCGCATGGCCTGGACGAAGGGCGGCGAGGTCTACGAGCTGAACCTGATCGACACGCCGGGCCACGTCGACTTCA
>MGON01000042.1:10535-12155 GCA_001795345.1 Chloroflexi bacterium RIFCSPLOWO2_02_FULL_71_16 | reverse complement strand
AACGCGTACCTCGCGGTCGAGCAGGGCCTCGAGATCGTGCCGGTCGTCAACAAGGTCGATCTCCCGAACATCGACATCGATCTCGTCCGCGAGGACCTGCGGACCTCGCTCGGGTTCCGGGACGACGAGATCCTCCTCGCATCCGGCAAGACCGGCCTCGGCGTGCGGGAGCTGCTCGACGCCGTGGTCGACCGGGTCCGCCCGCCCGGGGGCGACGCCGACGCGCCCCTACGGGCGCTCATCTTCGACAGCCACTACGACCCTTACCGCGGCGTCGTGGCGCACGTGCGCATCGTCGACGGCGCGGTGCGGGTGCACGACCGCATCCGCCTCATGCAGACGGACAAGACGGCGGACCTGCTCGAGATCGGCGTGTTCACGCCGGAGGCCGAGGCGCGCGAGGAGCTGCTCACGGGCGAGGTCGGCTACCTCGCGACGGGCCTGAAGACGGTGCAGGACTGCCGGGTCGGCGACACGGTCACGCTCGCCGAGCGGCCCTCGCGCGAGCCGCTCCCCGGCTACCGCCCCGCGAAGCCCATGGTCTTCGCGGGGCTCTACCCGACGAGCTCCGACGACTACCCCGCACTGCGCGACGCCCTCGAGAAGCTGCGCCTGAACGATGCCGCCCTCGTGTACGAGCCCGAGACCTCGCTCGCCCTCGGGTTCGGCTTCCGCTGCGGCTTCCTCGGCCTGCTGCACATGGAGATAGTCCAGGAGCGGCTCGATCGCGAGTACGGCGTCGACATCATCGCCACGTCGCCGTCCGTCGAGTACCGGGTGCGGACGACGCGGGGCGCCGAGGTCGTGATCGACAACCCCGCGATGCTGCCGGACCCGACCATGATCATGGAGATCGGCGAGCCCTGGATGAAGGTGACGATCATCGTGCCCACCCAGCACGTCGGGGCGGTGATGGAGCTGACGCAGGGCAAGCGCGCGTCGCTCGCCGAGATGACCTACCTCGACCCGACCCGGGCGATGCTCCGCTACGACATGCCTCTCAGCGAGGTGATCGTCGACTTCTACGACCAGCTGAAGAGCAGGTCGCAGGGCTACGCCTCGCTCGACTACGAGTTCGCGTCGTACCGGCCGGCGGACGCGGTGCGCCTCGACGTCCTCGTCGCCGGGCAGCCGGTCGACGCCCTCTCGACGATCGTCCACCGCGACCGCGCGCAGCTCACCGGCCGGGCCCTCGTCACGAAGCTGCGCGAGCTGATCCCGCGCCAGCAGTTCGACGTCCCCATCCAGGCGGCCGTCGGTGGCAAGGTGGTCTCGCGCGAGACGGTGAAGGCGCTCCGCAAGAACGTCATCGCGAAGTGCTACGGGGGAGACATCACGCGGAAGCGCAAGCTCCTCGAGAAGCAGAAGGCCGGGAAGCGCCGCATGAAGATGGTCGGCCAGGTCGAGATCCCGCAGGAGGCCTTCCTGGCGGTGCTGCGCACCGGCGAGGAGAGCTCGTGATCCGGTCGCTGGTGGCCCTGCTCGGCGGCCGTCGGCGCGCCGCGACGACGGGACCCGGCGCGTATCCGGTGGAGTACGAGCACGAGACGCAGCGCCTCGCGTCCGAGCTCCTGCGCGGTCTCGCGGCCGACCACCCCAGAGCGGTCTGGGAGCGGCTGT
>MGON01000042.1:6356-10519 GCA_001795345.1 Chloroflexi bacterium RIFCSPLOWO2_02_FULL_71_16 | reverse complement strand
GCTGCTCGAGGGCCGCCACGCGGCGCGCTCGGGTCTCGCGCTCCACGAGGTGGCGGGCGCCGGAGCGGACGACGCCCTGCGGCTCGGCCCGATCGTCGCGCCCCTGCGGGCTGCCGCGCTGGCGGCTCTCGGCGGCCCCGAGGCGATGAGCGCGGTAGGGGTGTCGGCAGCGCGCCGCGTCGACGGCCGCACGGTGTACGTGCTCCTCCTGCCGGACTTCGGCGCCGAGCGCATCGTCGCCGAAGAGGACTGGCGACCGAGCCATCTCCTCGCGTTCGTGCACGAGTCGCGCGAGTGGCTCGTGGACCTCGGCCGGACGGCGTCGCTCTCCGCCGAGGCGGGGCTTCCGGATCCGCTCGGAGCCATCACGTGAGCGGCATCTCCCTCTACGTGCACATACCGTTCTGCGCCTCGAGGTGCCCGTACTGCGACTTCGCGACCGCGCCGGCGACGTCGCGCCTCCGGTCGCGGTATGTCGACGCGCTCGTCCGGGAGATAGGTGAGGAGGGCCGCGCGCTCGGCCGGCCTCGCCTGCGGACGGTCTTCGTGGGCGGCGGCACGCCGAGCCTCCTCGAGCCGGAGGAGGTGGGGCGGATCTCCGCGGCGATAGAGGGTGCCTTCGATCGCCGCCCCCGCGAGGTGACCTTCGAAGCGAACCCGGCCACGCTCGACCGCGCGCGGCTGGGCGCGTGGCTAGCGTTCGGGGCGACCCGGATCTCGATCGGCGCGCAGTCCTTCTCGGAGCGCGGCCTCCGCGCGCTCGGCCGGACGCATCAGCCTTCGGACGTGGCGCCCGCGGTGGAGGCCACCCGCTCGTACGGCCTCGCCGTCAACCTCGACCTCATCTTCGGCTGGCCGGGGCAGACCCCCGCCGACTGGCTGGCGGACCTTGACCGGGCCACGGCCCTGGGGCCGGACCACCTGTCCTGCTATCCGCTGGAGCTCTCCCAAGAGCCCGAGGAGGCGGTCGCGAACTGGCCCGGCGCCGGGTGGCCCGCGCTCGAGCGCTGGCGGCGGCGGACGGCGCGGCGGCAGGCGGACGACCGCGGCCTCGCGCTCCTCTACGCGCTGGCGCACCGGCGTCTTGCGCGCCGCGGATCACGCCACTACGAGATCTCGAATTGGGCGCGCCCGGGCAAGGAGAGCCTGCACAACCTCACGTACTGGCGGAACGGCCAGTGGCTCGGCGTCGGCGCGGGCTCGCACTCGCACCTCGCCGGCGTGCGCTCGCGCCGGCCGGCGGCCCTCACTGCCTACGTCGACCAGGTCGAGCGCGGCCTACCGCGAGAGGTCGATGCGCATAGCGACGCGGCCGTTGACGGCGCGATCCTCGGCCTGCGCCTCGACCGCGGGATCGATCTAGCTCGCTTCTCCGCTCGCTTCGGTCATGCGTCGCGCGATCGTCTCGTCTCGGGCCTGGCGAAGCTCGACGGACGGGCGCTCGTTCGCTGGACCGGGGATCGCGTGCGGCTGACGCCGCGCGGACGGATCCTCGCGAACGAGGTCTTCGTGCATCTCGTCTAGCGCGCTCGTCCGGCTCGCTGTCGCATCGCCGGCCCAGGGGTAGGGGCCCCTGTGCACGTAGTGCCCGCCCGCTCCGCTCGATCACTTGTGGACTCGCTCCTCGCGGCAAAGCCGCTCGTCGCTCGCTTTGCACGTCTGCGGGAACGTGCTATGCCTGCCGGGGCGAAGCGACAGCTCGAAAGTGGGAGGCGATATGGACGAGAAGACCGGATCTGACTGGTCCCAGGGTCAACAGGAGGCAGGCTCGATGTGGCCGGCGCCGCAGCCGGCAGCACCGATGCCCCCGCTGCCGACGCCGACGTCGACCGGCGGCGGTGGCGGTACGCGCAAGGCCGCCGGCGGCCGGAAGACGACCGCGAGGCGCAAGACGACCGCGCGGAAGGCGGCGGGCCGCAAGACCGCGGCACGGAAGACGACCGGACGGAAGACCACCGCTCGGAAGGCCGCGGGTAGGGCCGGCGCGCGCAAGACGACCGCGAGGCGCAAGGCGGCGGCACGGAAGACGACCGGGCGGAAGACGACGGCACGGAAGGCGACGGGCCGCAAGACGGCACGGAAGACGACCGGGCGGAAGACCACGGCGCGCAAGACGACCGGGCGGAAGACCACCGCGCGCAAGCGCACGACCCGCAAGCGTCGCTAGCGCTCCTTCGCGAGGACGGAAGAGGCGCCGCCGGTGGCGGCGCCTCTTGCTCGTCTTGGACCAGTGCGGCTAGTTGCGCTTCCCTCGGCCCATCGCGGGCTTCCGCCCGTGGTTCGCCTTCTTCGAGCGCCACCTCAGCTTGTTGGCGGTGCTCTGCTTCTTCTGGCTCTTGCCACCCATGGCTGTACTGCCACCTTTCGTCGAGCGCTCCGTCCATTGTGAGGGCGGCGGCGACACGCGCTACCGTTCGCGCCGTGCAGGACGGCGTGATGGTCGAGCGGCTCCGCCGCTTGC
Organism: Chloroflexi bacterium RIFCSPLOWO2_02_FULL_71_16; assembly: GCA_001795345.1. Classification (GTDB taxonomy): domain Bacteria; phylum Chloroflexota; class Limnocylindria; order P2-11E; family P2-11E; genus GWC2-70-10. The sequence continues at coordinate 8,058 of MGON01000042.1, read as the reverse complement.
CGCTGTTCGCCCGTCTGTCGCCGGAGGAGCTGGCGGACCTCGCCGCGCGCATCCGCCCGCGCTCGTACAAGCGGGCGGACGTCATCTTCCGCAAGGACGATCCGGGGACGCACCTGTACCTCGTGCTCGAGGGCGCCGTGAAGATCGCCCTGCCCGGTGAGTTCGGCCAGGAGGCGCTCGTCGCGATCATGCGGCCGGGCGACTTCTTCGGCGAACTCGCCCTTTTCGACCGCAGTCCCCGCTCCGCCACGGCGGTGGCGCTCGAGGACACCCGCGCGGCGCTCCTCGCGAGCGACGACTTCATCGCGTTCCTCGAACGTCATCCGGGCGCCGTCCGTCTGGTCCTGGAGACGCTCGCCCGGACGATCAGGCGGCTGTCCGACCGCGTAGAGCATCTGACCTTCCTCGACGTGCCCAGCCGCGTCGCCAAGTACCTCCTGGACCTGGCGCAGGCGAGCGCGCCGGCCGGCGAGCGGACGGCCTCGTCGCCGGGGACGCTCGAGCTGAACCTGACGCAGGACGAGCTCGCCGCGTTCGTCGGCGCGTCGCGGGTCTCGGTGAACCGCGTCCTGGGCGACCTCGAGCGCCGCGAGATCGTTTCGATCCGGCGGCGCCGGATCTCGATCCGGGACCCGGAGCGGCTCGCGAAGGAGATCCGGCTGTGAGCAAGCCGCTCGTCCTCATCGTCGAGGACGATGCCGACCTCGGGACGACCATCGTCGACTTCCTCAAGGAGGAAGGCCTCGAAGCGAGGCTGGCGCGCGACGGCGACCAGGCCATGCGCATGATCGACTCGCTCGCGCCTTCGGTGGTCGTCCTCGACCTGATGATGCCGAGGCGCGACGGCTTCAGCGTCCTCCGGGAGCTGCGGTCGGACGGGCGGATCTCGACGCTCCCGGTGATCGTAGTGACCGCCATCTTCGGGCTCTCCGAGCGCCTCTACGCCACCGAGCTGGGCGCGGCCGACTACATCACCAAGCCGTTCAAGCTCGACGAGCTGAAGGCGCGGATCCTGGGCTGCCTTCCGGCCAGCGCCAGGCCGTCCGCCGAGGGTTGACGCTGGCGGCGACCGGCTGTTAGCCTCATTAGCACTCCCGAGGTGAGAGTGCTAATGCGCCGGAAAGACCCTCGAAAGCTCCCTGAGCTGGCCCCCCGACAGCGCGAGGTGCTCCACGCGGTCATCCGCGAGCATCTCGCCTCCGCTCGCCCGGTGGCCTCGGCGGAGCTGGTGCGCCGCTACCGCATGACGGTCAGCTCGGCGACCGTGCGGAACGAGCTCGCGGCCCTCGAGCAGCTCGGACTGCTGACGCACCCGCACACCTCGAGCGGCCGCGTGCCGACCGACCTCGGGTATCGCTATTTCATCGAGGCGCTCATGCCGCAGCCGGACATCCGGCCGGAGGAGCGGGTCACCCTGAGCCATCAGTTCCGCCAGGCCCAGCCAGACATGGGCGAGTGGCTGCGCCTGGCCGCGTCCACTCTCGCCCGGCTCACCGCCGAGGCCGCGATCGCGACCTACGACCGCGTGCTCGAGGAGCACGAGGTCACCTGGACGAGAGAGATCCATTACGAGGGGATCGACCAGATCCTCACGCAGCCCGAGTTCCAGATGGGCGAGCGGGTCCGCGGGGTCCTCTCGCTCCTGCAGGACCGGCAGCTCCTCTCGCAGGTCCTGCCCGGCTCGCTCGGCGAGGGCGATGTC
>MGON01000042.1:304-6312 GCA_001795345.1 Chloroflexi bacterium RIFCSPLOWO2_02_FULL_71_16 | reverse complement strand
GAGCCGCTCCGCCCCCTCAGCGTGGTGATCGGGCGATACGGGCACCGCGAGGGCGCCGTCGGATACGTCGGTGTGGTCGGCCCGACCCGCATGGACTACCACCGCACCATCGGCGCGGTCCGCTACGTCGGCACGCTGATGAGCGACGTCGTGAGGGCGCTCGATGGCTGATGACAGGGTCAGGCGCGCGGAGGAGCTGCTCGAGGAGCGCCTCGCCACGCGCCGCAACGGCGAGGATCGCGACGCGCCGGGCGAGGCCGAGAGCGACAAGCTCGGTGACGAGCGGGTCGAGGAGCTCACCCGCGACCTGCAGCGCGTCGCCGCCGACTTCGCCAACTACCGCAGGCGCAACGAGGCCGAGCGCGCGGACTTCGCGCGCTTCGCGAAGGCGGATCTCATCACGCGCCTGCTCGAGGTGCTGGACGACTACGACCGGTCGCTCGGCACGGTCCCCGAGGATCTGCGCACGCAGCCGTGGGTCGAGGGGATGTGGCACGTCGAGCGGAAGCTCCGCGACATCCTCGCCTCGGAGGGTCTCGAGCCGCTGGACCCGGTCGGCGAGGCTTTCGATCCCCACATCCACGAAGCCATCGCGCACGTCGAGTCCGACGCGCCGGACGGCACGGTCGTCGAGGAGATCCGGAAGGGCTACCGGCTCCACGACCGTGTCATCAGGCCAGCGCTCGTGACCGTGGCGAAACAGAAGGAGTGACATCAGATGCCTAAGGTCATCGGTATCGACCTCGGTACGACCAACTCGGCCGTCGCCTACATGGAGGCGGGAGAGCCGACGATCATCCCGAACGCGGAGGGCGGCCGGGTCACCCCGTCCGTAGTAGCGCACACCAAGACCGGCGAGCGGCTCGTGGGGCAGGTCGCCAAGCGGCAGGCCATCACGAACCCGGAGAACACGGTCTACTCGATCAAGCGGCTCATGGGCCGTCGCTTCACCGACCCCGAGGTCCAGCGGACGATCGGGATGGTCTCGTACAAGATCCGCGAGGCCAGCCACGGCGGTGTCGAGATCGAGCTCGCCGACGGCAAGAAGCTGGCGCCACCGCAGATCTCGGCGATGATCCTCCAGAAGCTGCGCACGGACGCCGAGGCGTTCCTGGGCGAGAAGGTGACCCAGGCCGTCATCACGGTCCCCGCGTACTTCGACGACAGCCAGCGCCAGGCGACGAAGGACGCCGGCCAGATCGCGGGCCTCGAGGTCCTGCGGATCATCAACGAGCCGACCGCGGCGTCGCTGGCGTACGGCCTCGACAAGAAGAAGGACGAGCTGGTCGCGGTCTACGACCTCGGCGGCGGCACCTTCGACATCTCCGTCCTGCAGCTCGGCGAGGGCGTCTTCGAGGTGAAGGCGACGAACGGCGACACGCACCTCGGCGGCGACGACTTCGACCAGCGGGTGATCGAGTGGCTGACCGAGGAGTTCAAGCGCGACCAGGGCATCGACCTCAAGAACGACCGCATGGCGCTGCAGCGCCTCAAGGAGGCGGCCGAGAAGGCCAAGATCGAGCTCTCGAGCACGCAGCAGACCGAGATCAACCTGCCCTTCATCACGGCCGACCAGAGCGGTCCGAAGCACATGGTCATCACGCTCACCCGCTCCAAGCTGGAGCAGCTCACCGGCGAGCTGGTCGAGCGGACGGTCGGTCCGGTCCGCCAGGCGCTCGCGGACGCGGGCGTCGGCCCCGAGAAGATCGACGAGGTGATCCTCGTCGGCGGGATGACCCGCATGCCGGTGGTCGTCGAGACCGTCCGCAAGATCTTCGGCAAGGAGCCACACAAGGGCATCAACCCCGACGAGGTCGTCGCGCTCGGCGCCGCCGTCCAGGGAGGTGTCCTCAAGGGCGAGGTCAAGGACGTCCTCTTGCTGGACGTGACCCCCCTCTCGCTCGGGATCGAGACCCTCGGCGGCATCGCGACGAAGCTCATCGAGCGGAACACGACGATCCCGACCTCGAAGTCGCAGGTGTTCACGACCGCGGCGGACGGCCAGACGCAGGTCGAGATCCACGTCGTTCAGGGCGAGCGCGAGATGGCGGGCGACAACAAGAGCCTCGCGCGCTTCATCCTCGACGGCATCCCGCCGGCGCCGCGGGGCATCCCGCAGGTCGAGGTCTCCTTCGACATCGACGCGAACGGCATCGTCAACGTGAAGGCCCGCGACAAGGCGACCAGCCGTGAGCAGCACGTCACCATCACGGCGACGAGCGGCCTTCTGAAGGACGAGGTCGAGCGTCTCGTCAAGGAGGCGCAGGCGCACGCGGACGAGGACAAGCGCACGCGCGAGCGGATCGAGACGCGCAACGAGGCCGACGGCTTCGCCTACTCGATCGAGAAGACGATCCGCGACAACGCGGACAAGATCCCGGCCGACGTCAAGACCGACGTCGAGGGCAAGATCACCGCGGTCCGGGAGGCGCTCAAGACCGAGGACACGGAGAAGATCCGCGAGGCGCTGAACGACCTGCGTCAGGCCGCGAACAAGATCGGCGAGGTCATGTACCAGGCCGAGCAGCAGAAGCAGCAGGCCGAGGCGCCGCAGGAGGGCCAGCCCGCCGGCACGGCCGCGGGCCAGCCCGAGGGCGAGAAGAAGGACGACACCATCGAGGGGGAGTTCACCGAGAAGCCGAGCTGATCACGACCTCTCATCCCGGGACCGTGCGTCGCGTCGCTCGGAGCTGGCAGGCCTTCGCGGTCGTGCTCGTCGTGTGGGGCAACGCCGCGGCGTACCTGGCCGGGACGGCGATCCCGGTGGGCTGGACGGGTCCGCTGATCGGGATGGCGCTCGTCGCGATCTCGCTCGCGTGGGCACGCGGGCAGGGCCTGACGCTGGACGAGCTCGGCCTCGGGACCTCGGGTCTCGGCCGCGGGGCCGTCGTCGGGCTCGCGTTCGCGCTCGTATCGGTAGCCGGGGCGCTGCTCGTCCTGCGGTACCCGCCGCTCCTCGGCGAGGCGGTGTCGTACACGCCGCTCGCCGCCGCGGACGCGGCCGGCCTCGCGCTCCGGGTCGCCGTCACCATGCCGCTCGACACGATCGCGCCGGAGGAGGTCGCCTTCCGCGCCGTCCTGCTGGGGGCCCTGCTCCGGCGCTACGGCGCCACGGGCGCCGTCGTGCTGTCGGCGCTGGCGTTCGCGGCGTGGCATGCCGTCATCGTCAGCACGACGGTCGCGCAGACGAACCTGACCGTCGCCGGCCTGTTCACCGTGCTCGGCATGGCCGGCGCGTTCCTCGCCGTCTTCGCCGGCGGGATCGCGTTCGCGGCGCTCCGGGTCCGCACGCGCAGCCTCGCCGCTCCGCTCCTGGCGCACTGGGCGTTCAACGGCGCCCTGCTCTCCGGTCTGCGCCTGCTCGGATGAGAAACTAGGGGCGTGGCAAAGACCGATCACTACGGCGTCCTCGGCGTGGCGCGCGGCGCTTCCGTCGAGGACATCCGCGGCGCGTACCGGAAGCTCGCGCGCCAGTACCACCCGGACGTGAACGCGTCGCCCGACGCGGCCCAGCGCTTCAAGGAGGTCACGCAGGCCTACGAGATCCTCTCCGACCCGGAGAAGCGGCAGCGCTACGACATGTTCGGGAACGGCGAGTTCGGCGACGCGGCGGGCTTCGGCATCGACGACCTCTTCAACACCTTCTTCGGCGGGGCGCGCCGCCGCGAGCGCGGCCCCGTGCGCGGTGCGGACCTCCGCCTGCAGGTCGAGCTCGATCTCGAGGAGGCGGTGCGCGGCGTCGAGAAGACCGTGGTCGTCCCGCGCCAGGAGACGTGCGCTCACTGCGGCGGAGGCGGCGCGGAGCCGGGCTCGAAGACCTCGACCTGCGGCACCTGCGGCGGTCGGGGCGAGGTGCGCCAGGTGCAGCAGTCGCTTTTCGGGCGCTTCGTCACCGTCGGGACCTGCCCTCGGTGCGGCGGCGCGGGACGGACGGTCGATCAGCCATGCAAGGAATGCCGTGGGGAAGGCCGCATCCAGGCGGAGCGGAAGGTGCGCGTCAACATCCCCGCCGGCATCGACGACGGGCAGCAGCTGCGCGTCTCCGCCGAGGGCGAGTCCGGCATGCGGGGTGGTCCCCCGGGCGACCTGTACGTGCTGATCCGGCTGCGTGACCACAAGCTCTTCCGCCGCGAAGGGGACGACCTCATCCACATCCTGCGCGTCACGCCGGCGCAGGCGGCGCTCGGGGACGAGGTCGCGGTGCCGACGATCGACGGGCCGCTGGCGAAGGTGAAGATCCCCGCCGGCTCGCAGCACGGCCAGGCCGTGCGCGTGCGCGGCAAGGGCGCCCCACGGGTGCACGCGAGCGGCCGCGGCGACCAGCTCGTGTACCTCGACGTCGTGATCCCGCGCTCGCTCAGCAAGGAGGAGCGCGCGCTCTACCAGAAGCTGCGCTCCGTGAGCGGAGTGGGCGAAGAGGACGAGGGCGCCGACGTCCTCGGCCGCATCAAGGACGCGCTCGGCGGAAGCTGAGGAGCGAGCGGGCGCGCGACCCGAACCCGGAGCGATCCGCTGGCTCGAGGTCGCGGTACCGTCCCATCCGGAGGCGGTCGAGGCGGTTAGCGAGATCCTGGACCGCGTCGGCTACAACGGCATCGCCGTCGAGGTCCCCCTCGACCCAGCCGAGCAGCACATCGTGAAGGCCTACCTCGTCTACGACCACGCCGCGCGCGTCAAGGTGCGGCGCGTGAAGGAGGCGATCGGGCGCCTCCGCGCCTTCGGCCTCGGCCCGGTCGGCGAGGTCGCGCTGCGGCGGATCCGTGACGAGGACTGGCTCGAGGCGTGGAAGGCCCAGTTCGGCCCCATCCGCATCGGACCGTTCTTCATCCGTCCGAGCTGGTCCGATGCCGCCGCCGCGGAGACGACGATCGTGCTCGACCCGGGCATGGCGTTCGGGACCGGCCTGCACCCGACGACCCGGCAGTGCCTCGAGGCTCTGGGCGAACGCACGCTCAAGGGCCGCAGTGTGCTCGACGTCGGCACGGGGTCGGGCATCCTCGCCATCGCCGCCGCGAAGCGTGGCGCGCGTCCGGTCGTCGGCGTCGACACCGACCCCCTCGCGGTACGTGCCGCGACCGAGAACGCGGCTCGCAACGACGTCCGCGTGGACGTGCGGGCGGGCTCGGCCGCCGACGTCGAGGGCCGCTACGAGCTGGTCGTCGCGAACCTGGTGGCCGAGGTCCTGGTGCCGGTGGCTCCGGAGCTGCGCGCGCGGCTGGCGTCCGGCGGCACGGTCATCGTCGCAGGGATCGTGGCGGAGAAGGAGCAGGGGGTGATCGACGCCTTCGCCGCCGCGGGCCTCGCCGTGGCGGGTCGCGATCAGCAGGACGACTGGGTCCGGCTCGACCTCCGATGACCGCCGCCGCGCACCACTTCTTCGTGGAGCCCGGCGCCGTCGATGGCGAGCGCGTCACGCTTCGGGGTGACCAGGCCCGTCAGATCGCGAGCGTGCTGCGTCTCGCATCAGGCGACGAGGTCGTCCTGGTCTCATCGGGCGACGATCTCCGGGTCCGACTCGACCATGTCGCGACGGACGAGGTGAGCGGCACCGTGCTCTTCCGCAAGCCGAACACCGCCGAGCCGGCGGTCTCGCTGACGCTGGCGCTCCCGCTCCTCCGGGGCGACCGCAGCGAGGAGGTCCTCGAGGCGGTCACGCAGCTGGGCGTCTCGCGCATCGTCCCGTACACGAGCGAGCGCAGCGTCGCGCGGGAGCTCTCCGCCGCGAAGCGCCGTCGGTGGGAGCGGATCGCACGGGAGTCAGCCGAGACTGCGCGCCGCGGCCGGGTGCCGGAGCTGGCGCCTCTTGTGAGCTGGTCCGACCTCTTCGATGTGCTCGCCCCGCCGGTGATCGTGGCTTGGGAGGGGGAGCGTGAGCGGCGGCTCGAAGTGCCGGAGGGCGCCGCCGCGCTCTCGCTGGTCGTCGGTCCGGAGGGCGGGGTCACCGAGCAGGAGATCGCCCTCGCCCGCGACCGCGGCGCGACCATCGTCTCGCTCGGCCCTCGCAATCT
>MGON01000042.1:0-193 GCA_001795345.1 Chloroflexi bacterium RIFCSPLOWO2_02_FULL_71_16 | reverse complement strand
GCGCGTCCTGCTCAACCGCGCGATCTTCGACCGCAGCGAGCTGCAGGAGCGCGGGAAGGTTCCGATCTAGGACCGCTCGGCGAGGCGTCCTCCTTCTCGCCGAGCTCAGGGAAGGCGCACCGTGGATGGCGCGGCGAATGCGGATGCGCGCACGCGACGGCGCCTGAGGGGCGTGACCGCATCTGGCACGCGC
>MGON01000041.1:14462-20282 GCA_001795345.1 Chloroflexi bacterium RIFCSPLOWO2_02_FULL_71_16 | reverse complement strand
GACCCGGCGAAACTGAGATACCCGTGAAGACGCGGGTTACCCACACTTGGACAAAAAGACCCCGTGGAGCTTTACTGCATTTTGGCATTGAGCTGGGGTTACGCATGTGTAGCATAGGTGGGAGACTATGAAGCCGGCGCGCAAGCGTCGGTGGAGTCACCAGTGAAATACCACCCTTGCGTGACTTCGGTCCTAACGGCCGTCCGTAAACCGGCGGCCGGACCGTGCCAGATGGGCAGTTTGACTGGGGCGGTCGCCTCCTAAAAGGTAACGGAGGCGCCCAAAGGTACCCTCAGGCTGGATGGAAATCAGCCGCAGAGTGCAAAGGCACAAGGGTGCTTGACTGTGAGGCTTACACGCCGAGCAGGGACGAAAGTCGGGCTTAGTGACCTTCTGGTCCCGCGTGGAAGGGCCAGGAATCATCGGATAAAAGCTACCCCGGGGATAACAGGCTTATGACGCCCAAGCGTTCACAGCGACGGCGTCGTTTGGCACCTCGATGTCGGCTCGTCGCATCCTGGGGGGGCAGTACCTCCCAAGGGTTAGGCTGTTCGCCTATTAAAGCGGTACGCGAGCTGGGTTCAGAACGTTGTGAAACAGTTCGGTCTCTATCCAGTGTGGGCGCAGGTGAGTTGAGAGGAGCTACCCCCAGTACGAGAGGACCGGGGTGGGCGGACCGATGGTGTACGAGTCGTCCTGCCAAGGGCGCTGCTCGGTAGCTATGTCCGTTCCGGATAACCGCTGAAAGCATCTAAGTGGGAAGCCGACCTCAAGATGGGCTCACCCTCTGCGAAAGCAGGTAAGGCCGCAGGTAGAGAACCTGTTCGATAGGCGCCAGGTGGAAGGGCCGTAAGGCTTGGAGCTGAGGCGTACTAACGGCCGAGAGGCTTGACCTATTTCAGCACCCAGCCGGACCATCGCGTCCGGCGCTACGCGCGCAGGGGCCCCCTGCCCCTGGGGTACGGACTCGCGATCGTCTTCCTCTTCAGCCTGCTCGTTGATCGAAGGGCCCCCGGATGCATCCGGGGGCCCTTCGTGTTTCTTGCGCCGGAGGGCATCCAAGGAAGCCTGAGCGCCGTTGACCCCGGGCGCGCCCGCTCGGTACACTTGTCTCCTCGGTCCTTGGAGCGGCGGGGCAACACCCGTTCCCATCCCGAACACGGCAGTTAAGCCCGTCAGCGCCGAAGATACTTGGGACGCAGGTCCTCGGGAAAATAGGTCAGGGCCGGGAATGAAACGACCTCCTCTCGCAAGAGAAGAGGTCGTTCTTCATTTCTGCCGTTCTCCGAGCGCAAGGCGGTCCCGATGTAGTCCGGCGTGCCGACCCATCCCGACGAGGTCCGCCGGCGCATCGCGCCGGACGAGGTCCAGGTCCAGGTCATCCTCGGTTCGCTTCTCGGCGATGGCACCCTCTACGGCCAGCCCGGCGAGCGGCGCCTGAGCATCATCCACTCGACTGGCCGGCTCGCCTACGCCAGCTGGAAGCGTGACCGCCTGGGGAGCCTCGCGTCCTCCCCGCTCCAGACCGACGGCGACCTCGTCTGGTTCGAGACCATCGCCCATCCGCTCTTCGACGACCTCGCCCGGCTCTGCGAGCGAGGAGCCGACGGTGTCGACCGGATCAGCCGCGAGCGCGTCGTCCCTTGGCTCGCCCCGCTGGGGCTCGCCGTCTGGATGAGCGACGTCGGGCGCACCCGGCTGGACGCGGCCCTCTTCCTGCCGGATCAGGCCCGGCTGGCACTGACCGCGTAGCGATCCGAGCGAGGATCCGGCTTCGCTGGCATGGGCCTTGCGCGACGGGCAACGCCGATGCGCATCGACGACCACCGCGAGGTCGACGAGCCCACCGAGGCGCAGGGCGAGATCGCCCCGACGACGGGGGAGCCGCAGACGATGGCCGAGCTCCTTGCCGAGTCAGAGCGCTCCGAAGCGCTCCGGCCTCTACGCGCGGGCGAGATCGTCGAGGGCCGCATCGCGCACATAGAAGGTGACGAGGTCCTGGTCGACCTGGGCGGCCGGACCGACGGCGTCCTCTCGCTGCGCGAGGCCGGCGAGGAGCTGAAGGTCGGCGACAACGTCATGGCCTTCGTCCAGCAGCCGGAGGGTCCGGCCGGGCACGCCGTGCTGTCGCTCCGGAAGGCGCGCCGCGAGCGCCGCTGGCTTCAGATGAAGGAGATGGAGCGCAGCGGCGAGGTCGTGGAGGCGCCGGTCCTCGAGGCCAACCGCGGCGGGGTCGTCGTGGACGTCGGGCTCCGAGGATTCGTCCCGCTGTCGCAGCTCTCCTCGGTGGGCGCGGTGGAGCGGACCGAGGGCCAGGACGTCCCGGAAGCGATCAAGGCACTGGTCGGCCGCCGTCTCTCGGTCAAGGTCATCGAGGTCGATCAGAAGCGCAACCGGCTGATCCTGTCCGAGAAGGCAGCCGCCCAAGCCATCCGCAGGCGCCGGAAGGCGCAGGCGGCCGCCGAGCTGAAGGAGGGCGACGTCCTCGAAGGGACCGTGACGCAGGTCACGGGGTTCGGACTCTTCGTCGACGTTGGCATGGCGGAAGGCCTCGTCCACCGCTCGGAGGTGACCTGGGACAAGGGCGTCGATCCGCTCCGGGTGTACAAGCCCGGCGATGCCGTCCGGGTCGAGGTCACCGGCATCGACCGCGAGCGCGAGCGCATCTCGCTTTCGATCCGCCGCCTCCAGGCCGACCCGTGGCAGCGGATGGGCACAGAGTTCACGGTGGGTACCGATCTCGACGCGACCGTGACGCGGATCATGCCGTTCGGAGCGTTCGCGCGGATCGCGGAAGGCCTGGAAGGCCTCATCCACGTAAGCGAGATCGCCGCGCATCGCATCGCCGACCCGTCGGAGATCGTGCAAGCGGGTCAGACGGTGCGCGTGCGCATCGTCGGGATCGACCCCGAGCGCCGACGGCTGTCGCTCTCGATGCGGCAGGCCGTCAGCTAGCCATGCGCGCGTCCGAAAAAGATGCGAGCGAGGATCCGGCTTCGCCGGTCCGAGCGAGACCACAAGCAGCGGAGCGTGCGCGGGCCGAAGGCCACGCGCGAAAAGCGGGGTCCGACCGGTACCCGGCTGTATGATGTGAACAAGATGGCCTCCGCGCGGATATCAGTGGTGAATTGCATCTAATGGGTCCGTTCGACCGGTTCAACGACCGCGCCAAGCGCGTCCTTGCGCTCGCTCAGGACGAGGCCATCCGCTTCAACCACAACTACATCGGGACCGAGCATCTCCTGCTCGGGCTCGTCCGCGAGGGCGAGGGTGTCGCCGCGCGGGTCCTCGACTCGCTCGGCGTCGAGCTGTCCAAGGTCCGCACCGCCGTGGAGTTCATCATCGGCCGCGGCGACTCGACGACGGCCCCGAATGACATCACGCTCTCGCCACGCACCAAGAAGGTCATCGAGCTGGCCATCGACGAGGCCCGCAAGCTCGGCCACAGCCACGTCGGGACCGAGCACCTCCTGCTGGGGCTGGTCCGGGAGGGGGAGGGCATCGCCTCCGGCGTCCTGGAGTCGCTGGGTGTCTCTCTCGAGAAGGTCCGCCACCAGGTCATCGCGACGCTCGGCCAGCAGCACCCGCAGGCCGCGGAGGCCGCGGCCGCCGGCAAGTCGTCCTCGTCCAAGACGCCCACCCTCGACCAGCTCGGCGTGAACCTCACGACGATGTCGAAGGCGGGCCAGCTCGACCCGGTCATCGGCCGTGAGAAGGAGATCGAGCGCGTCATCCAGATCCTGTCCCGCCGCACCAAGAACAACCCCGCGCTCATCGGAGAGCCGGGCGTCGGCAAGACCGCGATCGCCGAAGGGCTCGCGCATCGGATCGTGAAGGGCGATGTCCCGGAGACGCTCCAGGGGAAGCGCGTCCTCACGCTCGACATCGGCTCGCTTGTGGCGGGCACGAAGTACCGCGGGGAGTTCGAGGAGCGCCTCAAGAAGATCATCGAGGAGCTCCGGCACGCGCACGACGTCATCCTCTTCATCGACGAGCTCCACACGCTCGTCGGGGCGGGCGCGGCCGAGGGCGCCGTCGACGCGGCCAACATCCTGAAGCCCTCGCTGGCACGCGGCGAGCTCCAGTGCATCGGCGCGACCACGCTCGACGAGTTCCGCAAGTACATCGAGCGTGACGCCGCGCTCGAGCGGCGGTTCCAGCCGGTCATGGTCGAGGAGCCGAGCATCGAGGAGACCGTGGACATCCTCCTCGGCATCCGCTCCCGCTATGAAGACCACCACAAGGTCGCCATCACGGACGAGGCGGTGAAGAACGCCGCCGAGCTCTCGTCGCGCTACATCACCGACCGCTTCCTGCCGGACAAGGCCATCGACCTCATGGACGAGGCCGCCAGCCGGGTCCGGCTCCGCTACTCGACGCTCCCGGCCGAGGTGAAGGACGCGCAGAAAGAGCTCGACCGCATCCTGACCGAGAAGGAAGCGGCGATGGAGGGGCAGCAGTACGAGCTCGCCTCGGGCCTGCGCCAGCAGGAGCGCACACAGCAGGAGAAGCTCCAGCAGTCCAAGGCCGACTGGCTGCTCGCGCAGTCGCAGAAGCGCCCGGAGGTGACCGACGAGGACATCGCCGAGGTCGTCTCGATGTGGACCGGCATCCCGGTCCGCAAGCTCGCCGAGGAAGAGACGCAGAAGCTCCTCCGCATGGAGGAGTCGCTCCACGAGAAGGTCATCGGCCAGAACGAGGCCATCAAGACGATCTCACGCGCCGTCCGCCGCGCGCGCGCCGGCCTGAAGGACCCGCGCCGCCCGATCGGCGTGTTCTTCTTCGTCGGACCGACCGGCACGGGTAAGACGCACCTGGCCAAGTCGCTGGCCGAGTTCATGTTCGGCAGCACCGACAACGTGGTGAAGATCGACATGTCCGACTACATGGAGCGGCACAACGTGTCGCGCCTGGTCGGCTCGCCGCCCGGCTACGTCGGCTACGAGGAAGGCGGACAGCTCACGGAGACGGTGCGCCGCAAGTCGTACTGCGTGATCCTCCTCGACGAGATCGAGAAGGCGCACCCGGAGGTCTTCAACATCCTGCTGCAGATCTTCGACGAGGGCCGTCTGACCGACGCGAAGGGCCGCGTCGTCGACTTCCGGAACACGATCCTGATCATGACGAGCAACCTCGCCCAGAAGATGCTGAAGAGCGAGGCCGCGCTCGGCTTCCGCCAGCAGACGGCCGGCGACGAGGGCGACATCCAAGCCGCCTACGAGCGTATGAAGGAGCGCGTCACCGAGGAGATGAAGCGCTTCTTCCGGCCGGAGTTCCTGAACCGCATCGACGCCACGGTAGTGTTCCAGCCGCTCAACAAGGAGGAGATCCGGGCCATCGTCGACCTAGAGCTCGTCCGCGTGCGCAAGTCGCTCGCCTCGCAGGAGATCACCATCGAGATCACCGACGCGGCCAAGGACGAGATCGCCAAGGTCGGCTACGACTCGAACTTCGGCGCCCGCCCGCTCGGACGGACCATCCAGAACCAGATCGAGGACCAGCTCTCGGAGATGCTCCTCCAGGGCCAGTTCAAGCCGGGCGACGCCGTGCTCGTGGACGCCAAGGACGGCAAGCTCGAGATCACCAAGGTCGAGGCGCGCGAGCCCGAGCCGGTCGGCTCCGCCACCTAGCGGAGCTTCTCCCGCGGCGCTACCTCGCGTCTCCTCCGTTCCCCGGCCTATCGGTAGCTCCCGGGTAGGCGCGTGCCTGTTCCTGTGCCTCGCGCTGATCGCCGGCGCGTGCGGCGCGCTCCCGCCGCTCGGGCTGAGCGGTCCGGCGACCTGGCCCCTGCGGGGCACGCCGACGTCGGACCGGTCCGAG
>MGON01000041.1:7475-14432 GCA_001795345.1 Chloroflexi bacterium RIFCSPLOWO2_02_FULL_71_16 | reverse complement strand
AAGGTCGCGAACGACCGGGCCGCCCGCCCCCAGGCCGGGCTCGCCGCCGCTGACCTCGTCCTCGAGATCCCGGTCGAGGGCGGCATCACGCGCCTCGCGCTCGTCTTCCACTCCGAGGAGCCCGACCGTGTCGGCCCGGTCCGCAGCGCGCGGAGCACCGACGTCGACGAGGCTTCGCGGATGGGCGCGATCCTCGTCCACGTGGGCGCCTCCCAGGCGGTCGCGCGCGAGGTGAGCGGCGCCGCACGCGGCGGCGGGTTCGTCCAGGTGGACGAGTTCGAGCATCCCGAGGCGTTCGAGCGCATCCGCGAGCGGGTCGCGCCGTACAACGCCTTCACCTCCGCGGACTCGGTCCGCGAGGCGGCAGGGGAGCGCGGCCGCGAGCGCGTCAGCGTTCCGGACCTCGCGTTCGGCGACGCGCCGCAGGGTGGGGAGAATGGCGCATCGCTTCTCGTCCCCTACGGCGATCCGCCGAGCGTCCGCTACGAGTACGACGCGGGAGTGGGCGCGTACCGGCGCCTCCACGGCGGCCGGCCGACGATCGACGAGGCGGTCGGGCTCGAGGTCCTTCCGGAGAACGTCGTCGTGATCAGCACCGAGGTGACGGAGATCGCCGGCACGTCCGATGTCGCGGGCGCGCCATCGCTCACGTATCGCGGGACCGGTTCCGGTCCGGTGATCGTGCTGCGCGACGGGAAGCGCCACGAGGGCACCTGGAGCCGCGGCGGGTCCGGCACGTACCGCTTCGCCGATGCATCCGGGACCGCCATCACGCTGAAGCCCGGCCTGACCTGGATACACATCCTCCCCGCGTCCGTGGAGGTCCAGTGACCTTCGGCCGCGAGATACCGCTCAGCTTTTACGTCGCGGCGCTACTTGGGCTCGCGAGCATTCCCGCGGCCGCCTTCGGCCTCGGCATCGTTCTTGACCGCCTCCTTCGCGGACGATCGACATCTCTTGGTGTGCTTGCGGTCGTGCTCGCGACCGCAGCTTCTTTGGCCATCCTCTTGCTCCCACTGCGTCTGGAGGGAGTTCCGATACCCGGGAGCCCCCAGTTGGGGCAGGCAAGGCGCAGCATCCTCGATCAGGAGGAAGTCCGCGGGCTGCTGATCGGTGCCATCCCGGTGGCGATCGCCGCGTTCCCAGTGATCCTCCAGGTGCTGTTGGGATCACGTCGGTTCGATCGTGTCACCGGCGTAATACTCGGAGCGACCTATGTCGCTTCCGTAAGTCTGCTCGTACTCGCGATGCTCTTTCTCTCTGCTTCTCTCGTCGGGTTCCTGTATCTGCCGAGCGTCGCCGCCCTCGGAGTTGCGGGGCTCCGCGCGTCGGCGAGGCCGGCGGCCGGAGAGACCGCACCTGGGAACCGCCAGGCCGTGCGCTGGCTTGTACCGATACTCCTTCTGGCTGTTCCACTTCTGGCGATCGCTGCGTGGTTCATCGCTACAGCAGAGCTGGGGAGCGGGCCTGGAGAAGGGATCGAACGCGGCGGCGACATACAGATAAGGGCGATCCCGACGCCGACCACCCGCCCGTAGCCGCGGCGCTCACGCGAGCGCCGATACTGGACGCGATGCCCCCGGCCAAGCCCAAGACCGCCTTCGTCTGCCAGCAGTGCGGCTTCCAGTCGCCGAAGTGGGCAGGCCGCTGCCCTTCGTGCGAGGGCTGGAACAGCTTCGTCGAGGAGCGCGTCGTCGCCCCGCCGAAGGGCCGCGCCGGCGCCGCGCGCGCGCCGCGCGTGGCCATCCCGCTCGACCAGGTACCGATGTCCGCGGAGGACCGCATCCCGACCGGCATCGCCGAGTTCGACCGCGTGCTCGGCGGCGGCATGGTCCGCGGGTCGCTCGTCCTGCTCGGCGGCGACCCCGGCATCGGCAAGAGCAGCCTGCTCATGCAGGCCTCCGCGCGGCTCCGCGAGCGCGGGACCGTCCTCTACGTCTCCGGCGAGGAGTCGGCCGTTCAGGTGAAGCTCCGCGCTCGCCGCTTCGGCATCGACGGCGCCGGCATCTCGCTCCTCGCCGAGACGGACCTGGCCACGGTCATGGAGACGATCCGCCAGACACGTCCGGCCCTCGCGGTCATCGACTCGATCCAGACGATGAGCTCGGACGCGATCGGCTCCGCGGCTGGCGGTGTCTCGCAGCTCCGCGAGTGCACCGCGCGCCTCCTCGAGGTCGCGAAGGGCGACGACGTCCCGATCTTCCTCATCGGGCACGTGACCAAGGAGGGCGCGGTCGCCGGGCCGCGCGTGCTCGAGCACATCGTCGACGCGGTGCTCTACCTGGAGGGCGAGCGCTTCCACTCCTTCCGGATCCTCCGCGCGACCAAGAACCGCTTCGGCTCGACCGACGAGGTCGGCGTCTTCGAGATGAGCGACGCCGGACTGCGCGAGGTCGCCGACCCCTCGGGCGTGTTCCTCGAGGAGCGCGGCCGCGGCGTGTCGGGCAGCGTCGTCGTCCCAACGCTCGAGGGCACGCGGCCGCTGCTGGTCGAGGTGCAGGCGCTCGTCACGCCGACGAGCTTCGGCCTCCCGCGCCGCACCGCGAACGGCGCCGACCTGCAGCGCGTCGTGCTCCTGCTCGCGGTGCTCGCCAAGCGCGCCGGGCTCTCGCTCGGGCAGCATGACGTGTACGTGAACCTCGTCGGCGGGCTGCGGGTGCGCGAGCCGGCGACGGACCTGGGGCTCGCGGTCGCGGTCGCGTCGGCGCTCCGCGACCGACCCGCCGACCCGCGCGCCGTCTTCCTCGGCGAGCTCGGCCTGGGCGGCGAGGTCCGCCGCGTCCAGCGCCTGGCGGCGCGGCTGCGCGAGGCCGAACGGCTCGGGTTCGAGCGCGCCATCGTGCCCGCGGCGAGCGCGCGCGACCTCGACGGCACATCGCTCGAGGTCGTCCCGGTGCGCGACCTGCGCGAGGCCATCGCCCGCTCGGGGATCGCCGACCAGTAAACTCGCGGCCATGCTCATCCATCTCCCGCGCGCATCGGCCGGCGGCCACGACTTCATCGGTCGGGCTGGTGGCGGCGGGTACCTCGAGAGAAAGGAGGTGGCCAGCGGGTGCTCCTATCTGTCGTCCGCCTCGGCGGTGCACTCTTCGGGTTCTTCTTCGGCTTCTACCTGGGTGCGGAGCTACTCCAGTTCGGACAGCTCACCCCGGCGCGCGATCAGCTCACGGTCGTCCTCCTGCTCGGGATCGCGTGCGCGATCCTCGGGTACCTGGGCGCGCCGTACGCGACGATCCTTCCGGGCCGGGCCCTCGCGCGCCGCATCCGTGAGGCATCCTTCGGCGACCTGCTCGGCGGATCCTTCGGTGCGGCCTTCGGGCTCCTGCTCGCGGTCTTCCTCGCGATCCCGCTCGCGTTCCTTCCAGGGGACCTAGGCCGCTTCGCGCCCATCGTCGTCGCCGCGCTACTCGGCGTGACCGGCGCCGCGGCGGGGATGCTGCGTCGTGCCGACCTGGCCGCGCTGGTGCGCGAGCTGCGCGCCGGCCGCGCGCGCGACGGGCAGCGCGTGCTGCTCGACACGTCCGTGATCATCGACGGGCGCGTGGCCGACGTCGCGAAGGCCGGCTTCGTCCGCGGGACCTTGCTCGTGCCGCGCTTCATCCTCGCGGAGCTCCAGCTCTTCGCGGACTCGTCGGACGGGTCACGGCGCGAGCGCGGTCGCCGCGGCCTCGAGATGCTCTCGCGCATGCAGCGCGAGACCACGGTCCGAGTGGAGGTCACCGAGGCCGACCCCGCCGGCGTGCAGGGCGCCGACGCGAAGCTCGTGTCCCTCGGCCGTTCCCTCGGTGTCCCGATCATGACCAACGACTACGGCCTGAACCGCGTGGCCGAGCTGCAGGGCGTCCAGGTGCTGAACATGAACGACCTCGCGAAGGCGGTCCGTCCCGTCGTGCTGCCCGGCGAGGAGATCACGGTGCGCGTGATGCAGGAGGGGAAGGAGCCGCAGCAGGGCGTCGGCTACCTCGAGGACGGCACGATGATCGTCGTCGAGAACGGCGCGCGCCACCTCGGCTCTGACCTCACGGTGACGGTCATGCGCGTCCTCCAGACGGTGGGCGGGCGCATGATCTTCGCGCAGCCGAAGGGCGAGGCCGAGGCTCCGCGTCGTCCGCGTGGCGCGCATTAGCGAGCGCGCCGCCGCGGCGATCCTCGCCGCCGGCGGCTCTTCCCGCCTGGGCGAGGACAAGGTGACGCTCGACCTCGGTCCGCTGCCCGTTGTGTGCTGGTCCATCGCGGCCGCCCGCGCGAGCGGGGTCTTCGACGAGATCGTCGTGGTCGCGGCGCCCGCGCGGCTCGAGGCGGTCTCCGCGCTGGTAGCCGCGCGCTACCGCGACGTGCGCGTCGTCGCGGGCGGCACCGTGCGCACCGCGTCCTCGTGGGCCGCGCTCGATGCGACGAGCGCGCCGGTGCTGGCCATCCACGATGCCGCCCGGCCGTTCGTCCAGCCCGCGCTCTTCGCGCGCTGCGTCGAGGGCGCGACCCGCGACGGCTCGGCCATCGCGGGCATCCCGCTTGCCGATACGGTGCGGCGCGCGGACGAGGCGGGCGCGTCGCTCGAGGAGCTGGAGCGCGAGGGCCTCTGGCAGATCCAGACGCCGCAGGCGTTCCGCCGCGACCTCCTCGAGCGCTCGCGCCGGGCCGCGGGCGACCGCTCGTTCACCGACGACGCCGCCGCCGTGGTCGCGGCGGGGGAGCGGGTGCGCATGGTCCACGGCGACCGCCGAAACCTAAAGCTCACCACCATGGAGGACGTGTCGTACGCCCGCGAGCTCGTCGCGAAGGGCATCGTCGCGGTCGCCGCCGTCTCGAGCGGCCAACGCTCGCAGCAGCGGATATGAGTCCTGGGTCGGAGCGGCCCGTCACGCACGCGCGCTTCCGAAGCGGCCTGGGCTACGATATCCACCGGCTCGCGCCGGATCGCCGCCTCGTGCTGGGCGGTGTCGCGATCGAGCACCCGACGGGCCTCGTCGGCCACTCTGACGGTGACGTCCTCGTGCACGCGGTCATGGACGCGCTGCTCGGTGCCGCGGGGCTCGGCGACCTCGGTAAGCACTTTCCCAGCGACGATCCGGCCTACGCGGGAGCGAGCAGCCTCGGGCTGCTGCGCCGGGTGGCGACGCTTCTCGGCGGCGCGAGCTTCGTCGTCGCGTCGGTGGACGCGACCGTGATCGCGGAGGCGCCGCGCCTCGCGTCGCACACGGACGCGATGCGCGCGAACGTCGCGGACGCGATCGGCCTGGACGCCCGGCGCGTGAGCGTCAAGGCGACGACGAACGACGGCCTCGGCGCCCTGGGCGCGGGGCAGGCCATCGCGGCCCTCGCGACGGCGCTCGTCGAGGAGCGCTGATCCCGCCCGACAAGGGGGACGACATCACGGCGAGCGAGACCCGCACCGCGCTTCGGCTCTACGACAGCGCACGACGGTCGGTCGTGCCGTTCGAGCCGCTCGTCCCCGGCCAGGTCGGGATCTACAACTGCGGCCCGACGGTCTACGACTGGCAGCACATCGGGAACCTCTACGCCTACCTCGTGGCAGACGTGGTGCGGCGTTCCCTGGAATACCTCGGCTACCGCGTGACGCAGGTGATGAACATCACCGACGTCGGCCACATCGTCGGCGACCTCGACGAGGGCGACGACAAGATGGAGGTCGCCGCGCGCCGCGAGCGCAAGGATCCCCTGGCCCTGGCCCAGATGTATACGGAGCGGTTCTTCGTCGACCGCCGCAAGCTCAACATCCTCGACCCGCTCTTCGTCGTGAAGGCGACCGAGCACGTCCCGCAGATGATCGCGCTCATAGAGCGCCTGATCGAGAAGGGTCACGCTTACGCGGCCGCGGACGGTGTGTACTACGACGTCGCGACGTTCCCGGGGTACGGCACGCGGCTCAACGCCGAGCTGCCCGAGGAGCGGATGGCCGGGGCTCGCGTCGAGGTGAACCCCAACAAGCGGCACCCGCAGGACTTCGCGCTGTGGCGCGCGGCCAAGCCCGGCGACCTGCAGCAGTGGGATTCACCGTGGGGTCGCGGGAATCCGGGCTGGCACATCGAGTGCTCGGCCATGTCGATGGAGTACCTCGGCGAGACCTTCGACATCCACTCCGGCGGACAGGACCACCTCTTCCCGCACCACGAGTGCGAGATCGCGCAGTCCGAGGGCGCTACCGGCAAGCCCTTCGTCCGGTACTGGATGCACAACCGCTTCCTGAGGGTGGACAGCGCGAAGATGGCCAAGTCCGCGGGCGGCTTCTACCAGCTCGGCGACATCGAGTCGTGGGGCTTCGATCCCCTCGCGTTCCGGCTGCTCACGCTCGGGACGAGCTACCGAAAGGGCGTCGACTTCGCGCGCGAGGGGCTCGCGTCGGCGCAGGCGCGCCTCGACCGGTGGCGCAGCCTGGTGGGTGAGGCTCGGCAGACCACCGCCGCGGCCGCGGCCGGCCAGGAGGACGCGATCCGGCGCCGTTTCGTCGAGGCGATCGCGGACGACTTCAACACCGCGAAGGCGCTCGCCGCGGCGGAGGACGCCGTGGCCTTGCTCACGTCGCCGGAGGGAGCCGACCGCGCCCGCGGCCTCGGGCTCCTCTTCGACATGGACCGTGTCTTCGGGCTTGGCCTCGAGGCGTGGACCGCGCAGGCGACGGCGCTCGATGACGACGTGCGCGCACTGCTCGATGAGCGCGCCGCGGCGCGAGCGCGTGGGGACTATGCGCGATCGGACCAGCTCCGCGACGAGCTGCGCCGCCGCGGCTATCTGGTCAAGGACACCAAGGAAGGGCAGCGCTGGGAGCGCATCCCACCGCATAAGAAGGAAGAGAGCTGATGGAAGAGCAAGAGCGCGGCGGCGACGGCGGGAACGAGCGCGAGCCTTCGGGCCCGCGCCCGGCAGGACCGGGCGGCGAGCGCCCGGGTGGCCAGTTCGGCGGCGCCGACGCCCGTCGCCGGCGTGGCCGGCGCGGTC
>MGON01000041.1:1102-7457 GCA_001795345.1 Chloroflexi bacterium RIFCSPLOWO2_02_FULL_71_16 | reverse complement strand
CCGCCGATGCCGCCGGGCCAGGGCTTCCGCCCGCAGGGCCCACCGCAGCAGGTCCGTCCGCCCGCGCCGGCCGAGCACGAGGACGAGGGCTCGGGACAGGCGCACGAGCTCGCGGCGTACGAGCGCCGCCAGGCGCAGCAGCAGCGGCAGCCGTGGCGCGGACCCGGGTTCCGGGCGCCCGGTGGTGCTCGTCCGATGGGCGGCGGGATGCGGCCGAGCGCACCTCGCCCCGGCGGGTTCCGGCCGGGCGGTCCGCCGCGCGGGGCGCGCCCCGGTGGCCCGCCGCGCATGGGCATGCCGCAGCGGCAGCGCTACCAGGACGTCGTCCGCCGCGCGACCGGGGGGCCGCGCATCGCGGCGATCGCGCCGCAGGACGCCGGCGAGCCGGTCGCGGGGCCGCACGCGGTGCTCGAGGCGCTGCGCGCCGGCCGCGTGCTCCGGCGCATCTACATCGCGCAGGAGCGCGGGGTCCGTACAGGCGCGGTGAACGACCTCCTGCGCGAGGCGCAGGAGCGTCACGTCCAGTTCCTGATGGTCGACCGCAAGGAGATCGACCGGATCTCGCCGACCGTGGATCACCAGGGCGTCGTGGCCATCGCCGAGGGTCGGGTCGGCGTGGAGCTCGACGAGCTCCTCCTCCACCTGGACACGCTCACCGAGCCGGCGCTCGTGCTCGTCATCGACTCGCTCCAGGATCCGCAGAACTTCGGCGTGCTGCTCCGCTCCGCGGAGGGCGCCGGCGTGGACGGCGTCGTCATCCCGCGGCACCGCCAGGTCGGGCTGACCGCGGCGGTCGGGCGCACGAGCGCCGGCGCGAGCGAGCACCTCCTCATCGCCGAGGTCGCCAACCTGAGGCAGGCGATCGACGCCATCAAGGAGAAGGGCATCTGGGTCGTCGGCACCGACGACTCAGGCGAGATGGAGTGGGACGAGGTCGACTACCGCGGCCCGACCGCGCTCGTCGTCGGCAACGAGGCCGAGGGCATCCGCCGTCTCGTGCTCGAAGGCTGCGATCAGGTCGTGCGCGTGCCCATGCAGGGACAGGTCTCGTCGCTCAACGCGGCCGCGGCCGGGACGGTCGTCCTCTTCGAGGCGCTGCGGCAGCGGCTCCGCGACGCGGCGCCGCCAACATCCGTGCGCCGTCAAGAGCGGCCGGCGCCCGCCGCGGTCGACGCCGAGCAGGAAGGCACCAACGAGGAGACATCGGGTGAGGATCTCGCACTCGACGAAGAAGAGGGTGCCATCGACGACGGCGCCCTCGAGATGGGCGAGCTCGATGAGTCCGTGCAGGACGACGCGCCGGTGGCGGTCGCGGCAGCGGAGGAACCGCCCGCGCAGGACCCGGGCGCGGACGAGGTCGAGGCCCTCGAGATGGGCACATCCGGCGCGGACGAAGAGCCGGCTCCCGTGAAGCCGAAGCGCGCTCCCGCGAAGCGGACCGCATCGAAGACCACGAAGACGACGCGAAAGAAGGCGGAGTAGCGGGCCTTCCGCGCTAGCATCCCCTTCTTGGCCATCCAGAGCGTCGACAGGCATACGTCTGACCGAGGCACTCGGGCGGCGCGGTGGCTACTCACCGCCTGGGGGCACGCACCTGGGCCCCTCGTTCTCATGGGTGGGCTGGTGGGAGGCCTCGCGTGGGGCATCAATGCCCGCCTCTGGATGCGGTTCATCTCCACGAACCCGGAGTTCACCTGGAGCGGGACGCTCTTCATCGTCATCGGGTTCGGGGTCGCCGGGCTGGCTCAGTCCGGGGCCTATCTGGGGCGGCGCGCCAGCCTCACAAGGCCGGCGATGACGGTGCTGCGAGTCGTTGCGGTCATCGGCCTGCTCCCGCTCGGCGTTGCGGCGGGGGCCAGCATGTTCCCCACGATCATCCTCGCGACCCTGGCGTTGACACATCACACTTGGCCGCGCTGGCTCCGGGGCATCCTCGCCGCTGTCGCGCTGCTCCCGGCGGTCGCGACCGCGCTGTCATTCTTCGACGACCTGTCCCTGATGCGCGCGGTCGTGGGTGTGATCTGGTTCGTCGCGATCTACGCGGGGATCATCTGGGCGGCCCGGTCCTCTCTCGGTCCACAACTCGACGGCTGGCGAGTACCCACGGCGGCCCGCGTGCTGGGCGTCGCCGCGCTGGCGCCGCTGATCTTGCTCGCGACCATGATCACTACTCAATTAGCGGAGTAGCGGCTGACTGATCCGCTGTCCCCGGGACGGATCGGACCTTGCCATCAGGGACCAGCGCCTGTACTACGCCGAGCATTAGTTCTCTCGACCACTGCGTTGCGGCTCGCCGGGTGGCAAAATCATCCGCAAACACACGCCGTCCTAGCTCAACGGTAGAGCAGTGGTTTTGTAAACCACCGGTTCCGGGTTCGAGCCCCGGGGACGGCTCAGCCGTCATCTTGGAGTTCGGAGGATGTCCTGATGCCGCAGCTCAGCACGGGCGACAGCGCGCCGAAATTCGACCACCGTGACCAGGACGGCGGAGGGGTCTCGCTCGACTCACTGAAGGGCGGCAGGCTGGTCCTCTACTTCTTCCCCAAAGCCGACACCGCCGGCTGAACGACCGAGGCTCTTCAGTTCGAAGAGCACCGCGCGGAGTTCGAAGGCAAAGGCGTGCGCATCGTGGGGATGTCGCCTGACCCGGTCGAGGCGCTTCGCGCCTTCCAGGACAAGTACGGGCTGCACTTCACCTTCCTTAGCGATTCGGACCACGCGACGCTCGAGGCGTACGGCGCCTGGGGCGAGCGGCCGGGCCGCGGGCCGGGCGTGATCCGGTCCACGGTGCTGATCGGTCCGGACGGGCGCATCGAGCGCACCTGGTACGGCGTGAAGCCGGACGGGCACGCGCAGGAGGTCCTCGAAGCGATCCGGTGAGGTCAAGCTAGGCTCGGTCGCAGAACAGGCGGAGGTGGTCAGATGGCCCTTCGATCTCGTGCGAGCGCGACGTGGGATGGGGATCTCACGAAGGGCAGCGGGTCCGTCAGCGGAGCCTCGAGCGGCAAGTTCAAGGACCTCCCCGTCAGCTGGGCTGCGCGGACCGAGGCGCACGGTGACCGGACCAGCCCGGAGGAGCTCCTCGCCGCGGCGCACGCCAGCTGCTTCGCCATGGCGCTCAGCGCTGACCTCGGCAGGGCCGGCACTCCGCCGACGCGTCTCGAGGTGAACGCGACGGTCACGTTCGACCGCGTCGCCGAGAAATGGACCGTCGTTTCGAGCGAGATCGACGTCAAGGGGACCGTGCCCGGCACCGACGCGGCCGCGTTCACCAATGCGGCCGAGGGCGCGAAAGAGAACTGCCCGATCTCGCGTGCGCTGAAGGGCAACGTTCGCCTCTCGGTGAACGCGACGCTCTCGTAAGGCGATGGCGGATCAGCGCATCGCCTGGGCGAAGGAGATCGCTCAGCACGATCCGATCCAGGAGGGGGAGCCGTTCCGGCAGCGGTTCGTTCACCACAGCGACCGCACGAGCACCGCGGTCACGAGCATCGCGGCAGGGCAGGGGATCCGCCTGCACATCCACCGCGACCACGACGAGGTCGTCATGGTCGCCGAGGGCGAGCTCGAATTCCGCATCGAGGGCGAGACGACCACGCTCGGTGCAGGAGTGGTGGTGAGCGTTCCCGCGGGTGTCGTTCACGCACCCGCGCACACGCGCGAGGGATGCGTCGTCGTGTCGGTGTTCGCCCCGCGGTTCGATCCAACTAAGCCCGATCGCCACTTCATCGACGACCCCTCATAGCGCGCCGGGGCCTGTGAAGGGGCCGAGAGAGCGAGCGCTGCTTGCGCGACCGCGCAACTCCGGGCCAATATCGAGCGTTCATGTCGGGGGATCCAGGCGTCGTCGTCCTGGTCGTCGAGGACGACCGGAACATCCGCGAGGTGATCTGCGAGGCCCTCGCCGGAGAGGGTCTGCGCGTCGCTGAGGCAGCCGACGGCGAAGAGGCCGTGCGATCCGCGCGTGAGCGCCGGCCCGCGGTGGTCCTGCTCGACATGGGCCTCCCGGTCCTCGACGGCGCCGCCGTCGCCGACCGCATCCGCGACATGTACGACGAGCCGATCCCGGTCATCGTCGTGACGGCCGGCGGTCGCGCCGAGGAGATCTCTCGCATCCGCCCGCTGGCGCAGATCAGCAAGCCGTTCGACGTGCAGCATCTCGTGGCGGTGGTCTCGCAGGCGGTCGCGCAGCCTCCCGCCCCACCTCGGGGCGCGAGCCCTCAGCCCGCCGAGAGCTAGCGGGGGAGCGGCAGGATCCGCGGGACGCGCGCCGCGTAGTCGTCCCACGCGCTTCCGAAGGCGGATCGCAGCACGCGCTCCTCGGCGCCGATGCGCAGTGCGGTGTACGGGACGATGACGAGCGCGGTGACGAAGATCAGGAGGACGCTCTCGAGCGCCAGTGACGCGCCCACGTGATACGCGACGATCCCGAGGGACTGCGGATGCCGGACAAGGGCGAACGGCCCGTTCGCCTTCAGCTGATGGCCCTCGAAGACGTCGGTCCGCACTCCGTAGCTGCGGGAGAGCGACCACATCGCCCACGCCGCGAACACCGATCCCGCTAGGGCCAGGGCCACGCCGCCGAGCTGGACGCCGTCGTCGATCTCCGCCTGGCCGACGAAGAGGAAGGTCGCCAGCAGCAGCGGGAGCCAGACGAGCACCGGGTAGAGCTCGATCGGCCAGGAGGAGCGCTCGGTGACCCGGTGGAGGCGGTCGCCGCGGACGACGCGCAGCGCCGCGGTCGATAGCCACATGATGTGGCCAATGACGATGATCGCCGCCCGCAACGTGCGGTCGTCGGCTTCCAATGAGACGATCCTAGGGCTGCCCACCGCGGTCCTGCTCCTCTAGAATGGAGCACACCACGGGCAGATCGAGCAGGTGGTGAGCTCCGCTGACTGTAGATCAGCCGCCTTTGTGCTGTGGGGGTTCGATTCCCTCTCTGCCCACCCGACGACCGCAGGCCGATGGTCCCGGATCCTCCGGGCCGCGGCCCGGGCGCAAGGTGATCTAGGACCCTCCCCTTCGGACCGCTCGCCTCGGACCATGCTGCTATGCCGGAAAGGATCCGCTGGCTGGACGAGCTGGCCGGCGCGATGCGCTGCAGCACCTGCAGCGCTCCCTACGGCCGCGACGACCTCCACATCGCCGGGCGCCGCTTCGAGCACTGGCTCGTTCGGTGCGAGTGCCAGGCGTGCGGGAGCCAGGGGATCGCCGTCGTGGATCTGCAGCCCGCCGGGCGGCACGTGACCGAGTCTGGCCACCGGCCGCCGGCGCTGACCGGGGATGACGTCCTGGACGCCCACGAGATCCTGCGCACCTACACCGGCGCGGCCGAAGGCCTCTTCCAGCGCCTGCCCACCTAAAGGTGCTCCAGCTCCAGTCAGGGGTCGCTTGCTGGCTGATACCGGGGACGGAACAGCGCGGGGCCTTCGTTCGTTGTAGGTGATGTGAGGACATCTGGACTTCCCTGCCGCGCCACGCTCGATTGCGACAGCGTGTTCACCGTGGACCGCCAGGACTCGATGGAGTCGCTGCGCGAGGCCGGTGGGCGCCGCGACCGCCACGAGCTGGACACCCACGGCTACAAGCACGTCATCCGGGACGTCACGCCGGCGACGCCCTTCGCCCAGCCTGCTGGCGCGCGCCGTGGACGGCGCCGCAAGTCCGAGGAGCTGAGCGCGGTCTAGGGCCGCGGCGGCCAGTTTGACCGCTTCGATCTAGCGGTCTAGCCTTCGCCCCTCGCGAGCGACGCTCGCGGCGGCGCGCTGCGGAGCCGTTATCCCCGTCGCAAAGGTGGAGGCTGTCGCATTGGTATGCGGCGGTCTCTTTTTTGTTGCCCGGGAGGTGGAAGACATGGCGGAAGAGCCCACGCAGGGTGAGACGAAGCCGCAGCCGCCGGCGCCTGAGGGGACGTCGAAGATGGGGATCGGGTGCGTCGTCGTCGTGGTCGCCATCATCGTCGGCATCTTCGTCGTGGTGTTGATCGGCAGCGGCGGCTGAGCGGCCGATACGGCCGGTTGACGACCCAGCGGGCCACTTCGGCTAATATCTAGGCGTTCCACGCGACCGAGGGAGTTGCGCGAGCAACTCTCTTTTCGTGTCCGGAACAGGGGCCGAGACGCCCACCTAGCTCAGTCGGTAGAGCACGTCCTTGGTAAGGACGAGGTCTCGGGTTCGATCCCCGAGGTGGGCTCCAGAGAAGGAGCACAAGCACAGAAGTGGCCAAGAAGAAGTTCGAGCGCACCAAGCCGCACGTGAACGTCGGCACCATCGGTCACATCGACCACGGCAAGACCACCCTCACGGCGGCCATCACCAAGACGCTCTCGCTCAAGGGAGCGAGTGAGTTCCG
>MGON01000041.1:0-1060 GCA_001795345.1 Chloroflexi bacterium RIFCSPLOWO2_02_FULL_71_16 | reverse complement strand
GCTCAAGGGAGCGAGTGAGTTCCGCGCCTTCGACAGCATCGACAACGCTCCGGAAGAGAAGGAGCGCGGCATCACCATCTCCATCGCCCACGTCGAGTACGAATCCGACAAGCGCCACTACGCCCACGTGGACTGCCCCGGGCACGCCGACTACATCAAGAACATGATCACCGGGGCGGCCCAGATGGACGGCGCCATCCTGGTGGTCAGCGCGGCCGACGGCCCCATGCCCCAGACAAGAGAGCACATCCTGCTGGCCCGCCAGGTCCAGGTGCCGTACATCGTGGTCTTCCTCAACAAGGTGGACATGGTCGATGACCCGGAGCTGCTCGAGCTGGTGGAGCTGGAGGTCCGGGATCTGCTGACCAAGTACGGCTTCCCGGGCGACGCGGTGCCCATCGTGCGCGGATCGGCGCTAAAGGCCCTGGAGTCCGGCTCCAAGGACCTGGCGGCCGAAGAGTTCAAGCCCATCCTGGAGCTGGTGAAGGCCATCGACGAGTACATCCCGGACCCCGTGCGGGCCAAGGACCAGCCCTTCCTCATGCCCATCGAGGACGTCTTCGCCATCAAGGGAAGAGGCACCGTGGTCACCGGACGGGTCGACCGCGGCGTGGTCAAGGTGGGCGAAGAGGTCGAGATCGTGGGCATCCGCGAAGCCCGAAAGACCGTGGTCACCGGCGTCGAGATGTTCCGAAAGCTCCTGGACACCGGGGAGGCCGGCGACAACGTGGGCCTGCTGCTTCGGGGCCTGGAGCGCACCGACGTGGAGCGCGGCCAGGTGGTGGCCAAGCCCGGATCGATCAAGCCGCACACCCGCTTCGCGGCCGAGGTCTACGTCTTGACCAAGGAAGAGGGCGGCCGCCACACCCCCTTCTTCTCGGGCTACCGGCCCCAGTTCTACATCCGCACCACCGACGTGACCGGGGAGTGCAAGCTCCCCTCTGGCACCGAGATGGTCGTCCCGGGCGACAACATCACCCTGGACGTCGAGCTCATCACCCCGGTGGCCTGCGAGGAGGGCCTGCGCTTCGCCATCCGCGAAGGCGGCCGCACCGTGGGC
>MGON01000040.1:129-6341 GCA_001795345.1 Chloroflexi bacterium RIFCSPLOWO2_02_FULL_71_16 | reverse complement strand
CGCCTGGAGGTACTCCTCCTTGGTCGCCGTCTGCGCGTGCGTGGCCTGCACCGCCGCCATGAGCACCTCCCTCGCCGATGGTAGGCCGCGCTACAGCCTGAGGAGCAGATCCAGTGTGGCCGGTCGCCGCGCCAATGCTCTGCCACGACCATCCGGTCCGTGCTTCGCAGCACGTACCGCAGGACGAGTGCTGCGACGATCGCGTCATCCAGGGGACCTGCGATCGGAACGAACTCCGGGATCAGGTCGATCGGAGAGACCAGCCAGGCGAGGCCGATCGCCAGGACGACCTTGCTCGTCAGCGGCACGCGTTGGTCGCGCGTGAGGCCATGGAACAGCCCGATCAGGTTCGGAAGCAGATGAGCGAGCTCACGCGCGAGCCGGTCGCGGCCGGACAGCACCAGGACCAGGATCACCGCGAGCCAGATCGCGACCGCGATCAGCAGACCCGTCAGCAGGCCTTCCACCTAGCCGAGTCTGAGCCCCAGACCTGCCCCTTCCGCGATATCCGACTTGACAGATCGGAATTAGTTAGGTATCCCTAACAGTGCCTCTGGCCGACCGGAAGCCGGGACCCGGCCGGGCCTTGGGAGGGATCCGTGTCCGCTGGCGACATCAGCGCGCTGCTCATCGCGCTCCGCGAAGGCGTCGAGATGGCGCTCGTCGTCGGCATCGTCCTCGCATATCTCGGGCAGACGGGGACCATGCGCGCGGCTCGCTGGGTCTGGTCCGGCGTGGGGGCCGCCGCGGCCGTCAGCGTCGGCTTCTTCCTCGTCCTGCTCGCGCTGCAGGCGGAGTTCGCAGGGACGATGGAGCAGGTCTTCGAGGGCGTCACCATGACGCTCGCCGCCGCATTCCTCACCTGGATGATCCTCTGGATGCTGCGCAACGCCCGCCATCTCAAGGCTGAGCTCCACCGCGGCGTCGAGGCCGCTCTCGAGCGCGGTGGGGCGGCGTGGGGCCTATTCGCGCTTGTCTTCTTCGCCGTCGTCCGTGAGGGCGTCGAGCTCGTGCTCCTGCTCTATGCGGCTCCGGGCGAGGGCAAGCTCCTCGGGACGATCATTGGCCTCGCGATCGCGTTCGGCATCGGCGTCGCGATCTACGCCTTCGGCCGGCGCATCGACCTCCGTACCTTCTTCACGGTCACGAGCGCGCTCCTGATCCTGTTCGCCGCCGGACTCCTGGCGCACGCCGCGCACGAGTTCGCCGAGGCGGGGATCCTGGCTGCGGTCGAGGGACCGAAGCTCTGGAGCACCAAGGCAGCGCTCCCTGACAACGAGGGCGTCGGCTCCGTGCTCCGGGCGCTCTTCGGCTACCAGGACGAGCCGACCGTCCTCGAGCTGGTGACGTACGCCGGCTACTTCGCCGTCGTCTGGCTGCTCTGGCGATCGGGCCTCGCGGCACGGATCACTCCGGAGCCCGTACCTAGCGCTCGCCCCGCCAACTAGACCCACACCTACACTCGATCGCGCGTGTTCGCCAAGCAGATAGGCATCGACCTGGGTACCGCGAACGTCATCGTCTACGTTCGCGGTAAGGGCATCGTCCTGACCGAGCCGTCCGTCGTGGCGCTCGTGCAGGACGAGGACACGCGCTCGCCGCGCATAGTCGCCGTCGGCGAGGAGGCGCGCCTCATGATCGGCCGCACGCCCGGCGGCATCACCGCGCTCAAGCCGATGCGCGACGGCGTCATCGCCGACTACGTGATCACCGAGCACCTGCTTCGCCACTTCATCAACAAGATCGCCGGACGAGTGCGCCTGTTCCAGCCCGAGCTGATGATCAGCGTCCCTTCGGGCGTCACGAGCGTCGAGCGGCGCGCGGTGAAGGACGCCGCGATCCGCGCTGGCGCGCGCAGCGCCCTCCTCATCGAGGAGCCTCTCGCCGCGGCCATCGGCGCGAACATCCCGATCTCGGGGCCCAGCGGCAACTTGATCATCGGCATCGGCGGCGGCACCGCCGAGATCGCCGTCATCTCCCTCGGCGGCATCGTCGTCTCGCGGAGCGTCCGTTTCGCGGGGAACAAGCTCGACGAGGCCATCACCTCGTTCATCCGCCGCCGCTACAACCTCATGATCGGCGAGCGGACCGCGGAGGACGTGAAGATCCAGATCGGCTCCGCGCTGCCGATGGACCCCGAGCTCACGATGGAGG
Source organism: Chloroflexi bacterium RIFCSPLOWO2_02_FULL_71_16 (assembly GCA_001795345.1). Lineage (GTDB taxonomy): Bacteria > Chloroflexota > Limnocylindria > P2-11E > P2-11E > GWC2-70-10. The sequence continues at coordinate 4,187 of MGON01000040.1, read as the reverse complement.
TGCGCGGACGCGACCTCATCGCGGGGCTTCCGCGGACCATCACGGTCGGCAGCAACGAGATCACCGAGGCCATGGAGCCGGTGCTCCAGCAGATCGTGAACGCCGTGAAGGGGGTCCTCGAGGAGACGCCGCCGGAGCTGGCCTCCGACGTCATCGACAAGGGCATGGTCCTCACGGGCGGCGGGGCGCTGCTGCGCAACATGGACAAGCTGCTCACGCAGGTCACGGGCGTCGCCTGCTACGTCGCGGAGAACCCGCTCTACTGCGTTGCCAAGGGGACCGGCCTCGCGCTCGAGCACCTCGACTTCTTCCGCCGGAGCCTCGTCCTCGCGCATTGAGCGGGCTGCGCCCGCTAAATGCGCGAAACGCGCCTTGTCCACGCGGGGGGCTCCGCCCCCCGCCGGCACCCCCCGTATCCCTAGAGTCGAACACATGAGCGGCCGCGTGGACGTGCTCGGCGTCGGCTTCGACCGCGTGGACCTCGCCGGGGCGGTCGCGACCATCCTCGAGCGCCTCCGCGGCGGCGATCGGACCTTCGTCATCACGGCCAATCCCGAGTTCGTGATGCTCGCCCGGCAGGATGCGGAGCTCCGGCGCATCGCGGAGCAGGCCGACCTCGTGGTCCCTGACGGGACCGGCGTCCTGGTCGGCTCGCGTCTCCTGGGCGATCCGCTGCCGGGCCGGGCTCCGGGCCGGCTCATCGTGGATGGGATCGCAGCACGCGCGGCGTCGCTGGGCTCTTCGCTCTTCCTGCTCGGCGCCGCGCCCGGCGTGGCCGAGCGCGCGGCCGTGCGTCTCGTGGAGCGGCATCCCGAGCTCGCGGTCGTGGGCTGGTCTCCGGGCTCGCCGCGCGAGGAGGACGACGATGCGACGGTGGCAGAGGTCGCCGCCGCGGCGCCGCACATCCTCCTCGTCGCGTACGGCATGCCGTCGCAGGAGCGCTGGATCGCGCGAAACCTGGCGCAGCTTCCATCGGTCCGCGTCGCGATCGGCGTCGGCGGCGTCCTCGACCAGCTCGCCGGAGTGGCCCCGGTGCCGCCGTCGCCGGTGCACGCGGTCGGGCTCGAGTGGCTCTGGCGCCTGCTGCGCGAGCCTTGGCGGTGGCGCCGGCAGCGCGTCCTCCCGCTGTTCGCGCTGCTCGTGCTCCGTCAGCGGCTCTTCGGGAGCGCGGCCTGAACGTCGCGCTGGCGCACGAGTACTTCACCGTCCGTGGCGGCGCGGAGCGCGTCGTCGACGTGATGCACGAGATGTGGCCGGCGGCGCCGGTCTACACCTTCTTCCACGACGCCGGCCGGTACGGGCGGCTCGACGGTTGGGACCTCCGCACCAGCTACCTGCAGCAGCTCCCGATCGGCGGCGGCCTGCACCGGCTGCTGCTGCCGCTCTACCCCGGCGCGGCCGAGCGGCTCCGCGTTCCCGAAGCGTTCGACGTCCTGGTGTCCTCGGTGAGCGCCTTCATCAAGGGCATCGGTGTCGCGGACCGGACCGTCCATGTCTCGTACTGCCACTCGCCGACCCGCTACCTCTGGGACTGGGCGGACCGCTACCTGGAAGAGGAGGTGCCGCTCCCGCTTCAGCCGTTCGTCCGGGATCTCCAGGCGCGGCTCCGGGATACGGACCGCCGCGCGGCGCAGCGCGTCGACCGGTGGATCGCGAACTCCGGCGCGGTGCAGGCGCGCATCGCGCTCTACTACGGACGCGAGAGCGAGGTGGTGCATCCCCCGGTCGACGTGCGCCGGTTCGCGCCGGGCGAGCGCGGCGACTTCTGGCTCTTCCTGGGCCGGCTTTCACCGTACAAGCGCGCCGACATCGCGGTCGAGGTCTTCGACAAGATCGGCATGCGTCTCATCGTCGTCGGCGATGGCCGCGAGCGACGGTCCCTCGAGCGGCGCGCCCGCGACAACGTGACCTTCTCCGGCCGCGTCGACGACGACACCGTCCGCCAGCTCCTCGGCTCCGCCCGCGGCCTCATCTGGCCCGCCGAGGACGACTTCGGGATCGGCATCGTCGAGGCGCTCGCGTCGGGTACGCCGGTCGTGGCGCTCGCCGCCGGCGGCGCGCCGGAGATCGTGCGCGACGGCATCGACGGTGCGCTCGTCGCAACGGCGGACGCGGACGCCTTCGTGGAGGCGGTGCTGCGCGTCGAGCGCATGTCCCTCGACCGCGCGGAGCTGCGGCGCGGCGCCCTGCGCTTCGATCGGCCCCGCTTCGAGGAGCGCCTCCGCTGGATCGTCGCCGACGCGGCGGCGCAGGGCCGCGCGGCGCGGCGGGCGTCCGCATGAAAGAGATCGAGGACGCGCCCACGCCCGACGCGCCCAGGGATGGCCCCAAGCGTGTCAAGGTCGACATGCACACGCACAGCGAGTTCTCACCCGACAGCCGCACGAGGATCGCGACGCAGGTGGTCCGCATCAAGGAGGCCTGCCTGGACGTCGTCTGCGCGACGGACCACAACACCATCGCCGGCGGGCTGCGGCTGCGCGAGGCCGCCGACGGCTTCCGCGTGATCGTGGGTGCCGAGATCCTCTCGCGCGACGGCGAGATCATCGGCCTCTTCCTCGAGAAGGACGTGCCGCGCGGCCTCTCGGCTGAGGAGACCATCGCGCGCATCCGGGACCAGGGCGGGGCCGTCTCGGTGCCGCACCCCTTCAGCCGCAATCGGCTGAACCACATCCGCCGCGCCGCGCTGGAGCGTGTATGGCGGGACATCGACGCCCTGGAGATCTTCAACGCGCGCGAGGCCTTCATGGGCGACAACCTCCGCGCGGCGGAGTTCGCCCTGGAGCGCGGGATCGCCGGTGCCGTCGGCAGCGACGCGCACCGTCGGCGCGAGCTCGGCCAGGCCTGGCTGGAGATGGACGACTTCACCGACCGGGACAGCTTCGTCGCCGCGCTCCGGAGCGGCACAGTGAGCGGGAAGCTCACGGGCCATCTCATCCACCTGTGGACCCGCTACGACGTCATGCGGAACTGGCTTGCGCGCCGCCTCGGCGGTCGGGACGCGCGTCGGTGACCGTCGAGCGGCGGGTCCGCAGCGACGGTATGCGCCGTCTCTACCCGCTCGATCGGCGACGAGACCGTCGCCCGCTGGCCGCGCTTGCCCTGCTGACGCTCGCGCTGCTCGGCGTGCGCGCGCTCTCGGCGATCGTCGTCGCCCAGCCCGGCTACACCGACGCGTACTACTACGCCGTCGTCGCCGAGAGGCTCGCGCACGGCCACGGGCTCACCGCGGACTTCGTCTGGAACTTCCTCGAGGCGCCCCAGTTCGCCGCGCTCCCGGTCGCGAGCCACCGGTTCTGGATGCCGCTCGCCAGCATCGTCCCTGCCGCCGGCATCGCGATCGGTGGCGGCGCGGTCGGCGACTTCCGTGCGGGGCAGATCGCGCTGATCCTCGTTGCCGCCTGCATCCCCCTCGTGACGTTCGCGGCCGCGAGGTCACTCGGCACCAGCGCGAGCTGGTCGCTGGTCGCGGCCACGGTCGCCGGGCTCGGCGGCGCGTTCGCCCCGGGGTGGGTGAGCATCGACTCGTTCGGGATCGCGGCGGTCCTCGGCACGAGCTTCTTCCTCGCCTATGCGCGCGCCGCGCGAGGGTCCGTGCGCGCCGGGCTCGTCGCGGGCCTCCTCGTCGGGCTGCTCCATCTCGCCCGAGCGGAAGGCGCGCTCTTCGGGCTCGTGCTCCTTCCGCTACTGGGACGGCGGCGGACGCGCCGCGCCGGTGCGGTCGGGACCGCCGTCGCGCTGGCGATCGGCCTCGGGTGGCTCGTCCGCGGCGCGCTGCTTACGTATCCCGAGGACCTCGTCGCTCGGGCCATGCTCCTCGTCCGCTACGAGGACTTCTTCGCCATCGAGCCGCCGACCCTCGCAGGGTTCCTGGCGGCACCGCTGATCGTGCTGACGGCCAAGCTGGGAGCGCTCGTGACGAACGCCTACACCGTGGCATTCCTTCTTCTGTTCGTGCCTATCGTTCCGATCGTCGTTGCGGCGCGACGACGGCCCGACGAGCCAGGCGCACGCGCGTTCTTGGTCCTCGCAGTGCTGATCTATCTCGTGGAGAGCCT
>MGON01000039.1:6940-7546 GCA_001795345.1 Chloroflexi bacterium RIFCSPLOWO2_02_FULL_71_16 | reverse complement strand
GACCGGCCCGATGCTCGTGATCGCCACCTCGGGGCTCGGCACCGGGGTCGGCGTCGGGGCGACCGTGACGATCGGCGTCGGGGTCGGGGTCGGGGTCGGCAGCGCCCCTTCGATCGTGACCGTCACGCTCGTGCATCCAGTGTCTCCGGCGAGGTCCGTCAGGCAGATGGTCAGCGTCTGGTCTCCCGGCTCCGCGTCCTCGGGAATGACGAGCGGCACGGTGATCGTGGTCTGGCCACCGGAGGTGCTCGATGTCGCCGACCCCGCGAGGTCGAGCGTGCCCGTGCCGGTCAGCGTCGCGATCACCGGGACGTTGGTGGAGCTGAAGCCGGCATCCGAGGTGACCGTCACGGTCACCGCGACCGTGCCGCCTGCGGTGATGACCGACGGCACCGAGGGGCGCGAGACGACCGGCGTCGGACGTGGCGTCCGGGTCGGGACGGGCGTCGCCGTCGGCGAAGCGGTCGGCGAGGCGGTCGGCGAGGCGGTCGGCGAAGCGGTCGGCGAAGCGGTCGGCGAAGCGACGAGCGTCGGGCTCGGCGACGGCGAAGGGCTCTCGGTCGGCGCCGGGGTCGGCGTCTCCGTGAAGAGCGGCGGGATCGTCGG
>MGON01000039.1:6459-6831 GCA_001795345.1 Chloroflexi bacterium RIFCSPLOWO2_02_FULL_71_16 | reverse complement strand
AGCTCGAGCGGCGGCTGCGTCGGCGTGACCACCGCCACGGTCCCGGCGCCGGTGGGCAGCGCGAGGAAGACGGGCTGCTTCGGGCGTCCGGTCTCGGCCGCGGCGACGACGCCCTGCGGCGGCGTCTCGGAGATGTCGGGGGCGAACACGCGCGCGAGAGGCAGCGGCGCGCTCGTGGTCTTCTCTCCGCTGACCGAGGCGATCTTCGCCCGGCTGTCGCTGGTGTGCTCCGTCGGGCTGAAGCTCTCGGCGCGGCCCTCCTGGCCGACGCGGATCCGGGTCACGATGCGGTCGCCTTCCTGGAGCTGAAGCGCCAGCACCTTCGGGTCAGTGACCTGCGACCCGACGAACGAGTTGAGGACCAGCGACATG
>MGON01000039.1:0-6404 GCA_001795345.1 Chloroflexi bacterium RIFCSPLOWO2_02_FULL_71_16 | reverse complement strand
ACCGTCGTCTGCGGGATCTGGTTCGCCGTGCCGAGCTCGCTGAGCCCGGAGCTGCGGCCGGCGGGGTCGGTGACCATCATCAGCCCGGGCGAGTTCAGCCCCAGGCGAAGCCGAACGTCGGCTGGCTCACTGAAGGTCGTCTCCTTGGGCGGAGCGCCCTGCTCGACGCTCGTCGTGTTCCCGGCCTCGACCGGGACGACGGTGCCGGCCGCGACCATGTCGACGCGGCCCTGGAAGACGTTCACCGACGTGACGGCCCGGCCGGTCCCGCGCTCGATCTCGACGACGATCTCGAAGCTCGTGCCGCGCACGACCGCGGTCGCGGACGGCGTCTTCACGTGGAAGCGCGAGTTCGGGCTGAGGAGGGGCTGCACGTGCGACCACGTGCGGCCGATCGTCTGCTGGAGCCGGACGAGCAGCTCGCCGCGGCTGCCGGTCGAGACCTCGTCGATGGAGACCTTGGAGCCGGGCTCGAGCTCCATCGTGGAGCCGTCCTCGAACGTGAGCACGGCGCGCGCGTTGCCCTTCGACTCGACGGTCATGCCGGCCTTCAGCGTCTCGCCGTCCTCTCCCGGGCGGATCTCCGACTCGGGCGTCTCCTGGACCAGGACCTCGCCGTCGAGGATCGAGAGGATCGAGCTGGAGGCGATGGCGCGGCTCGGCGTGATGACGCCGAGGACGGTCGTGATGACGATCGCGAGCATGACGATGCCGGCGACCGCGCGCGTGGGAGCGTGCCCCATGCGCTGGCGGAACATCTCCATGACGCCGGTCTCGGGCTCGCCCGTGCGGCCGGCGCGAACGCGGCGGCGGCGGCCGAGCGCGCCCGCGGGCACCGCGATCCGGTCGGCGGCCGCGCGGAGACGCTGGCCGAGCTGGCGCTCTTCGTCGTTCAACATGCCGCTATCTCAGCGACGCTTTGAGCGCGGCGCGCGCCCGGGTGAGCAGGGGACCGACGCTGGCCTCGTCCATCTCGAGCGCCGCGGCGATCTCCGAATAGGGAGCGTCGTGGTAGTAGCGCAGCACGATGGCCGCGCGCTGCTTCGGCGGCAGGCGGCCGAGCGCAGTCGCGATGTCCGCCCGGTCGCTGTTCACCTCGTGGTGCCCTCGACCGATGAGCTGCTGCGCCTTGTCCCACAGCGCGCGGCGCCGCAGGCGCGCCAAGGCAGCCCTCGTCGAGACCGTTCGAAGCCAGGCCAGGGGATCCCGCACGCTCCCGAAGAAGTCGGGCTCGCGCATGGCGCGCTCGAAGGCGTCCTGTACGACCTCCTCCGCTTCCGCTTCCCCGACCACCAGTGCCGCCGAACGGTAGAGGGTCGGCCTGCAGGCCTGGTACAGCGCCTGCCATCGCGCGTCGTGCGCGGCCGACATGCAGAGTCACACTCTATAGATGCTGGGCTGGAGGCTTTCCGGTCGGTCCCCGGAGGGCGGAGCCGGACTGCGACGCCTTCGACACCCGAGGACCCTGTACGCGCCCGAGCCGCCGGTCATGACCGGACGGTCACCGGCCCGGCGTGCCGCGGGAGCGGCACCGTCTGATAGAACGTGGCGGCGTGAGGGATGGAACTGAGGCGCGGCGGCGATGCGTCCTGCTGGCCGATCCCGACCGGCGGCGGCGCCAGGCCACGGCCATCCAGCTGCGGCTCGGCGGCTACCGAGTGGTGGAAGTGGGCGCCATGCGCGAGATCCCCGAAGCCGCCCGGCAGGGCATCGACATCCTGGTGAGCGAGGCACAGCTCGAGGACGGCAGCGCCGTGGCCTACGCCGCCTACCTCCGCCGGGACGCGCGGACCGTCTCGCTGCCCATCCTCATCGCGACCTCGGAGGGCGACGTCGAGCCCAACGTCGTCCGCACGCTCGGCGACGAGGGCTTCCTGCGCCTCCCGGCGCCTCCCTCCGCGCTCCTCGACCGCATCGGCGAGCTGCTCGCCCGCGCCACCCGCTAGCCGCCCTAGACTCGTCCCACCCATGACCCTCGAAGCGCGCGCCAGGCGCGTCCTCTCGCCCGTCCTCGGCAACTACACCTGGCTTCCGCTCGAGCGGGGGGAGGGCAGCTGGCTCATCACCACCGACGGCCGCAGGGTGCTCGACCTGACGTGCGGCATCGCGGTGACCCCGGTCGGCCACGCGCACCCGAAGGTCGTGAAGGCCGTCCAGGAGCAGGCCGGAAAGCTCATGCACATCTCCGCCGGCGTGGCGAAGTACGAGGCGAACGTCGCCCTCGCCGAGTTCCTCCGGGGGATCCTGCCCGCGGGTATGGACACGTTCGTGTTCCAGAACTCGGGTGCGGAAGCGATCGAGGCCGCCGTGAAGCTCTCGCGCCAGGCGACGGGCCGCGAGGGGGTCATCGTGTTCCGCGGCGGGTTCCACGGGCGCACCACCGGGGCGGCTAGCCTGACCACGTCCAAGGCGGCGTACCGCCGCGGCTACGGCGCGCTCCTGCCGGAGGTGCACGTCGCGCCCTTCCCGTACCCGCTCGCCTGCCGCATCCAGCCGCGGCACGACGCGGAGGCCTGCGCGGAGCACTGCCTCGACGAGATCGAGGCCATGCTCGAGCACGAGGTACCGCCCGAGAACGTCGCGGCATTCATCATCGAGCCGGTCCTGGGCGAGGGCGGGTACGTCCCCGCGCCGGCCTCGTTCCTCGCCGCTCTGCGCGAGGTCGCCGACCGCATCGGCGCCCTCTTGGTCATGGACGAGATCCAGACCGCGTTCGGCCGCGGTGGGGGATGGACGGTGGCCGAGCGCCACGGCGTGAGGCCGGACATCCTCACCCTGGCGAAGGCCCTCGGCGGCGGCATGCCGCTCGGAGCGCTGGTCGCCCCGCGCGCGCTGCACGAGCGCTGGCCGACCGGCACGCACGGCTCGACGTTCGGCGGGAACCCCGTGTCCTGCGCCTCCGGGCTCGCGACGCTCCAGGTCATCCAGGAGGAGGGCCTCGTCGCGCGCGCCGACCGGGTGGGGGAGATCGTCGCCGAGGAGCTGCTGCCCATCGCGCGCGACGAGCGCGTCCGCGAGATACGCCGCATCGGCGCGATGATCGCGGTCGAGCTCGACGACAAGGCGACGTCCAAGGCGGCCGTCGCCGGCGCGCTCGAACGGGACGTTCTCCTCATCACCTGCGGCTCGCACGACCAGGTCGTCCGCTTCATCCCGCCTCTCAACATCGCCGAGGACGACCTCCGGAAGGGCGTCCGCGGGTTCGTGTCGGCCTTCAAGGCCCTGCCCGCCGCCACTCCCGCGCGCGCCTAGATCCGGCCCAAAGCACCCAGGCTCCCGTCCGCGCAGCGGTCGCCGCTTGTCCGCTTTCGGGCCTTGACACCTCCCCGGGACCGGCAGATAGTCGGCCGCCTCGACCCAAGATGTTGTGTCTGGCGGGCGACCCGGCGCGACATCTAGGCATCAGTGATCGAAGACCCGGAGGCAGGGAAAGATGGCCATCGCTGAGATCTCCCGGGACAGCACGCCCGCCGAGGAGCCGCGCGGACTGCGCGTACGGCGCACGTTCACGAGGGAGGGCGTCCACCCGTACGACGAGATCTCGTGGGAGCTGCGCGACGCGGTCATCCCGGGCGAGGGCGGGAACGTCTTCGAGCAGAAAGGCGTGGAGGCCCCGGCGTCCTGGTCGCAGACGGCGACGAACGTCGTCGCGTCGAAGTACTTCCGGGGGAAGCTCGGCACCGCCAGGCGCGAGACGAGCGTGCGCCAGATGATCGACCGGGTGGTCTCGCACATCGCGCGGTGGGGCCGCGAGGGTGGCTACTTCGCCAGCGAGCGCGATGCGGCCGTCTTCGAGGACGAGCTCCGCTGGCTTCTCGTGAATCAGCGGATGGCCTTCAACTCTCCGGTCTGGTTCAACGTCGGAGCGTCGGGCGACAGGAAGCCGCAGTGCTCCGCGTGCTTCATCCTGTCGGTCGAGGACGACATGGAGTCGATCCTCGACTGGTTCAAGACCGAGGGCCGCATATTCAAGGGCGGCTCGGGCTCCGGGATCAACATCTCGTCCATCCGCTCGAGCCGCGAGCACCTTTCCGGCGGAGGTCTCGCCTCCGGACCCGTGTCGTTCATGCGGGGCGCGGACTCCGTGGCCGGATCGATCAAGTCGGGCGGAACGACGCGGCGCGCCGCGAAGATGGTCGTGCTGAACGCCGACCATCCCGACGTTCGGGAGTTCATCTGGTCGAAGGCCAGCGAAGAGAAGAAGGCCTGGGCGCTAGGCGAGCAGGGCTACGACATGGGCCTGAACGGCGAGGCCTGGCGGTCTATCCAGTTCCAGAACGCGAACAACTCCGTCCGCGCCACCGATGGATTCATGCTGGCGGCGACGGAGGACGCCGAGTGGTCCCTTCGCGGCGTGTCATCCGGCGAGACCCTCGAGACGACCCGGGCCCGTGAGCTCCTTCGCGAGATCGCGGAGGCCACGTGGCAATGCGGCGATCCCGGGATGCAGTTCGACACCACCATCAACGACTGGCACACCTGCCCGGCCTCCGGCCGCATCAACGGCAGCAATCCCTGCTCCGAGTACATGCACGTGGACGACAGCGCCTGCAACCTGGCCAGCCTCAACCTCATGCGCTTCGTCGACGAGGACGGCGAATTCGACCCGGCGCTGTTCGCGCGAGCGGTGGACATCACCATCACCGCCCAGGAGATCATCGTCGGCAACTCGTCATATCCGACCGAGAAGATCGAACGCAACGCGCACGCGATGCGCCAGCTGGGCCTCGGCTACGCCAACCTCGGCGCCCTGCTGATGCTCCGCGGCCTGCCGTACGACTCCGACGAGGGCCGGGCCTACGCCGCGGCGATCACGGCGCTCATGACCGGCGAGGCGTACGCGCAGTCGGCCCGCATCGCGGGGGCGGTCGGCCCGTACGCGGAATACGCGAAGAACCGGGCCGGGCACGACCGGGTGATGTCCAAGCACCGCGAGGCCGCCCACCGGCTGCGGGAGGACGCGGTCCCCCTCGGTCTGCTGAACGCGGCCCGCAAGGCCTGGGACGACGTCATGTCCATCGGCGCGGTCCACGGGTATCGCAACGCCCAGGCGACCGTCCTCGCGCCGACCGGGACGATCTCGTTCCTCATGGACTGCGACACGACCGGCATCGAGCCCGACATCGCCCTCGTCAAGTACAAGAAGCTCGTCGGCGGCGGGATGCTGAAGCTCGTCAACCAGACCGTGCCGACGGCGCTCCGCCGGCTCGGCTACACCGAGACCGAGGCCGGCGCGATCACGACGTACATCGAGCGGGCCGGGATGATCGAGGGCGCGCCCGGACTGCGCGAGGAGCATCTGCCGGTCTTCGACTGCGCCTTCCGTGCTCCGGGCGGAGCGCGCTCGATCGGCCACATGGGCCACATCCGGATGATGGGCGCGGTCCAGCCGTTCATCTCCGGCGCGATCAGCAAGACCGTGAACCTGCCGGAGGAGGCCAAGGTCGAGGACGTCATGGACGCGTACGTCGAGTCGTGGAAACACGGCGTGAAGGCGATCGCGATCTACCGCGACGGCAGCAAGAAGGTCCAGCCCCTGTCGACAAGCTCGGCGGCGTCGAACGAGAAGAAGGCGGCCGCGCCCGTGGCCGTCGTGAGCGAGCGCGTCGAGCGGCGCCGGCTGGCCGACACCCGCGCCTCCCTCACGCACAAGTTCAAGATCGAGGGGCACGAGGGCTACATCACCGTCGGCCTCTTCGAGGACGGCACCCCCGGCGAGCTCTTCGTCACCATGGCCAAGGAGGGCTCGACGCTCTCCGGGATGATGGACGCGTTCGCTACGAGCGTGTCCCTCCTGCTCCAGTACCGCGTCCCGCTCGCTCACCTCGTCGAGAAGTTCCAGCACATGCGGTTCGAGCCGAGCGGCTGGACAGGGAACGGCGAGATCGGCTTCGCCAAGTCGATCGTCGACTACGTCTTCCGCTGGCTCGGGTACCGCTTCCTCTCCGCAGAGGACCGCGAGATGCTCGGGCTCGTCCGCACGACGGAGATCGCCGACGTGACCCCGCAGCTCGAGCTGCTCACCAAGACCGCCCCTCTGGCCTCGAGCGGCAACGGCCACGCGCCCCTGGAGGCCGCCCCTGCCCGCACCAGCACACCCGGCGTCCGGCGCATGAACTCGACACCCGATGCGCCGCCCTGCCCGCGCTGCGGCTGGCTGACCGTGCGCAACGGCACCTGCCACAAGTGCGAGAACTGCGGAGAGACGACCGGGTGTAGCTGACCTCTCTTTTGACCAGTTCGGGTCGGCCCGCCCGCTGACCCGTTCTGTCTCCCGGCCCCGGCACCGCCCGCTCCCCTGCGGTGCCGGGGCTTTCTCTTCTTGATGCGCTCAACGCGCACTCCTGGACTGTGTTCATAGGCCTCCATCCGCAGGCTTGGACCGGGTTCGGGGCCGGCGGAGC
>MGON01000038.1:18397-18505 GCA_001795345.1 Chloroflexi bacterium RIFCSPLOWO2_02_FULL_71_16 | reverse complement strand
CCGCCGTCGTCCGTGCGCGGGACCGTCCGGACGCGGACGCCGGTGACCTTGCCGTCGGCCACGTCGAGCCCGGTGACGAGCGTGCCCGTGCGGGCCTCGCCGCCGTGG
>MGON01000038.1:18177-18282 GCA_001795345.1 Chloroflexi bacterium RIFCSPLOWO2_02_FULL_71_16 | reverse complement strand
CCCTGCGCAGCGAGGTCATGACCACCTTCCAGAGCGAGATGTGCGGGATGCGGTGCTGCGCGAACGACGCGGCCAGCTGCGAGGGCGGTACGCCCCAGACCTTCT
>MGON01000038.1:18078-18145 GCA_001795345.1 Chloroflexi bacterium RIFCSPLOWO2_02_FULL_71_16 | reverse complement strand
GTCCGGCCCATCGCCTGAGTGACCCAGTCCTCCGCGGAGACCAGCTTCCGCGGGCGGAACTTGCGGC
>MGON01000038.1:14791-17996 GCA_001795345.1 Chloroflexi bacterium RIFCSPLOWO2_02_FULL_71_16 | reverse complement strand
GCGATGTCCATCGCCTCGAGCGGGTACTTGTAGTAGCGGCCGCGGAACTTGATGCGCACGTTCTTGGGGCGCGCGGGGAAGCCGTCGTGCGCGATCTGCTTGAACATGTCGAGCACGCGCTGGTTGCGCGCGTGGTAGGCGTGGGGGCCGAAGTCGAACCCGGCGCCGGTCCGGCCGCGCAGCGTGGTCGCCAGCCCGCCGAGGAAGTGCTGCGCCTCGAGGACGGTCACCCGGTGGCCGTTCTCAGCAAGTTGCATCCCGGCGGCAAGGCCACAGATGCCTCCTCCGAGGACGACGACGTGGGACATTCGGTCACATTCTCAAGGCAGATCGCGTGCCGCGCAGGATGGGCGGCTATTGCCCCGTGATCGCCTTCAGGTTCGCGAGCGTCTGCTCGAGGAGCTCGAGCTGGCGCCCGTACTCGGCGAAGTCCCCCGCGGCGTACGCCGCCTGCGCGGCGTCGAAGTGCTCCGAGGCCTGGCGGATCAACTCCTCGACCGTGGGCACCCCTGGCGAGCCGGCCGGGGTGGGCTGCGGCGTCGCCCCCGCGGTCGGGGCAGCGGTCGCCGTCGGCGCGGGGGTCGGTGACGGCGTCGCGCCGGGCACCGGGATGGTCGGTGGGAGCCCCGCGGCGATCTCGCTGTGCAGCCGCGCGAGCGCGTCCTCGAAGGAGTCCTCCATGACGATGCGGTCCTGCGTCGCGAGGATCACGCGCTTGAGCTCCGGGATCCGGCCCTGGCTCGCCTGAACGAAGAGCGGCTCGATGTAGAGGAAGGACTGGCCGACCGGGATCACCAGCAGATTGCCGCGGATCACGTTCGCGCCCGCGCCCGCGGTCAGCAGCGTGAGCTGCTGGCGGATGGCGGAGTCGGCCTCGATGCGCGCCTCGATCTGCAGCGGGCCGAAGATGAGCCGGTCCTTCGGGAACCGCAGCACGCGCAGGCGACCGTAGTCGGGCGGATCGGCGCGGCCGGCGATCCAGGCGACCATGTTGTCGCGGTCGGTCGCGGCGGGCGTCATCGGGACGAAGAGGATGAACTCGCGCCGGTCGGAATCCGGGAGCGTCGCCGTGATGTAGTACGGCTCGATCGCCGCCGGCTGCCCGCCCTGCTCGACGATCTCGGTGGCGAGGCGCCACTGGTCCCCGCGGTTGTAGAACTCCTGCGGGTCGGTCATGTGGAACGTCTGGAAGATGTCTACCTGCACCCGGAAGAGGTCCTCGGGATAGCGCACGTGCGCGCGGATCGACGCGGGCATCTCCTCGATGCTCTTCCCGAACAGCGACGGGTAGATGGCCCGCAGCGTCCCGACGACGGGGTCCTTCTCGTCGACGACGTAGAAGGTCATCGAGCCGTCGTACGCGTTCGTCACCACCTTCACGCTGTTGCGCCAGTAGTTCGCCGCGCCGCGGTACTGGCTGTAGGGGTAGCCGCTCCCGGTCGTGTACGCGTCGTGCATCCACCACAGCTGCCCGTCGGCGATGACGAGGTACGGATCGCTGTCGAAGGTGAGGAAGGGCGCGACGAGGCGAGCGCGCTCGGTGATGTCGCGATGGAAGAGGACGCGGCTCTCCGAGGTGAGCTGCGGCGTGACGAGCATGTTGCCGTCACCGAAGCGCACCGCGAAGAGCAGGCGGTCCCAGAGGCCCCCGACGCTGACGCCACCGGTCCCGGTGAAGCGGAACGCCGCGTCGAGGCCCTCGCCACGCGCGAAGTCGAACTCGTCCTGCGTCGTCCCGACGATCACGTAGTTGCCGGTGAGCTCTCCGTAGTAGATGCGCGGCTGCTCGACCGCGGGCTGGCCCTGCGGCGGGATGTCGCGCAGAGCCATGCGCGGCAGTCCCTCGGGGGTGACGGCGCCGACCTCGGTCAGGACCGCGCCGAAGCCGTGCGTGTAGACGAGGTGCTGGTTCTGCCACGTGCGCGCCTCGCGCGGGAGCCGCGTCACGTCGAGCTCGCGCGCGGAGAGCATCACCGGGCCCTCCGCGTCCCCGTCGAGCGGGTAGCGATCCACGTCGACGTCGTTGAAGGCGTAGTACTGGCGCAGGCCCTGGATCTGCTGGTACACGTCGAGGAGCCGTCGCCAGTCCCACAGCCGCACGCTGGTCAGGTCCGAGCTGAATTCCTCGAGCTCCGGCGGAGCGGGATCGACATCCGGCTCGAACGAGGACTCCTGGATGTTCGCGAGCCCGTACGCGGCGCGCGTCGCCTGGATGTGCCGCTCGAGGTAGGGCCGCTCGCGGTTCACGGGGTCGGGATTCACGAGGAAGGTCTGGACGAGGCCGGGGTAGACGCCGAGCAGCAGGACGGAGGCGACGAGCGAGAGGCCCAGCGCGCCGCCGAGCAGCCAGAGCGTCCGCACGAACACGTTCGCGAGCGCCAGGAGCGCCGCCGCGCCGACCAGGACGGTGAGGATGGTCAGCGCGGGCAGCCGCGCGTTCACGCTCGTGTACCCCGCGCCCGTGAGGACCGCCTCCTGCCGGAAGAGCAGCCCGAACTGGTCCAGCAGGTAGCCCGCGGAGACGAGGACCAGGAAGAGGGCAGCGAGGATCGAGAGGTGGACCCGCGCCGCGCCGACGTACGGCAGCGCCATGCGGCCCACGTCCCGGAGGTCCTTGGGCGTCTCGGCCGCCCCCACCGCGATGCCCGCGGCGCCGCGGGTCCCGTACACCACGACCACCCCGATCGCGGTCAGGACGATGGCCGCGAGGAGCCAACCGCGGACGAACTCGAGGAAGGGCAGCGTGAAGAAGTAGAAGCCGATGTCGCGCCCGAACAGCGGGTCGGTCTGGCCGAAGGCGACCCCGTTCAGCCACCGGAGGATCACGTCCCACTCGCCGCCGCCGACGAGCCCGAAGAAGAAGGACGGGATGAGGAGGAGCGGCAGGAGCCGCAGGGTGAGGGCGAGCGCGCCCGCCGGGCGGGACTCCTCGTCCACCACGATGCGCCGCGCCCGCGGCCGGAGGGCGAAGTACAGGTTGATGGCCGAGAACACGAAGAACGCCAGGAAGAAGGCGACGAAGGCCCAGAACCCGGCCTGGTAGCGGAGCAGGTAGACGTTCTCGAACCCGAGGCTGCGGAACCAGAGGAGGTCGGTCAGGAAGGCCACCAGCGGGCCGAAGATCAGCGGGGCGACGATGAACAGCAGGACCAGGACGGTCCCGAGGACCGCGAGGCCGGCCGGAGGACCGCCCGCGCGGCGGCGG
>MGON01000038.1:14031-14775 GCA_001795345.1 Chloroflexi bacterium RIFCSPLOWO2_02_FULL_71_16 | reverse complement strand
GGGCTCTGCCCCCGCCGACCCCCTGAGCGGTCCGTCCCGTTCGCCCCCGCCGACCCCCCGCTTAATGCGATGGGCGGTGGCGTTCGCGTATCACTCGGGCCTCGCAACACCACTGATGGGGCGAGCGGGCGATTAGACTTTCGGCCACCTAGGGAAGGGGTATTTCGACCATGTATAGACACGTACTGCGTATGACCGCGCTCTCCGCGGTCGGAGGGATCCTCGTTCTCGCGTGCGCCCAAGGCACTCCGGCCCCCGCGCCGGCGCCCGCCGAGGGTGCGGCCCAGGTGGCGACCGGATCGAACGTCATCGCTCAGGTCGCGGTGCCCGGGCTGGCCAAGCCGGCCACGATCACCTTCGGCTCGATCAGCGCGGCAGGCGACGTGACGGTCACACAGAGCCTGAACGCTCCCGCCGCCCCGCAGGGCGCGAGCTTCAAGAGCGCCAAGGCGTTCGAGATCACCAGCACGGCGAAGTTCGACAGGGCGACCGTGTGCATCGAGGACGACTCCGTGACCAGCGACACGCAGCTGCTCCACTACAAGGACGGCCGCTGGAACGACGTGACCACGGACGCGTCGTCAGGGAAGGTCTGTGGAGAGGCGACCTCGTTCTCGCCGTGGCTGGTCGCCGAGGTCGACTGCCCCTCGGGCGGCGTCGCCACGCAGGAAGAGGTCGCGGTGCTGACGTCGCTCGGCTGCGAGGTCGCGCTGGTCACACCGAGCCCGTCGCCGACCGAGGCGC
>MGON01000038.1:13248-13994 GCA_001795345.1 Chloroflexi bacterium RIFCSPLOWO2_02_FULL_71_16 | reverse complement strand
CCCCCGCGCCGGACATCGCGCGGCCGGCGGTCCCGTCGAGCGGCCTGGTCATCCACGGGCGCGTCCTCGCCGCCAACGGCACGCCGATCGGCGGCGCCTGCGTGACCCTCGGTCCGCCCATCCGCTGCTGGACGTACACGTCGAGGTCGGCGGCGAACGCCGCCAACACGGGCTACTTCATGATCAACCTTGGCGAGCTCGCCGCTCAGTCCGGCGGCCAGTGGGACTTCTACGTCGTCGTGAAGAACTACACGACCTACACGTACAACAACTACTACTCGGGCGTCTTCGTCGTCGACGGCCTCGAGCAGAAGAACGTCCAGTTCCAGTAGCCGATCGCTCGCAGTGAGAACGAAGGGCCCCGCCGAAAGGCGGGGCCCTTCTCTTTACGCGTTCCTCGCGCGCACCTCGGCTAAGAGGTCGAGGTACTTCTCCACGACGACGGGCCAGGTGTAGGTGCGCTCCACGAACCGTCGGCCGCATGCCCCGAGGCGGCGACCGACCTCCGGCCGCTCGATCAAGAGCTCGCAGATCTCCGCGAGCTCCGCGGACGAGCGGTACGGCACGCCCGCCTCCGCGCGGCGCGACATGGACGCGAGCACCGGCGCGCGGGCGGGGCAGATGACCGGGCGGCCGACTGCCCACGCCTCGAGCGCCACGATCGACAGCGACTGGAGGCGCTCCGGCACCAGGAGCGCAGTGCACGCCGCGAAGGCGTCCCACTTGTCCTCGTCGTCGATCGGCCC
>MGON01000038.1:9215-13236 GCA_001795345.1 Chloroflexi bacterium RIFCSPLOWO2_02_FULL_71_16 | reverse complement strand
CCATCTCGCGGTGGCCCGCCATGACGAGCGTCGCCGGCGCGGCCGCGCTCTTCCGCCACCGCGTCCACATGTCGAGGAGCTCGGGTGTGCCTTTGCTCTCGACGATGCGTCCGAGGTAAAGGAAGACCGGGCCTTCTATCCCGCGCTTCTGCCGGAAGCGCTCCGCGCGGGTCGCCGCGGCTGACGACGAAGCATCGGCGCGCGCTCGCTCCGCGAGGGGATCCGTGGCGTTGCCGCCGGGACCGTCGCGGCCGTGCTCGCCGTTCATCGCGTCGAGATCCGGCGGCACGTCGATGCCCACGCCGACGACATCCGAGGGCACACGCTGGTTCGCGAAGCGGCGGCGCACCATCGCGCGCTCCTCCTCGGTGTTGAACGCGATGGCGCGCGGGAGGTGGAAGACGCGCCGGTACATCGCGAGCCCGATGGCCGGCTCGTCGTGCGCCGTGGGCACGAGGACCGCGCGCTCCGGAACGATCGGGAGGCCGAACACGGTCGGCCAGTAGATGTACGTGAAGAAGAGCGCGTGGTCGTACTGGCGGCCGTGGCGGAAGAGGTACTCGAGCAGGGCCGGCGTGACCGGGCCCTGCGCGTCGAGGAAAGCCAGCTCGTCGTCGAGGCCGTGCGCGTCCGCGAACGCGCGGCGCTCGTAGCGGTGGAACATCCTCGCGCGCGGCTTCTCGACCGGGAACCGCCGCACCGGGACGTGGTCGACCCACGTGAGCCCCGCGCTCAGCTCGTTCTCCCACGTCCAGTAGTCGCGCGCCGTGGTCGTCGCGACCTCGATGTCCACGTGCGGCTTGAGCTGGTTCACGAGCATTCGCGCGTGCGCCTCCGCGCCGCCGGCGATGCCGTCGCCGTAGCGCTGGACCACGACCAGGAGAGACGGCCTCTGAGAGGAGGGATCAGGCACGGGTCGACCTCACGACCAGAGGAGACGAACTAGGAGGGGAGGGCTCAGCCACAGGGGGATCTCCGAGGGAGCACCTGTGCTTTGGGGGCCGTGGTGGGTTTGCACCGAATTGGTGCACGGCGGCACCGAATTGGTGCAACTTCACCACTGCCTCGAAGAGAGACAGGGGGCCGGTCCTCTCGTTGCGGAGCCGAGGATCTTCACCCGAATTGCGCGAAGGACCACCCGAAATGGGTGAGACCGGCCACTGGCCCGAAATGAGACGGCGGTCCTCCGGAGAGATCTCGGCTGCCAGCAGCCTCCTCCTTGTAGATCCGTCCGTCCTCAGCTCTGCGAGAGCGGACGAACAAGGAGGGCAGGGATCCGGAGAGACCCCGGCTGCCGGCAGCGCCCTCCGTGTGGATCCGTGCAACACGGATCTACGCATCGAAGGCCGCCGCATCGACGAGCCGCTGGACCCGGGCGTCGAAGACGTCCCAGGCGCACTCGCGCTCGACCCAGGCACGCCCCTGGCGGCCGCGGAACTTCCCCTCCGCGAGAAGGGCCGCGAGCACGCGCGGGAAGCGCTCCTGTGACTGGTACGTGAGGCCGCCGCCCGACCGCGCGACCTGGCCCGCCGTCACGGCGTTCCAGGCCGGGACGATCACCGGCGTGCCGACCTGCCAGGCCTCGAGGAGGACGATGCCCAGGCTCTCGAGGTGGGAGGGCAGGGCCAGCGCGTCGGCGGCCGCGAGCGCGGACCACTTCTCGTCGTCGAGGACGCGGCCGAGCGAGACGACGTCGCCGCGCTCCGGCAGCTTCATCCCGAGGGGTCCGACGAGCACCAGGGTCCCGTCGCGCGCGGTGTTCCGGTACGCGGTCCACATCGAAAGGAGCTCGTCCACCGCCTTGGCCTCGGACACCTGGCCCAGGTAGAGCACGACCGGCCCTTCGAGGCGGTGCCGTTCCCGGAAGCCCGAGGGGTCCGCGGGCGGCGGCGGGTCGAGGCCGATCCCGAGCACCTCGTCGGGGACGTGGTCGTTGTGGAACTCGCGTCGCACCAGGTCCCGCTCCTCGGGCGTGAGGAAGCCCATCGCGCGCGGGAGCTGGAAGAGGGCGCGGAACGGGACCAGGCGCAGCGGCCGCTCGTCGTGGGCCGTCGAGATCAGCGCGCTGCGCTCGGGCACGAGCGGCAGCCCGAGGGCCGTCGGCTCGTAGATGTACGTGTAGAAGAGCACGGCCTGGTAGCCGTGACCCTCCCGGGACAGGAAGTCGAGCAGCGCCGGCGAGTGCGGCCCCTGGAGGCGCAGCCAGCGGTGCTCGTCGGCGAGCGTGTGCTCCTCGAAGAGCACGTGCCGCTCGACGTCCTTGTAGTCGCCGGCCCTCCCGGACGCGATCGGGAACCGCCGCACGCGCACGCCGTTCAGCTCGCTCGTGCCCTGCGGGAAGTGCGGCCGCCACGTCCAGTGGTCGAGCGCCGTGGTGGTGGCGACCTCGACGTCGTTCGACCGCGCGAGCCGCTCGGCGACGATCCGGGCGTGTGACTCGCTCCCGCCGACGACCTCCTCGCCGTAGCGCTGGACCACCACGAGGATGCGCCGACGCTTCACGCCGATCCTCGAAGGGGACGCTTCCCCTTCAACCTCAGTCCAGCCCGACGAGGTAGCGCGGCGCGAGGCGCTCGGGCGCGAGCATGCGGCGGAGGATCGAGACGCCGCGGTGCAGGCGCTCGAGCGTCTCGGGATCGCGGATCGCGTCCATGTGGCGGCGGAGCTCGTCCGCCTCCCGCGCGACGAGCCCGGCGCCGTGGAAGAGGCGGAAGCCCGGCGTCGGCGAGAGGATCAGCGGAAGCCCCGCCCAGATCGCCTGCGTCACGACCGCGCTCTGGAAGACGTCCTCGTACCAGAGGACGACCGCGTCAGCGGCCGCGACGAAGTCGCCCATCGTGTCGTAGTCGGTGTTCACGCGGACGTTGGGGCGGCCCCCTGCGGCGGCGATGACCTGGTCGAAGTACTCGGGGTCGCGCTCCGAGCGCGTCCCCGAGAGGACGAGCAGCGCGTCCTCGGGCGTCGCCGCGATCACCTCGAGGAAGCGCTTGCGGGGGAAGAAGAACCCGGGCGAGACGAAGACGAAGCGGTCCTGGGGCAGGCCCAGGCGCTCTCGCAGCGCGCGCTTCTCCTCGGCCGTGCGCGGCGCGGCCGTGCCCTCGAGCGGGGTGAGCACGAGCGGCATCAGGTCGCGCTTGGTCGCGTCGTGCGTGAGCATGTCGAGCCAATACGCGGAGCGCGACGAGTGCACGACCAGCCTGTCCGGTAGCGAGCCCATCAGCCCGAGGACGACGCGGTAGCGCACGAACCAGTTGAAGATGCGCAGCGCGACCCACGGGATGCGCAGCGCCTCGACGATCCAGCTGAAGCGCGGGCGGTAGTGGAGCGCCGCCGAGAGCCGGCGGTAGTGGTGGAACTTCTCCGGCTCGAGCTCGTGAAGCGACAGGACGACCTCGTGGCCGCGCCGCTTGAGGTCGAGGAGCACGCGGACGAACGGGACGTCGCGGAAGATCCCCGCCTCGTGCTCGACCAGCACGACCTCGCCCCTGGCGATGTGCTTCGCGGCGCGGTAGAGCTCCGCCGTCTCGAGGTGCCGCACGCCGGCGAACGTCACGTCGTGCCCGTTCGCGCGCAGGCCCTCGCACACGGCCAGCGAGTAGTGATGGATGCCGCAGCGCTGGTCGCTCGAGAGGACCGTCACCTGGCGGCGCCGCTCGCGCGGCAGCACCCAGTCCGCGAGGGCCAGCGCGTCGTGCAGGCGCTCGGCGACGCGCGGGCTCGCGAAGTCCGCGAGGCGCCCGCGCCCGCGCTCCACCAGGTCGCGCCGGAGATCGGCGTCGCGCACCACGCGCTCGAGCGCCGCGGCCACCGCGTCGGGCGACTTGTCCTCGAGGAGCACGCCGGCCTCGCCGAGGGTCTCGCCGGTCGCGCCGGCCGCGTGCGCGACGATCGGCAGCTCGCTGCGCATCGCCTCGAGGAGCGGAACGCAGAAGCCCTCGTGGTCCGAGAGGGTGAGGAGCACGGTGGCGCCGCGGAAGTACGCGACGTACTGCTCGATCGAGACGGCGCCGGTGAGCCGCAC
>MGON01000038.1:8303-9197 GCA_001795345.1 Chloroflexi bacterium RIFCSPLOWO2_02_FULL_71_16 | reverse complement strand
CCGGACATCGCGGTCGTCCCCACGAGGTAGAGCCGCGCCGAGGCGTCGCCCTCGCGGTAGCGGGCGAACCCGTCGACCACGTCGAGGATCGCCTTCTGCGGAAGGATCTGCCCGGCGACGAGCACGCTCGTCCGTTCGTCCGCGAGCTCGGCGGCGACGCGTGGATCGGGCGTGACGTCGAAGGCCGAAGGGTCCACGAGGATCGGGACGACGGCGGTGCGGTCGAAGCCGGCCTCCGCCAGCTCCCTCCTGTTGAACTCGCTGTCGGCGATGCCCAGCTCGCACGTGCGCGCGAGCTGCCGCAGCTGGTCGCGGCCGAGGCGGCTGTGCTCGACCAGCTGATCGCTGATGCCCTCGAAGAAGTGCGCCGGCGTGATGTTGTGGTAGACGACCGCCTTGCGCTGGGGCAGCTGCGCGACCTGGGTGAGCGTGGTGTTCCCCATCGAGACGTGGACCAGGAGCGCGGCGTCCTTCGTCGGCTCCCGGTGCAGGTCGTGCCAGGGGCGTACGAACGGCTCGACGCCGGGACGGGCCTCGTCGGCGAAGACCTCGCTGGCCACGCCTCGCTTCCAGAAGAGCCGCTGGAGCTCGAAGATGTCGCCGCCGATGGCGTCGCCGTACGCGACGGTCGGCGCGAACTGGTCGACCCGGTGGAGCTTCATAGGCCGAGCACCTCGCGCGTCCGCTCGGCCACGCGCTCGGTCGCGAAGTCGCGGACGCGGCGGTGCCCGGCCGCCACGAGCCGGCCACGCAGGTCGGCCCGCTCGACGACGAGCCCGCAGGTCTCGGCCGCCTCCGCGAGGTCCTTGCGGTACAGCCGGAGGCCGGCGCCGTCGAGCGTCTCGCCGACGGCGGCGGCCTCGTACGCGACGACCGGCAGACCCAGGTGCATCG
>MGON01000038.1:2692-8297 GCA_001795345.1 Chloroflexi bacterium RIFCSPLOWO2_02_FULL_71_16 | reverse complement strand
GCAGCGGGACGCCGAACCCCTCGTGCTCGCTCAGCGAGAGGAAGACCGACGCGCGGCGGTAGTAGGCGACCAGCTCCGCGTCGCTCACGGGCCCCGTGAAAGTCACCGCGTGCTGCAGGTCGAGCGCGTCGCGTAACGCGACGCAGCGCGCGTGGTACTGGGGCTGGTCGCGGTACGAGCCGACCAGGAACAGCTGCGCCTCGGGGTCGATGCAGGCGCGGTAGTACGCCAGCAGGCGGATCAGCTCGTCCTGGCGCTTGTTCGGCGAGATGCGGCCGACGAAGAGGATGCGCGTGCGCCGCCGCGAGAGCGCCGCGAGCACCGCGTCGTCGGGCGCCACCTCGTACTTGGTCCAGTCGATGAGGATCGGCACGGTCGCCGTGTTCCGGTAGCCGATCTCGACGAGGTCGTTGGTGTCGAACTCGGACACGCCGATCGCGAGGTCGACGTGCTCCGCCAGCGCGGCGACCTGCTTCTGGCCCAGGCGCGCGTGGAGCGCGGCGTGGTCGTTGAGGCCGGTGAAGAAGTCCGGCGGCGTGACGTTGTGGTAGACGAGCACCTTCCGCGCGGCGAGGCGCGCGAGCTGGCCGAAGACCTCGTGGCCGATCGAGAAGTGCATGAGGAGCATGTCCGTCGGCCGGAGCGTCCGGAAGAGGCGGCGGTACGGAAGGACGTCCTCCACGCCCGGCTTCGCCTCGACCGCGTAGGCGTGCGACTCGTGCCCGAGGCCGCGCAGGTAGGCGCGCAGCGCGAAGACGTGCGCGCTCATCGCGTCGCCCGGCGAGAGCACGGGGTGGAACTGGTGCACCGCCGTGGGCGGTCCGCCGAAGCGCCACGCCTTGGGGATCGTCACTCGGCGACGGGCGTCATGAACGGCGTCCTGCCGATCACGGCGTAGTCAGGGTCGCCGAAGAGGACCTCGTTCAGGAGGCGCACGTTCTCGCGCATCGCGCCGTCGGCGGCGCGCTCGTCGAGCCGGCGCCCCTCGGGGGCGGCGAAGGTGACGACCTGGACGTCGCGGTAGCCCTCGACCTCGAGGAGGAAGCGGAAGAGCTCGGCCGGGATCGGGCGGAGGTGGCCCGGGTCCGTCCAGAAGGTGTGCGCGCCCACGCTGAGCGTCGCCGGGTTCGGCGTGACGAATACGACCGGCGAGCCCGGCGCGAGGACGCGGCGGCACTGGCGGAGGATCTCCACGAGCTCGCCGGGGAGCACGTGCTCGGCGAGATGCCGGGCGTAGAGGCCGTCGATGGTGCCGTCGCCGAGCTCGCGCAGGTGCTCGGCGGCGTCGCCCTGCGAGACCTCGAGCCCGCGCGTGCGGGCCTCGGCGATCATGCGGTCGTCCTGATCGACCCCGTACGCGCCGATGCCGTGCTCGCGCATGAGCTCGAGGAACGTCCCGCGGCCGCTGCTGAGGTCGAGCACGCGGCTGCGCTCGCGGAAGAGGTCGAGGAAGCGCTCCGACTGCGCGCGGATCGCGCGCTCCTCGCCGCCGAAGCGCGCGTGGAGGTGCGCGGAGCGCAGGTCCGCGGCGACCATGTCCCGCCGGAAGCGCGCCCACTGCGTCTCCAGGCGGCGGAGGCGCTCGTCGAACCCGGGACTCGGACGCTCGCGCAGGTCGGCGATCGCGCGGAAGGTGAACCGGTCGATGCGCTCCTGGCGCTCCCGGACGGCGACGAGCCACCACCGCAGCAGGCCCATGACGAACCGGCGCGCGAGCGTGATGAACGGTCCGACGAACGGCTTACGGCTGCGAGGGTCGTACTCGACGTCCTCGCCCAGCGCCTCGCGGAGCGCCGAGATGGGATCGCCGAGCTCCTCGACGAAGAGCGGTCGCCCGCCGGGAAGCGGCAGCCGCAGAGCGGCCTCGACCTCCGGGCCGTAGACGCCGGCCTCGCGCTTCCGGCGGATGCGGTCGCGGACCTCCGCGAGGACCTCGTCGACCTGCACGCCCGTTCGGTCGTTCACCGTTGCCCGATCGTCGCACAGGTCCTGCCTGGCTGCGCCTGGCCGGCCTGCGCCGCCTCGCTCCGCTCGATCAAGGCGGACTCGCTCGGGCCGGCTGAGCCGGACCCTCGCTCGGGGCTCATAACAGCGCCTGCTCGGCAGCGTTCTCGGCACAGGGAGGGCGGTACGTGCTCGAAAAGGTCCTGGAGCTGTTCGTCAGCGCCAAAGCGGGCGCCGTGTCCGGCGCCATCATCCTCGCGGGTGGGGCCATCGTCAGCGCCAGCACCTCGGCTGGTGTCGCGACGGTAGCGATGCAGGACCCTACCCCGACCCCGATCGTGCAGCCCCTGGAGGGCTCCGAGCCGTTCGAGTTCGAGGTCACCCTGGACGAGCCCACCGAAGGGGCCGAGGAGACCGAGGCGCCGCCGGCCGACCCGGGCTGCGGCGACGATGCCGCCGCGCGCCAGGAGGCGCGCCAGCGGGTCCACGAGACGTTCACCAAGTACCACACCGCCCTCGGGCAGCTCCGGAGCGAGCTCGGGGGCCGTGGCAGCGCCAAGGCGCATGCCGCGATCGAGCAGGCCGACGCCCTGCTCAAGGAGATCCGGACCCACGCCGACCGCGCCATCGTGGAGATGCGCTGCGGCCGCACCGCCGACGTCGACGAAGTCCTCATGCAGGCGGCCGCGCTCGCCCTGCGCGGGAACGCGGCATCGATGCACGAGGTCGCGGACCGCGCCCAGAGCGCCATGGAGACCGTCTACAACCTCGCGCGCGCCACCGTCCTCGCGGAGATCGAGGCGCTCCGGCCGAAGCCGACCGCGAAGCCGACCGCCAAGCCCACGGCGAAGCCGCGGAACGAGTGGGGCAAGGCGCGCGAGAAGCCGGCCCGCTGCGATGACCAGATGTACGCTGCGAAGAAGCGGCTGCACGAGGTCTTCGAGGAGGTCCACGGCGCGAACGACAAGCTCATCTGGGACCTCAAGAAGTGGGCCGCCGAGGGCACGCTGAGCGCGCTGCACCGTGCCGACAAGGTCATGCACGAGACCTACGACCGGACGAAGGAAGCGATCCATCGCGCCGGGTGCGCCACCGGCGAGAGCGGCGGCATGGCCCTCGCCGAGCGCGCGGGCGCCGTCCTGCGTCAGACCTTCAGCGGATCACGCGGCGTCGCGCAGGCCGCGATGGTCCACCGGCCGGACCGCCAGAAGTGCGAAGAGCAGATGTCCGCGGCGAAGCGGGTGCTGTACGCGAACTACGAGCGCCTGCACGGCGCGAACGACAAGCTCTGGAAGGTCAGCGAGGGGTGGAGCGGCGGGACGCGTGCCGCGATCGAGAACGCGGACCGCATCATCCACGGGACCTACGACCGCACCAAGGAAGCCATCTACCGCGCCGCGTGCGGGCCGAACGGCTCGAACGCGATGGAGCTCGCCGCGAACGCCGCCGGGATCTTCGAGACCGCGCACAACAGCGCGCGGCGCGCAGTGGGCAAGGAGCTCACCGGGAACTAGCAGCCCCCACCCCCCGATGCGTGGACGCCTCGCCCTTCTACCGGCGAGGCGTTCCGCTGTCTGGCAGGGCAGTCATCTAGCGAATTGCGCTAGTGCCTTACCTGCTCCAGTGCGTACTGGATGCCGTCGCCATCACGTCGCCATCGGCCGTGTGAGATGGTCAGTGCCGGGCCGGCCTGATCACGTACAGGTAGACGAGATAGCCCAGCCAAGCTGTGGCTGCCGCGAGTTCCGACCACAGGATTCCCAAGCCGACCAGACCGAACGTGTCGCCGTCTGTCGCGATCGCCTGCGTCACTGCCCATTGGGTACCCAGGGCGATCGACATCGCTATCGCAAGGCCTAACCACTGCGGCCCGGATCTTGGCCGCGAGTAGAGCCAAGCAGCGGCGCGGATGAAGCCCGGAGCGCGAGTTGTGCCGAACAGGATCGCGGCGACCGCGGAGGAGAGGAACACGAAGAGACCAAAGCTGCTTAGGGCCAGAATGAGGCCCGAAACGATCTGTCTCGCCTCATTCACTTCTGATTCCCTTGATGCGCCAGGAGGCCAATGCCGCTGCTGTACAAGGCTCCGACAAGAGCACTGCCTTCCAGGGCCTGCATGTTGGGGCCGGATCGCATGAAGCCTGCCCACGTTCTGGGAGCGAATAGACGGAGCTGACGAAGCGTGTGAACGCCCACCATCGGCGAGACCTTGTCTCCCAACGCCCCACCGAAAACACTCCCCGCCGCATGCAGCAGCGCCGCCTCAGCAGAGAAGGTCCTCGTGCCAGGTGGTCCCGTCACTGAGTCGACCGCATTGGCGGCATATAGGCCGACGGTGTAGCCGCCAGCACCGGCAAGCGCATTCAGAGTGGCAGTTGCGAGAGCCCCTCCGAATGAGCCTCCGGCAGGCCCGGCCACAGGCGCGATCGCACCGATCACTGCTCCGGTCGCCGCGGCACCCGCCAAGCCGCCCCAAGTGAAGTCGCCGCTCTGCTTGCTGGCGAGCAGGTAGACGGAAGCGTTAACGGTCGCTCCGGCTACACCGCCGACCGCCATGATGAGGCAGAACGGACAGTTCCCGGTGGGGTCAGTAAAGCGTGCGGGATTGGCGTGCCCGTACGCATAGAGATTCTGCGACGCGGGATGCTCAACAGTCCCATTGAACGGATCACGGCTGAGGAACCTCCCTGTGCGAGGGTCGTACCAGCGCGCCCGCAAGTACGTCAGGCCGCTTGGATCAGCGAGCTCTCCGGTGAAACCGAGCAGCGTGGGCGCCGCGTCGAGGGGCGTGCGGTCGGTGATCGCGCCGTAGGCCGCGTAGCGGAAGGCTTTGGTCACCACGCCGAGGTCGTTCAGCTCGCCGCGCACGCTGCCCAGGGCGTCTCGGACGAGGCGAGTGGTCGAGCCGTCGGCGCGCGCGAGATAGAGCGGGCCGAGGCCGTGGATCACGCGGTCGGTGTCGGCTTCGAGCAGCGGCGCCGGCGCGACCGAGCTGTCCCACACGAACGTCGTCGGGCCACTGGCGTCGGTGCGCGTGGCCAGCAGGCCGTCGCCGTCGTAGGTGTAGCTGGTGGTGGCGCCCGCAACTGTCGCGGAGGTCAGGCGTGACAGCGCGTCGTAGGCGAAGGTGTCCGGGCCGCGCTGCACCAGGCGGTCGGCGCCGTCCCAGGTGAAGGTGCGTGAACCATCTGAGGTCACGCGGTTCGCCTGGTCATGCGAGTACGTTGCCGCCGGGCCCGTGCGAGTTGCGACGTTCGTGGCCGCGTCGAAGGTGAACGACTCGGCGACCGGACCGGAGACGGTGGTCAGCCGGTTCAGGCCGTCGTAGGCATACGTGAACTGATCGACGCCCGGTCCCTGCGTGGCGCGGAGGCGGGCGCGGATGTCAGGGTTGCCGGTGCGGCTGTCGCGCCAAGCCGCGGCGACCTCGGTCGCGCTCACGGCGACGGTCGGCCGCAGCTGAGCGCTGCTGGCGGGATCGTCGTCGATCCTGATCGGCGTGGACCAGGAGCCTGTCGCGGGGTCGTACTCGGTGCCCCAGATGTCGTAGCTCGTGCCCCGCGCGTCCTGCCACACGACGAACATGTGGCCGTCGGCGGTGGCCGACGCGGCGAGCGACACGGGCTCCGCCGCCGCGTCGCTGATCACCTCGCTGGCCCCGC
>MGON01000038.1:1685-2627 GCA_001795345.1 Chloroflexi bacterium RIFCSPLOWO2_02_FULL_71_16 | reverse complement strand
AAGGCGACGGGCTCGCCATCCGCAACGACGATGCGGGCCCAGTACTGCGCGGCGCCGGTCGTGTCGTCGCTGATCGGGAGGTCCGTCGCATCCCAACGGCAGCCCGGCGCGTCCGGCGGAGGCCAGTCGCAGTCGAACTGGTTGAAGTAGATGTCGTAGTCGCCCGAGCGGTCGTCCTCCCAGACGGCGTAGCCGTCGATCTCGTTGGCGATATTCCCGCGCCAGGCGATGTCGGGCGTCCACTTCCGCGAGGTCCCGTTCTGGCTGGCCTTGGTGTTCACGCTCCAGCTCGTCGAGCCGGGCGTGAGCGTGGCGCTATAGATGTTCACCTCCCGGTCACGTCCGTCGACCCAGACGGCATGGGCGCTGCCATCCGGAGCCGCGGCGACGCGCGGATCGTGCTGGGAGGCCGAACCGCGCGCGTCGTCATTCACCCTCGTGTTCGCTGCCCAGGCCTCCGTGACCGCCGAGCGCGTGGAGGCGTAGATGTTCGTATCGGGCGTCTTGTTGCCGTCGCGCTGGTCCTGCCACACGGCGTAGGCGAGGTTCGAGCCGTCGACGGCGATGTCGGCGTTCCACTGCGTCCGCGTGGTGGCGTCGTCGTTCACCTTCTGGTTGGCGCTCCAGGTGCCGGTCACCGGGTCGCGGCGCGCGAAGAAGATGTCGGCGTGCGAGCCTGCCCGGAAGTCGTCCCAGACCAGATAGGTCGCGCCGTCCGCGCCGAGCGCGATCGACGGTCGGTCCTGCTGGGTCGTGCCCGTGTCGTCGTTGACCCGGACGCTCTCGGACCACGTGATCGGTGGCGCGGTGATGCCCTGGACGTACTCGTCCAGCGCGGTGCGGTTGCCTTCCGGATCGAGCGTGAAGTCCTGCCTGAGGACCTCGACGGGGAGGCCGAGCACCGTCTGCTCGTAGGCGAGGCTCGTGAGCCGCTGGGCACGG
>MGON01000038.1:0-1673 GCA_001795345.1 Chloroflexi bacterium RIFCSPLOWO2_02_FULL_71_16 | reverse complement strand
CGCCGCGAGTCCGCCGTGCTGCGTGAGCGTGGAGACCAGGCCCGACGGCGTGTATGCGTACGTGGAGGCCCGGCCTGCCCAGTCGGTCACCGTGCCAAGGCGCCCGCCGGGGCTGAATGAGTAAACGACCGCGTCGCCTCCGGGATAGATGAGGCGGCGGCGGTTGCCGTCGAGGTCGTACTCGTAGCTGACGATGCCGAGCGGCGAACTGGCCTCGGTCAGGCGTCCGAGGTAGTCGTACCGGTACGTGGTGGTCCCGCCGCCGTCGCTCATCTCGGTGCGCCGGCCCACGGCGTCGTAGCGGTAGTCGATGAGGAGCGTCGCGTTGATGACGCTCGTGAGACGCGAGAGCGCGTCGTAGGCGTAGAGGACCGTGGTGCCGTCACCGGTGGTGCGGCTGGTGGGCTGGCCGTTGCCGTCCAGGACGTAGCTGGTGACCAGCGGGGTGGTCGGCGTGGGATAGGTCGTCACGCTTTCCAGGCGGTCGAGCGCATCGAAGGCGTAGTCGGTGAGCACGCCGTTGCCCTGGGTGATGCGGGCGGCGTTGCCGTTCGCATCCCGGTCGATCTCGGTCGTGTACACCGTCGCACCCGCGGGATCAGGTTTCTGGCGGACCTCCCGAAGGCGGGCGTTGGCGTCGTACACGTAGGTGGTCACGTCGCCGTTCCGGTCGGCGAGCGAGGTCCGGTCCCCGGCGCCGTCGTAGCCGTACACCAGCTCCCCGCCGAGCGGGTCGGTGCGCCGGGTCTCGCGGTCGAGCTCGTCGTATTCGACGGTCCAGGTGTGCAGGCCGGGCACGCCGCCGGGAGCGTTGCCGTCGGGGTCGACGAAGCTGACCAGGCGCCCGACGTCGTCGTACTGGAAGGTGGTGGTAGTGGCGTCGGCGTCGGTGCGCGAGACGAGATTCCCCTCGATGTCGTAGGCCAGGGCGGTCGAGAAAGTGGGGTCGGGCGTGCCGCCAGCGTTCCCGAGGGGCGAGTAGATGCGCGTCGGCAGGCCCGGATTGGCCGGGTCGCCGTACTCGTACGAGGTCGTGGCGGTGGTCGTGGCGTCGACCTGACGGGTGACGGTGAGGAGCACGCTGGTCGCCGGGTCGTAGGTGAGCGCGGTCAGCGCGCCCGTCGCGTCGGTGATCTGGGTCAGGCTGTTCTGGGCGTCGTACTCGAAGGTGGTGACCGGCCGCGGCGCCACTCCGTCCGGCGAGGGATCGGTCTTGGTGAGCACGTTCCCGCGGCTGTCGTACGCGAGCTCCGTGGTGTTGCCCTCGCGGTCCGTCACGCTGGTGCGGTTGCCAACGGCGTCGTAGGTGTACGAGATCGTCAGCGTCTGGCCGTCGACCACGTCCGCCTGTGAGAGCACGCGCATGCGGTCGTCGAAGGTGTACGTGGTCGCGTGGCCGCGCGGGTCCGTGAGGACGGTCTCGAGCGTTCCGTACACGATGGTCGTGAGCTCGTTCAGCCCATCCCGCTGCTCGACGACGCGGCCCTGATCGTCGTACGTGTTGGTGACGCGTACACGGCCGTCCGGGTCAGTGATCGTGGTCAGGTGCTGCGTGGCTCCCTGGTAGCCGTACGTCCAACGGTGCGCGGTAGGGTCTTCGCCCGGCGTGTTGCCGATCCGGTCCGTCACCGTGGTCAGACGCCCGATCGCGTCGTATGCGTACGTGACACGGC
>MGON01000037.1:16002-17028 GCA_001795345.1 Chloroflexi bacterium RIFCSPLOWO2_02_FULL_71_16 | reverse complement strand
CGTGGGCCGCACCGTGGGCCACGCGCATCAGCTGCAGCGGCTCCCCCTTCGCGCACGAGAGGAAGCCGTGCAGCTCCCAGTCGTCCGCGACGCCGTCGCAGCGTCCCCAGAAGTCCGGGGTCAGTGACTGGAAGGCGACACCGCGCACATGGCCCTGCACCTCGCCGTGCCTGACCACGCGCGCGACCTGCGCGCTGAAGTGGAAGTTCTGCCGCTTGTCGTCGAGCGAGTACGAGGCCGGGGACTGGAGCAGGAGGCCGTCGTCGATCTCCTTCACGAGGTCGTCGAAGCGCCGGTCGCCCGGCTCGAGGCTCACGTTGACCATGCGAACGATCGGCTGGTGCTGCCACCCCTCCGCGCGCGCCGATCCGCCGCTCGCCGGGATCCCGAGCGCACCCGCGGTCTCGCGCGACGTCAGATAGCCGACGAACGTGCCGCGCTCGATGAGAGGGGTCCGCGTGGCCGGAACGCCATCGTCGTCCCAGCCGAACGTGCCCATCCCTCCGGGAACAGTGGCGTCGGCCGTGATGGAGACGTGGTCGGACCCGTATCGCAGCCTGCCGCGGTCGTCCGGCCACATGAACGTGGTCCCCGCGAAGGCGACCTCGTGTTCGAGGACGCGGTCCGATTCCGTGGGATGCCCGCAGGACTCGTGGACGAGCAGGGCGAGGAAGGGCTGGTCGAGGATCACCGTCGTCGGCCGGGCATCCGCGAGTGGCGCGTCCAGGATGGCCTCGGCGTCCTCGCGATATCGCGCGGCTGTCTCGACCATGCGCTCTTCCTCGACGAACTCCCACCCGGCCTGTCGGGCGTTCCGCATGTCGTAGCGCTGCGCGGGCTTGACGCCGGCCCTCAATGCGAGCACGGACAGCGTCGTCGACGTCTCCACGATCTCTTGCTCGACGTCGGTCCCCTCGCTCGTGACGAGCCGCTTCCTCGTGCGGTACGCGGTGACGCCGGCGCGTGTCGTCCGGGCGTTCGGCCCGCGCAGCGCAGCATCGGCCTCGCGGACGAGCGCGATGCGCT
>MGON01000037.1:12387-15986 GCA_001795345.1 Chloroflexi bacterium RIFCSPLOWO2_02_FULL_71_16 | reverse complement strand
CCGCGCTGTGGCGTGCAGGGCGCGAGGGTCACGGTGCGCCGCCGCACGCTCGCCGACGCCTCGGCGCGGCGCATCGCCTCGTCGACCAGGGTCCGCGCCGCGGCTTCTCCCGCGCGGTCGCTCGCAGCGAACCCCCAGGCGCCGCGATGCAGGATGCGAAGCCCGATACCGCGGTCGGATGCGCGATCGATGCCCTCGACCTCACCGTCCTTGACGTTCACGGCCTCCTGTTCGCGCTCGACGTGGCGCGCGTCCGCGTACGACGCGCCCCGGCGCGTCGCCTCCGACACCACGTCTTCCAGGAGCAGCCCGCGCTGACTCACCAACCCGACAGCATGGCCGCTCGAGGGCGATCCGTCAGCGCCCGGGTCCGGAGAACGGCCCCTAGAGCCGCGGCTGTGACCGGCGCGACGGCGCCGAGGCCGAGCGTGGGATCGACCCGGAACGCCGCCCATGGCACGAGGACGGCCACGACGAGCGCGAGTCCGATGTGACCACGCCGGATGAGAGCGCACCATGCGACCGTTAGCACCAGGAGATCGGCCGCGGAGCCATAAGGCACGACGAGCATCCAGGCCACGGTCGCGACCGCCATCCGATCGATCCCATCTCGCAGCTCGACCCCGCGGAGCACGGTAAGGAAGGCTCCGGCGGCCGCCCAGCTCGCGATGAACGCGACATCGGCGCGTCCGGTGACGGCACTCACGAGCGCCCAGAAGGTCGGACTCACCTCCGCGATCCGCGGTCGGTCCGATGCGAGCGCGGTCATCCATTGGAGCGGCCACGCCGGGAAGAAGATCGTCGGAACGATCACGACAGCACCAAGAGCGAGGATCGCGGCCGTCCGCGCGCGAGGCGGCGCGGCCGCGAGGCGCTCGACCAATGCGATCGGCGCCACGTGTGGCTTCAGCGCAAGCGACAGGGTGGCAGCGACCGAGAGCGCACGTGAACCCGACGTCGAGGAAAGCGCGAGCACGCCCAACCCGGCGACGAGGATGCCACCGTACTGGAGGAAGATCGCGTTCCACCATGCCGGCTGCGAGGCGAGCGTCACGAACGCGAGCGCGAGCGCGCCGTCCCGGCCGATCCGAGCCGAACGCCCGAGGAAGGTGATCCCGGCCGCCAGCCCGGCGATCCCCGCGATCGCCCAGGCTGCCGCGGCAAGCTCGAGCGGTGCGAGCGCCAGGGGGAACGTCAGGACCGCTGTCGTGAGCGGGTAGCCGTACGCACCTGGACAGGGTGACGGCCCCGGTCGGCCGAGAACGTTCTCGAACGTGCCCGCGACCGCTGATCCCCAGACCGCCGCGTCGTAGGGGTCGAGTCCGCTCGCCACGAGACGGGCCCCTGTCCAGAAGCACTTGAGATCGGTCCGATGCGCGGTGCTGACGGCCGCGATCGTGAGCACCAGGACCGGCACGGTGGCGAGCGCGGC
Source organism: Chloroflexi bacterium RIFCSPLOWO2_02_FULL_71_16 (assembly GCA_001795345.1). Classification (GTDB taxonomy): domain Bacteria; phylum Chloroflexota; class Limnocylindria; order P2-11E; family P2-11E; genus GWC2-70-10. The sequence goes on along the minus strand of MGON01000037.1, from coordinate 14,554 downwards.
CGCAATGAACCAGGCGATCCGTGGCCGTGTCGCGCGTGTCATGCCGCTAGACTGATCTCAGCACAGCGTGCGCGGCGGCCGGAGCATCCGTGCAGCAGCGCGAGGACCGCTCGTCGGAGCATGGCTCCGCCGGGATGGATCAGGAGAGCGAAAGCGCGCTCGGACCCCAAGAGGGTCCACTGATGGGTCGGACGGCACGCTCGCTGTGACCTAGGGCGTGCCGTCGTACGCGTGACGCTCGCGCCCTCGAAAGAAAGGACCCATCGTGCCCGACGTCGCTCTCCTAATTGACTGGGAGAACGTCTACTACACCATGCGGCAGCACACCGAAGGACCGCTGCCGTCCACGCTCTCGATCCTTCAGGCGATCCTCACCAAGGCAGCCAGCTTCGGCCCGGTCCGCGTGAAGCTCGCGATCTTCGGCCAGGAGGTCTCGTCGCAGGACGACACGCTCCTCATGGCCCTCGAGTTCACGGGCATCGAGCCCATCGCGGTCGCGCAGCGCATGAGCGGACGGCTCCTCAAGGGCCGCTCCGACGCCGTGCTCATCACGCGCGCGATGAAGCTCCTGTACAAGGACCGCCCCGACATCGACACGTGGTTCATCGTCTCGGGGGACCGCGACCTGAACGCGCTGTGCAAGGCGCTGAAGGACGAGGACAAGCACGTGTACCTCGTCGCGGGAGACCAGTCGCTCGCCAACGAGCTGCGCGAGTCGCCCTACCTGCGCGACGATGTCTTCCTGCTCGAGGACCTCATCCCGGAGGCGCGCTGGACGCGGACGGGCCTGCGGGCCGACGACACGCAGGCGGACCGGCTCGCCCGGACCGACCGCGGGGCCGAGCGAGCTACGCGTGCCGTGGCCGACCGGGTGCGGCGCCCGCGCGGCGGGCGCGGTCGCACCGTAGCCGCGCGGCCCCAGCCGAGCGTGCCGGCGGTCGTCCCCACCGGAGAGCCCGAGTCGGAGAAGGAGCAGCGGCGGCTCGCGGTCCTGCTCCTCGATCAGCTCGTGGCGCTACGCGCTCCCGAGGTGAAGCGCAGCGACTTCGTGAGCGGGATCGTCCCGCTGTCCGAGAAGGAGGCCTCGACCGTCCTCGAGCAGCGCGTCGACGCGGGCGTCGCGCAGGGACATGTGGTGGCACGCTCGGTCGGCCGGAGCCGCGCGAAGGCGAACATGCTCATCCGCCCGGCCATGACGTCGCCGCTCGTCGCCGAGACGGTCTTCCACCTCGTCCGGGTGCTCCGGCGGATCCACAACGTGACGGCCGACGCGCGCCGCGTGCCCGCGGTCGAGGCGGTCCTCGATCCCCTGTCGCGCGCGGACCAGCCCGGCGGGCTGGCCCGGCAAAGGTCGGAGCGACGCGTGCTCCTCGAGACGCTCTTCAACATCGCGGAGGAGCGCGGCGCCATCATGACCGAGCAGGTCCAGCGCGACGGGAAGCCGATCACGATGTGCTGGCTGGCCGACGGCCACCCGCTCGTCGATTACGCGCGCCGGCCGGCCGCGGCGATCGCGCACCTCTTCAACTTCGTCCACTCGACGCGCGCCAAGGACGACACCACCGGGTGGGTCAACGCGGCCCTGTTCGCCGAGCTCCTCGCCCGCGTGGACGGGGACCGCCTGGACGCCGAGATCGCCGGCGCCGTCGAGCGGGGGGTCATGCGGCCCGAGGCGCACGGGAAGAGGGCGGGCTACGTGGTGCAGCCGACGCACGTCGAGGCCCGCGCCGTCCTCGGTGAGTTCTCCCTGCTCGACACCGAGGGATCGGCGCTGCCGGCCCCGGCTCCGGCTGCTGCGGCCATGGAGGCCGCGGCACCGGCCGAAGGGGTCGAGGCGGTCGAGCCCGCGACGCCGGCCGAAGTCACGCCGGAGGGCGCGCCGCGGAAGCGCACCCGGCGCGGATCGCGCGGCGGCCGGGGTCGTCGCGGCGGCCGCGCGCACCGGCGCACGCCGACCGCCGGAGCCGACTAGGGCCGCGCGCGGTCAGTCCCGGCGGCCGACGTAGACGGCATCGGTGTACGCGCGACCGGGAAGCGGAAAGGCCTCGACCGAAAGGCCGCATCGCTCGAGCCGCGTGCGCATCTCCATCCGCGACGCGTAGTGCAGGCGGCCGGCGTGGCCCCGCGTGAGACCGCTGCCCGTCGCGATGAGCTCCTGGAGGTGTCC
>MGON01000037.1:8005-12370 GCA_001795345.1 Chloroflexi bacterium RIFCSPLOWO2_02_FULL_71_16 | reverse complement strand
CTGCGCGTACACGACGACCCGTCCGCCGGGCCGTACAGCGCCTGACGCCCGCGCGAGCACGAGCTCCTGGTCCGCCTCGGTGAGGAGATAGAGCACGTCGACGATGGCGACCGCGTCGCACGCCGGAAGCTGGGCCTCCCGCGCATCCCCCACCTCGAATCGCAGCCTGGCCCTTTCCGTGAGCCGAGCGACGGCGATCCGACGCCGATCCGGATCCATGCCGACCACGGAGCGCCGCGAAGAGGCCTCGACGAGGAGATTGGAGAACAGCCCGCGGCCGCAGCCGAGGTCGACGATCGTGCCGGCCGCTGGAAGCTGCGGCTCGACGGCGAGGAGATCGGCGAGGAGGGCCCGACCTCGGACGTGGAGGCGGTCGCCGAGCGGCGCTGCCGCGTACCGGCGGACCGCTCGGGCGAGCGCGGCGGGGTCGCCACGAGAGATCGCAACGCGCGCGCCACTACGCGCCGGGAACACGGCGCCCTAGAGTCCGGCCCGATGTGGCGTCCGTCCGTGTCGGTGGTCATTCCGATGTTCAACGAGGAAGAGAACATCGCGCACGCGATCGCGCTCGCGGGACGGGCGCTCGAAACGCACGCAGCCGACCACGAGATCATTGTCGTGGACGACTCATCCACCGACCGCTCGCCCGAGATAGTGCGGGCGCTGGCCGAGCGAGACCCGCGCGTCCATTGGCTGCGCCGAGATGGGGAACGAGGCCTCGGCGGCAGCCTCCGAGCGGGGTTCGCCGCGGCCTCGAAAGAGCTCGTCCTCTACATGGACGCCGACCTGCCCTTCGATCCGCACGACGTCGGCCGAGCTCTCCGGGCGATGGAGCTCACACGCGCCGACATGATCGCGGCCTATCGGCTGGATCGGACGAGCGAGGGTCTCCGTCGCGTGATCTACTCGTACGTCTACAACCTGCTCATCGGCCTGCTGTTCGGCTGGCCGCACCGGGACGTGAACTTCTCATTCAAACTCATGCGCCGGGACGTCCTCGAGGCGGTCGAGCTGCGATCGAAGGGCTCGCTCATCTCGGCCGAGCTGCTTGTGAAGGCGCGCAACCTCGGCTTCCGGATCCAGCAGATCGGGCTCGACTACTTCCCCCGCTCACGTGGGGGCTCGACGCTGTCATCGCCCGGGGTCGTCGTGACCATCCTCAAGGAGCTCGTCGCGCTCGGCGGCGACATGCGCCGCCCGAGGCGGCGGACTCCGCCGGCCGTCGATCCGACCGTCGCGCCTTCCTGATGGATCCGCTGCTGGTCGTCACCGCCGACGACGTCGGTCTCCACGCGGGGATGACCGACGGTGCGCTCGCCGCCTACGACGATGGGATCGTGACGACCTGCAGCGTCGTTGCCGGCGGACCAGACCTCGAACGCGCGGCCCGGGAGCTTCGCGCGCGCCCTGGACTCGAGGTCGGCCTGCACTTCGCGCTCGCCGGCGCGCCGCTGGTCTCGCCGGCCGCCGAGGTCCGCACGCTCGCGCCCGGTGGCCAGCCGCTTGCCGACCATCGTGCTTTCCTGGTGCGACTCGCGACCGGTCGGATCGACCTCGCCGACGTCGAACGGGAGCTGCGCCGTCAGATCGCACGCGCGCTCGATGCCGGGATCCCGGTCACCCATCTCGACGGACACCAGCACCTACATGTCGTCCCAGGCGTGGTGCACGTCGTGGCGCGGGTCGCGCGGGAGCACCGGATCGCCTACGTACGCGTGCCGCTCGAGCGGGTCCCGCCGCACGGAGCCCGAGGGCTCGCCGTCTGGGGCCTCGGCCAGCTCGCCCGACGAGCCAGGCGGACCCTCCGCGCAGCCGGCATCGCGACCAACGACACCGCGATCGGTCTCGCGCACGCTGGCCACCTGACGCCCGCGCGGCTGCGGCAAGCCCTCAGCCGTCTCGACGGCACGACCGAGCTCGTGGCCCATCCCGGGGTCGGCAACGCCCGGATCGCGCGGTCGCACGACTGGGGCTACGACTGGGACGGCGAGCGGGAGACGCTTTCCGCGGCGGGACTCCGCGAGGAGATCCTGGGTCTCGGGATCGCGCTCGCGGGCACCAGCGAGATCGCGCGGCGCGCCCGCGGCGCCCTGCCCGCCGGGTGATCGGACCCTCCGGTCGGCCTCGCGGCTGGTCGGTCGCCGCCTTCGTCCTCGGTCTCGGAGCCGGGATGGCCCTGGTCTGGACGTTCGGGTTCGTCGACATCTGGCTTCGCGGCATCCCGAGCAACGACTTCTCCGCGATCTGGGCGGGACCACGGATCCTCGCCGCCGGGGGCGACCCTTACGACCCGGGGACGTTCAGGTCCTCTTCTGAGGCGCTCGGGGTGCTCGCACCGGCGACCCCGGTCTACATCTATCCGGGATGGGTCGCGGTCATCCTCGCACCGTTCGGAGCGCTCGACCTGCGCGCCGCCGCGATCGTCTGGATCGTCCTTGGTCTCCTCGTCGCCTCGGCTGGGCTGCTCACGTTCCTCGAGGTCCAGCCGGTACGCTCCCCCGTCGTTCACGCGCTGCTGGCTTTCACGCTGGTCGCGTCGGAGCCAGGCATCGTCGCGTTCTATTCGGGGCAGGCGGACTTCCTGATCGTCGGCGGCCTCGCGTTCATGGCGGCCGGCCTGAGCTCGGGCAGGCTCGGACCGGCCGGGGTCGTCGGATGCGTCATGCTCCTCAAGCCGCAGCTCTTCTCGCTGGCCGCGCCCGCGCTCGTGGGGCTAGAGCTCGCGCGCGGTCGACGGCGCTTCGTCTACGCGCTCGTGGCGAGTGCCGCCGCGCTCGCCCTGCTCTCGACGCTGGTCGTGCCGCAGTGGTGGTCGGCGTGGCTCACGTACGTGCCCGCAGCGCGCGCAGCCGACCTGCGCGCGGCGACGCTACCGAACGCGATGCGTGACGTGTTCGGCGCCGCTGGGGCCGTCACCGCGTACGGGCTGCTCGCCGCCTCGATCGCCTTGGCGTTCAGGTTCGGCCGCTCGCGGGCGGCGCTGGCCGTGTGGCTCATGGTCTCGATGTCGGTGTCGCCCTATCTGTGGGTGTACGACCACATCGTCGGGATCGTGCCGCTCGCGATGGCATCCGCGATGCGCGCCGAACGCAGCGAGCGGGCCGCGATCCTGATCGCGCTCGCCGGCGCTTCGGTGCTGACCGTGGCGGCGACGCTCCTGCACGCTTTCCCGGGACAGGAGCACCGGACGCTCTCATTCAACGGCTTCGCCCAGTTCGGGCTCACCGCCCTCGTCGTGCTCGCGCTGTGGCCCTTGCGGCGGGAGCAGGCTGGGCCCGGGGCCCGCCCCGGGCGCTCCTAGCTCCTCGTCGCCGCGAGGCGCTCGCGGGCGACCTGGTCCAGCTGATCGCGCGTCGCGGCGGAGACCGACACCAGCCGGCGGAACGACTCCTGATCGAGCCGCAAGAGCTCGCTCGGCTCGAGCGCCCGCACCGTGGCGATCCGCGGCATGTCCGACAGCAGACCGATCTCGCCGAAGAACTCGCCGGGCCCGAGCGTGTTGAGCTGCTCCTCCTTGCCGTCCTGCGTCTGGTAGACGCCGACGCGCCCGCGCACGACGATGAAGAACGAGTCGGACGCATCGCCCTGGCGGACGATGGTCTGACCGGCGACGACGCGGACCGGCTCCATGCGCCCGGCGAGCCGCGGCATCTCCTCGCGCGGGGCGCTCGGGAACGCGCGCTCGGCATGCTTCAGCTCCTCGATGTAGCGCTCCGCGTGGAGCACCGCGGTCGTCGCGTCGCCGACCGCGGTCGTGATCTGCTTCGCGAGCTGCGCGCGCGTGTCACCGACCGCGTACACGCCGGGGATGCTCGTGACCATGTACTGGTCGGTGATCAGGTAGCCGTTCGGGTCGTGGTCGATGTGCTCCCGCTTGAAGAGGTACCGGCCCACGGGCTTGAACCCGACGAAGATGAAGACTCCCTCCACCGGGACCTGCTCGACCCTGCCGTCCCGCTCGACCTCGATCCACTTCACCTCGCCGTTGCCGCCGATGCGCTTGACGACCGCTGGGGTGACGGTCTCGACCTTGTCCATGCCGAGCAGGCGATCCTGGAGGATGGCCTGGGCGCGGAACTCCTTGCGGCGATGCACGACGTAGAGCTTCTTCGCGAAGCGCGTGAGGAAGAGTCCCTCCTGGAACGCGGAGTCGCCGCCTCCGATCACCGCCAGGTCCATGTCCTTGAAGAACGCGCCGTCGCAAACGGCGCAGTACGACACGCCGCGGCCCGCGTACTCCTGCTCTCCGGGGACCTGGAGCTTCACCGGCTCGCCGCCCACCGCCACGATGACGGCGTAAGCGGAGTGCGTGGTCCCGTCGGCGAGCCTCACGACCTTGCGGTCGCCCTCGCTCCAGATCTCGTC
>MGON01000037.1:5710-7910 GCA_001795345.1 Chloroflexi bacterium RIFCSPLOWO2_02_FULL_71_16 | reverse complement strand
AGCTCGCCGCCCGTCCCCTTCTGCTCGAAGAGGACGACCTTCATGTTCGCGCGGGCGGCGTAGAGGCCCGCGGTCATGCCCGCGGGGCCCCCGCCGATGATGATGAGGTCGAAGTCGGCCATGGTCGCCTTTCTCAGGAGAGGTCTCTGAACACTAGAACAGCACGCTCGGTCGCCGTATTCGTGCGACGGGCGGGCCCGCGGAGCGCGTGGTCCCGGCTCACGCGCGAGACGGGATCCGGCGGTACGTGGACCTAGTATCGATCGCATGACGGTCCTCGAGCGCGTGCACGAGCCACGCGATCTGCGCGGCCTCTCCAGGGACGAGCTGCTCGCTCTGTGCGACGACATTCGCGCCTTCACCGTCGACGCCGTTCAGCGCACCGGCGGCCACATCTCATCGAGCCTGGGGGCGACGGAGCTCACGGTGGCGCTCCACCGCGTCTTCGACTCGCCACGCGACAAGCTGGTCTGGGACACCGGCCACCAGGCCTACGTCCACAAGATCCTGACCGGCCGGCGCGAGCGGTTCGACACGCTCCGCCAGCAGGGCGGGATCTCGGGCTTCCTGGTCCGCACCGAGTCCGAGCACGACATGTTCGGCGCGGGCCACGCGGGGACCTCCATCTCCGCGGCGCACGGGATGGCCACCGCGCGCGACCTGACAGGCGGGGACCACCACGTCGTCGCGATCATCGGGGATGGGGCGCTCACCGCGGGCATGGCGTTCGAAGGCCTGAACAACATCGGGCACGCCAAGACGCGGGTCATCGTCGTCCTCAACGACAACGGGATGAGCATCTCGCCGAACGTCGGAGCCCTGTCGAGGGTGTTCGACGCGCTCCGGACGTCCGAGGAGCTGCACCGCCCCCAGGTCCGCGCCGTGTCCCGCCTGGTCGAGGCGCTGCGGACGGCGCGGCCCTACCGGGACGTCCGGCACCTGACCGAGACCGTGCTCCATCACGTCCCCGCGGGGGATGTGGCGGAGGAAGCGCTTCGCCGGATCCTCACCAGCCTGAAGGCGTTCCTCATGCCGAACGTGCTCTTCGAGGAGCTGGGCTTCACGTACCTCGGGCCGGTCAGCGGTCACGACCTCTTCGAGGTCGAGCAGACGCTCGAGCGCGCCCGGGACCTGCGGGACGGCCCCGTCCTCATCCACGTTCACACGCAGAAGGGCCACGGGTACGCCCCCGCCGAGGAGGACAACGAGAAGTGGCACGGCGTCTCCGCCGCGGGGTCCGCTCCGGCCCCGGCGCCGACGTACACGAAGGTCTTCGCGGACGCGGTGAGCGAGGCCATGCGCGCGGAGCCGCGCACGGTCGCGGTCACCGCGGCGATGCCGGCCGGGACCGGCCTCGCCCCGCTGGTCCGCGAGTTCCCGACCCGGGTGTTCGACGTTGGCATCTGCGAGCAGCACGCGGTCACGTTCGGGGCGGGCCTCGCGACGCAGGGGATCGTGCCGATCCTCGCCATCTACTCGACGTTCCTCCAGCGCGGCTACGACCAGATCGTCCACGACGTCGCGATACAGGAGCTCCCGGTCGTCTTCGCCATGGACCGCGCGGGGATCGTCGGCGACGACGGGCGTACGCATCAGGGGCTCTTCGACATCGCGTACCTGCGCGTGCTCCCGGGCATGGTCTGCATGGCGCCCAAGGACGAGGGCGAGCTGCGCCACATGGTCTGGACCGCCGTGCGCCACGCGGCCGCGGGCCGCGGCCCGATCGCGTTCCGCTATCCGCGCGGCGCGGGCGTGGGCGCACCGCTCGACGAGCCGCTACGCGAGCTGCCGCTCGGAGTGTCGGAGACCCTGCGCGAGGGTCCGGACGTCGCCATCCTCGCGTACGGCACGACCGTCGCTGCGGCGCTCGGCGCCGCCGAGCTGCTCGCCGCGGACGGCGTCGAGGCCACGGTCGTGAACGCGCGATTCGCCAAGCCACTGGACGCGGAGAGGATCCTCGGCCTGGCCGCGATGGCGGGACGCATCGTGACCGTGGAAGAGCACGTGATCGGCGGCGGCTTCGGCTCCGCCGTCATGGAGCTCCTGGCCGAGCGCGGAGCCCGTGCCGAGACCGCGCTCATCGGCGTACCGGACGAGTGGGTCGACCACGGCGCGCAGAAGCTCTGGCGGAAGCACTTCGGTCTGGACGCAGAGGGGATCGCCGCGACCGTGCGGCGACGCTGGCCGCGGCTCTTGCGCG
>MGON01000037.1:1192-5664 GCA_001795345.1 Chloroflexi bacterium RIFCSPLOWO2_02_FULL_71_16 | reverse complement strand
CCCCTCGCGGCGCCGCTCTTCCTCGGCCGCCCCGACCGCGCAGCACCTGCAGTGCGGCGTCGGCCACGCGAAGGCGACCACCAGGGCGATCCAGCCGGCGGCCATGGCGATCGTGAACGCTGCGTCTGCCGTCATGCCCGTCGGCCGAAGCAAGGCGCGGGCCAGCCCTCCTAACGGTGCGTCATGAGGTACCGGACGAGCGAGTCCACCTCGAAGGCGGAGAGGCGCCGCGTGAGGCCGCGCGGCATGACGTCGTTGTAGCCGGGGACCACGTACGCGCCCGGGGAGTCGAGCGACTCCCTGATGTACTCCTCAGGGCTCGCACCCGCGCGCCGGCCCGCGGCGACGGTCGCGATGTGCGAGAGGTCGGGACCTAGGGTGCCGCCCGAGCCGTCGATCCGGTGGCACTCCGCGCACCCCTGCTGCCGGAACACCTGGCGGCCGCGCGCGACGGGCTCCGTCGCGGGGGGCTCCTGGCAGGCGGCCATCACCATGACGAGCGCGGCGCAGGCGAGGAAGCCGGGTCTCATCATGCTGTCGTGGAGAGTACGGTCGCGAGCGCGCGATCTTTCGCCGCCCCTGATGCGCAGCCGCTCGCGGCCCTTCGCGAGGCGACCGTCATCCTCGACGACCGCGCCGTGCTCCGTCGCATCGATCTCGAGCTCGCTGCCGGGATCACCGTGCTGCGCGGCCCCAACGGCTCGGGCAAGACGACCGCCCTGCGCGCGCTCGCGGGGCTGGTCCCGCTCGCGCGCGGATCGCGCGACGTCCCTCCGGACGTCCTCTACCTGGGTCATCGCCCGCAGCTGCTCCACGGCCTCACAGCGCGCGAGAACCTGCGGTTCTTCCGCGACTTCCGCGGCGGTGGCGGGCGCGAGGCTCGCATCGCGGCGGCGCTCGATCGCTGGGGCCTCCACGCCGATGCGGACCGTCCGGTCGAACGCATGTCCGCGGGCCAGCGCCGCCGCGCAGCGCTCGCACGCCTCGACACCGAGCCGTGCACGGTCGTCCTGCTCGACGAGCCGTTCGCCGAGCTCGACGTCGCGGCCGCCGAGCTGCTCCTCCACGCCCTGCGCGAGGCGCCGCCGACCGCGGCGATCCTCGTCGCCACGCACGGGCACGCCGAGATCGACGCGCTCGCCGCCCGCCTGTTCGAGGTGGGCGACGGCAAGGTCACCCCCGCGCGGCAGCGCCCCTAGGTGCCGCCGGTGCTCCGGCGCGTGCTGCTGGTGGCCGGCCGCGAGGCGCGCGCGGACCGGCGCCAGGCCGACGGGCTGGTCGCGGCCATCACGTTCATGGCCGTGCTCGTCCTGCTGCTCAGCCTCGTGGTCGGCCCCCATGTCGCGCGCGAGCGCGGCGTCGCCCCGGCCCTCTTCTGGGTCGCGCTCCTCTTCGCCGCCGTCATCACGGCGCAGCGATCCTTCGAGCGCGAGCTCGCGGACGACGCGCTCGACGGAGTGCTCGCGCTTCCCGGCGGCCGCGACGCGCTCTATGCCGGCAAGCTGCTGGCGATCGCCGGGTCGCTCGCCGCGGTCGCGCTCATCGGCGGGCTGCTCCAGCTCGTGTTCCTGGATCTCGATGTGGCGCTGCCGGGCCATCTGGCCATCGCGGCCGCGCTCGGCGTCGCGGCACTGCCACCGATCGTCGTGCTGGACGTCGTCCTCACGCTGCGGCTGCGCGCCCGCGCGGCCCTCGTGCCGATCCTGGCGCTGCCGGTCCTGCTACCCCAGCTCGTGGCCGGTACCAACGCGGTGACCGCGGCCATCGCCGGCGACGAGCCCACAGCGGTCGCATGGTCGCTGCTGATCCTCGCGTTCGGCGTGATCTACACGGTGCTCGGCCTTACCATCGTTCCTACGGCCATCGAATGACCACCACCATCTTCCCGAGGATCCTCACCGTGCGGATCCAGCCGGCCCTCGCCGTCGCCAGCATCGTCGGAGCCCTCGTCGCCACGGCCATGGCGCTCCTGTGGGCACCACCCGATGCGAACCAAGGGGAGGTCCAGCGGATCATGTACGTGCACGTCCCGTCCGCGTGGCTCGCCTACCTCGCCTTCGTGGTCGTGTTCCTGGCGAGCGTGGGCTGGCTCTGGTCACGCCGGCCGGTATTCGACGCCGTCGCCGTCGCCTCCGCGGAGATCGGCGTCCTGTTCACCGGCCTCGCCCTCGTGAGCGGCTCCATCTGGGCGAAGCCCACCTGGGGCGTCTGGTGGACCTGGGAGCCGCGGCTCATCACGACGGCGGTCATGTTCGTGATGTACGTCGGCTACCTGCTCCTGCGAAGCCTCTCGACCGACATGGACCGGAGGGCGACGCGCGCCGCGGTCGTCGGCATCGTCGCCGTCCTGAACGTCCCGATCGTGCACCTGTCGGTGACGTGGATGAACGCGCTGCACCAGCTGCCGACCGTGCTGCGAGCGGGCGGCGCGCCCGCGATCGACGAGCGCATGCTCGCGACGCTCATCGTCGGCGTCGTCGCGTTCACGCTCCTCTACGCGTGGATGCTCCTCGCGCGCGTGTCGATCGAGCGGCAGCGCCAGGAGCGCGTGATGCGGGAGCAGGCGTGAGCGCGGATCTGGCCTTCGTCGCCGCCGCCTACGCCATCGTGTGGGGTGCGCTCGCCGCATACGTCCTGACCCTGCGTGTCCGTCGCTAGGCGGCCGCGTCGCTCCTCGAGCGGCGTCGGCGAGCGGAGGCTGCTCGTCCTGACGGCGCTCGCCCTCGCCGTCGGCATCGGCTACGTGGCGCTCCGGGACCTCGGCTCCTCGGCCGTGTACTACCTCACGCCGACCGAAGCCAGGGAGCGGAATACCGTTCCCGGGACGACGGCGCGGCTCGGCGGCCAGGTGGAGCCGGGGAGCCTGCGGTACGACGAGACGGCGCGGGACCTGCGCTTCATCATGACCGACGGCGTCACGCGGGTCCTCGTCATCGGCCGGGGCGCGCCGCCGGCGCTCCTCCGCGAGGGCGCCGGCGCCGTCGTCGAGGGGCGCTTCGCGCCGGACGGCTCGTTCCTGGCTGACCAGGTGATCGCGAAGCACGACGAGGTGTACGTGCCTCCCGCGCCGAGCCAGACTCCGCCCCACCGGACGCCGTGATGTACGCCGAGGTCGGCGCCGGCGTGCTCCGGGCCGCCCTCGCGCTGTCGCTCTGGGGGCTCGGGTCGTCGGCCTACGCGTCCTGGAAGCGTGACGGCCGCGCCCTCAGGAGCGCCCGCTGGAGCTCGCTCGCGGCCCTGGCGCTCGTCCTGGTCGCCTGCGCGTCGATGGTCGCGGCGCTGCTCGCGCACGACTTCTCGATCCGCTACGTCGCGCTCAACAACGCGCGGGAGACGCCCGCCTACTTCAGCGCGATCTCGCTGTGGGCCGCGCTCGAGGGGTCGATCCTGCTGTGGACCGCCGTCCTCGCGTGCGCGGTAGCCTTCGTCGCCTGGCGCGGGACGAGGACGCTCCCCCGCCTCGCCACGACCGCCCTCGCCGTGCTCTTCGCGATGCTGTCTTTCTTCCTCTTCCTCGTGGTCACGCCGGCCGCGGACCCGTTCGTCCCCATCGACCCGGTGCCGCCCAACGGCCGCGGTCCCAACCCGCTGCTGCAGGACCACTGGCTCATGGGGCTTCATCCCCCGCTCCTCTATCTCGGCTACGTGCTCTTCTCGATCCCCTTCGCGTACGCGCTGGGGTCGCTGATCCTCGGCGAGGGCGGGGACCGCTGGATCGTCGCGACCCGCAGATCCGCGCTCGTGGCCTGGGCGCTGCTCGGGGTCGGGATCGTCGCGGGCGCGTGGTGGTCGTACGCGGTGCTCGGTTGGGGCGGCTACTGGGCGTGGGACCCGGTCGAGAACGTGGCGCTCATGCCGTGGCTCGTGGCTACGGCCTACCTCCATTCGGTGATGGTGGAGGAGAAGCGTCGGATGCTGCGCACCTGGAACCTCGCCCTCGTCATCGGCGCCTTCGCGCTCACCATCCTCGGCACCTTCCTCACGCGGAGCGGGGTGGTCAACTCCGTGCACTCGTTCACGCAGTCCGCCATCGGACCGCTCCTGCTCGGCTACCTCGCCGCGGTGCTGGCGTTCTCCGTCGGGCTGCTGCTCTGGCGCGCCCCCCGGCTGCGCGACGCCGGGACGATCGGGGCGCCGCTCTCGCGCGAGGCCGTGTTCCTCTTCCAGAACGTGCTCTTCGTCGCGGCGACGCTGACCGTGCTCCTCGGCACCCTCTACCCGCTGCTCGTGGAGGCCGTGAGCGGCGACCAGGTCTCCATCGGGGCGCCCTACTTCGACCGGGTCGAGGTCCCCATCGCGCTCGCGCTCCTCTTCCTCATGGGGATCGGGCCGCAGCTCCCCTGGCACGGCGCGTCGCGCGCGACACTGGAGCGCCAGTTCGCGGGTCCGGCCCTGGTCGCCGCCGGCGGCGCCCTGGCCGCGCTCCTAACGGGCCTCCGCGCGCCGGCGGCGGTCATCGCGTACGCCCTCGT
>MGON01000037.1:0-1148 GCA_001795345.1 Chloroflexi bacterium RIFCSPLOWO2_02_FULL_71_16 | reverse complement strand
CCGGAGCGGCCGCCGGTACGGCGGCTACGTCGTCCACGTCGGGATCGCCGTCGTCGCGCTCGGCGTCGCCACGAGCCAGGCCGCGACCATCCATGGCGAGGCGACGCTCGCTCCGGGCGGCTCGACGGTGATCGCGGGCCGGCAGATCGTGCTCGAGCGGCTGCGGGACGTCGAGGAGCCCCAGCGCCGCCAGGTGGTCGCGGATATCCGCGTTGGCGACGTCGGGCTCGCCCCGGCACTCACCTACTACCCGAACGCGACCCAGCCCATCGGCTCTCCCGGCATCGGCGCCGGGCCGGATCACGACGTCTACGCGATCCTCGCCGCGTACGACGGGCGCGGGCGCGCGTGGGCGACGATCCAGCTCCGCGTCATCCCGCTCGTCTCCTGGCTCTGGGTCGGTGGCGCGATCGTCGGACTGGGCGCGCTGCTGGCGGGACTGCCCGCGCCGCGCCGCACATGAGACGAGCGGTGATCGTCGCCAGCGTGCTCGCGGTGGCCGTGGCGGCCGCCCTGGTGGGCCTGCCGCGGACGGAGACGGGCGAGGAGCGGGTCGCGCGTATCGCCGCGGAGCTGCGGTGCCCCGTGTGCCAGGGCCTGTCGGTGAACGACTCGCCCTCCGAGTCCGCCCGCCAGATGCGCAGCCTCATCGAGCAGCGAGCGGCCGAGGGGCGGACCGACGACGAGATCCGCGATGAGTTCCGGGCAGCCTACGGTGACTGGATCCTGCTCTCGCCGCCGGCCAGCGACCCGCGCGGCCTGGTCTGGCTCGCTCCGGTAGTGATCGTCGCCGCGGGCGCTCTGCTGGTGCTCTCACGCATCCGGCGACGTGCCGACGCGGTCGCCGCGCCGACCGCGGAGCAGCTCGCGCTCCTGCGGGAGCGCGCACGGCTCGAGGAAGCCGACTCATGACCATGGCGATCGTCCTCGTGGCCGCGCTCGCGGCCGGCGGGTGGCTGGCGCTGCGTCCGCTGCTCCGTCCCGCCGCGTGGCCCGCGGAGCCGCCCGATCGGCGTGACGACGTCGCGCGGGCCGTGAGCTCGATCCGGGACCTCGAGTTCGCGCAGGCGGCCGGCACCATCGGTCCCGCCGACGCAGCGCGCCTCCGCGCCCGCATCGAGGCCACGGCCTTCGCGCCGGCCGATGCG
>MGON01000036.1:4713-15932 GCA_001795345.1 Chloroflexi bacterium RIFCSPLOWO2_02_FULL_71_16 | reverse complement strand
GGCGGCTTCGCCGCCAAGACGGCGGCGGGTGGCTTCCAGATCCGCGGCGTTGCTGTACACGGGGTACACCGCGAGCCCGGAGGCCTTCGACAGCGCTTCCACGGCGGCGGCGTTCGGCTGCCCGATCGCGACCGTGAGGACCTGACCCTCGAGGCCGACCACGACCGCGTTCCACTCCTGGCGGAGCGGGTTCGGCAGATGCTCCTGCAGCTCGCGTGTCGCAAGTCGTGACGGGTCCGCGAGATACGGCACGTGCTCGACCGGGCTGTGCGCGGGACGCATCGATCCGCGCGGACCCTCGGCGAACGCGTGCTCCCAGACGCGGATGCCGCCGCCGGCCTCCTTGGCCCGGTACATGGCGGAGTCGGCCGTCTCGACGAGGGCGGCCGGCGTGGTGGCCGGACGGGGATAGGTCGCGGCGCCGATGGAGAGCGTGATCCGCGAGCCGGCCGCGGCCAGCTCCGCCGGAAGCTCGGCGGCCGCGAGCTTCTCGAGGATGCGCCTGCCGACGCGTGCGGCGCTCTCGGTGTCGGCGTCGGGGAGGATGATCCCGAACTCGTCGCCGCCGTAGCGCGTCGGGATGTCGTACACCCGCACCGCGTCGCGGATGGCGCCGGCCACGGCCTTCAGGACGAGGTCGCCGGTGCGGTGGCCGTAGCTGTCGTTGATGCGCTTGAAGCCGTCGACGTCGATCATGAGCAGCGCGAGGAGGTGCTCCGAGCGGCGGGCCCGGTCGGCCTCGGCCTGGAGGCGGCGGTCGAAGTGCCGCCGGTTGAAGAGCCAGGTGAGCGGGTCGGTGTCGGCGAGGAGCCGGAGGGCCTCCTCCTGGTCCTGCTTCTGGAGGCATGCGGCGATGTGGCCCGCGAGCATCTCGAGCGTCGCCAGGTCGTCCTGGGTGAAGTCGCGGTCCTCCGAGGGATCGGCAACGTTCAGGACGCCGCGGGCCACGTCGTTGACGACGATCGGGACCGACACGAAGGACTTCGTCCGGTAGACGCCGCGCGCGCCCACGACCTCCGTGCCGGAGACCGCGAGCATCGGCTTGCGCTCCGCGGCCACCCGGCCGGCGACGCCTTCGCCCACGCGGACCCGGACCTGCTTTCGGATGTCCTCCGTCAGGCCGATGGCCCGCGAGATGACGAAGTCGGCGTTCTCGTCGTCGCGGAGCATGAGCGAGGCGCGCTCGCCGCGGACGACCTCGGTCGCGACGCGAAAGATGGAGTCGAGCAGGTCCTGGGCGAGCTGCTCTTCCTGTTCCTCCACTGGCGCTTCCCCCTCGCAAGTCGGTCGCCCGGCGCACCCTCGCTTGCCCGGCGTCCGTCTCCTGGGGCGGAAGTATCGTCCGGCTGGGCGCCTACCCGATCTCTGTTCGGTATCGACCTGCCAGCCAGGCGTCTACTACGTCCCGGCGAAGCCGGGCGGAGCAGGACGGTCAGATCTGGCTCGAGATCTGACCACCTACTGCCACTCCCGCATGGCGAGACGCACGAAGAGCTGGACCGGCTCGACCCGCCGGGCGAGGACGGACAGCACCCCGTCCACGTTCTGAAGGACCCCCTCCACGACCACCGCGGCGCTGGTATCGATCACCGCCTTGCACCGCTTGTAGGTGGCCGGGCGGAGGATGGCGCTCGAGATCCCGACCTCGTCCTCGAGGGACAGGAAGACGTGTCCCTTTGCGGTCTCAGGGTGCTGCTTTACGACGATCGCTCCCGCCACCTTCACGCGCTGGCCGTGAGCCACCCGCGCAAGGTCCATCGATCGCAGAACGCCCTGACGTGCAAGGTGCGGCCTATAGAAAGCCATCACCTGAGGTCCGGTCGGGACGCCGGTGATGCGGTAGTCGAGCGCGGCCAGCTCGGCGGGCGTGAGCGCGGGCAGCGGCGGCGCCTCGGTGGCCGGGAACGCGAGCGTCGGCCGCGTGAAGGCGGGCGAGGTCCGGTGCGCGTCCCGCGCGCGCCAGAGCAGCGCGCGGCGCGGCTCGCCCAGCGCGTCGAAGGCGCCGACGAGAGCGAGGCTGCGAAGCGCGTCCTCCTTCAGTCCCGCTCTCCGCGCGAGGTCCTCGAACGAGCGGTACGGCGCGCCGCGCTCGCGCTCGGCGACGATGGCGCCAGCCTCCTCTTCCCCGAGATGCTTCACGTACGTGAGCCCAAGGCGCACGTGGTGCGTGCGGCAGGCGCGATGGCGGGCGATGGCACCCGAGAGATCGCGGATGTCCGGCCGCGCGGCGTCGTCGGGCGCCTCCTCGACGGTCGCCTTGGCCATCGAGGCGTTCACGTCGACCGGCAGGATCCGCACGCCATGGCGCTTGGCGTCGCCGGCGATGACGGCCGGGCTGTAGAAGCCCATCGGCTGGTTGTTGAGGAGCGCGACGTAGAACTCGGCTGGGTAGTAGAGCTTGAGATGCGCGGTGTGGTACGCGGTGAGCGCGAACGCGGCCGCGTGGCTCTTGCAGAACCCGAACTCGGCGAAGGCCGCGATCTGCGCGAAGATCACGTTCGCCGTTGCCTCGTCGACGCCCGTCCGCCGCGCGCCCGCGAGGAACGGCGCGCGCAGGCGCTCCATGTCCTCGGCCGAGCGCGCCCGGCTCATCGCGCGGCGGAGCCTGTCGCCCTCGGACGGAGTGAAGCCCGCGACGACCATCGCGACCTTCAGGATCTGCTCCTGGAAGATGATCACCCCGAGCGTCTCCTCGAGCACGGGCTCGAGCGAGGGGTGCGGATACGTGACCGGCTCGCGGCCCTGGCGCCGGCGGATGTACGGGTTCACCGCGTTCCCCTGGAGGGGGCCGGGGCGGATGATCGCGACCTCGACGACGATGTCGGCGAAGCACCGCGGCAGGACGCGCGGCAGCGCCTGCGCCTGGGCGCGGCTCTCCACCTGGAACAGGCCGATGGTGTCGACCTCGCAGATGAGATCGTAGACGGCTGGGTCGTCGAGCGGGAGGGTGCCCAGGTCGAGCCGGACGCCGTGACGCGCTTCGATCATCGCGACGGCGTCCTTGATGAGCGAGAGCGTTCGCAGGCCGAGCAGGTCCATCTTCACGAGGCCGAGGTCCTCGACGTCGCGCTTGTCGAGCTGCACGACGTTGCGCCCGGGCATCGTCGCGCGCTCGATGGGGACGACGTCCACGAGGGGCGCCGCGGTGATGAGCATCCCGCCGTTGTGGATCGAGAGGTGCCGCGGCAGGTCGGCGATGGCGAGCGTCAGCTCGCGGAAGAGCGGGAAGCGCTCGCGCTCTTTGGCGTCGAAGGCCCCTGCCAGCGTCTCGACCGTGTCGGCGAGCGGCTTCGGCTCTTCGAGACCGGCCCCGCCGTAATGAGGGTGATGGCCGGGATGGTCGTGGAAGACGGCGCGGGAATCGACCGCCCGGTGGTCGATGGCCTTGGCCATCCGGTCGAGGACCTCGGCGCGGAACCCGAGCGCCTTCGCCACCTCGCGTGAGGCCAGGCGCGCGCGGTACGTGACCAGGTTGCAAACCATGGCCGAATACCGCTCTCCGTACTTGCCGTAGACGTACTGGATGACCTCCTCGCGGTCGTTCGTCGCGATGTCGATGTCGATGTCGGGCATGGTCTTGCTGTCCTCGGTGAGGAAGCGCTCGAAGAGGAGGTCGTGCGCGATCGGGTCCACCTTGGTGATGTCGAGGACGTACGCGACGATCGAGTCCGCCGCCGAGCCGCGGCCCTGCGCCGGGATCCGCCGCTCCTTGCAGGACCGGACGATGTCCCAGTTGATCAGGAAGAACTCAGCGAGCTTCGCGCGCTCGATGACGTCGAGCTCGTGCGCCAGCTGCTTGCTGACCCGGGGAGTGATGCGCCCGTACTTCTCGCGCGCGCCCTGCTGGCAGAGCTCGTAGAGGTACGAGAAGGCCGTGTTCCCCTCCGGCACGGGGAAGCCGGGAAGGCGCTGGTGGCCGAGATCGAGATCGACGTCGCAGCGGTCGGCGATGTGGCGCGCGTTCCGGAACGCCTCGTCGAAGCGCCCGAGCCGGTCGCGGAGCGTCTGCTCTCCCTTCAGCCAGCGCTCGCCGTTGCCCGCGAGGCGCTCACCCGCTTCATCCACGGTGAGCCCGAGGTCGATGCAGCGCAGCACGTCGTGGAGCCGGCGGCCCTCCCGTCGCGCGTAACGGACATCGTTCGTGACCACGGTGCCGATCCCCTGCTCCGCCGCGAGCTCCGCGAGCGTGTCGCAGGTCGCGGCGTCGTCGGGTCCCAGGTGGTCCGTGAGCTCGACGAAGAGGTCGTCGCCGAAGATCTGCAGAAGGCGCGCGAGCTCGGCGCGCGCGCCGTCCATGTCGCCGGCGCGGACGGCCCGGGGAACGGCGCCCGCGGCGCATCCCGTGAGCACGATGAGCCCGTCGCGGTAACGCTCGACGAGGTCGAGCGTGAAGCGCGGCTCTTCCTTCTTCCCCGCGAGCTGTCCCGCGCTCACGATCCGGCAGAGGCTCGTCCACCCGGCGCGGTCCCTGGCCAGGAGCACGAGGTGCGAGACGGATCCCTTCGGCGCCGCGGGGTCGTCGAGGATCCGCAGCTCCGTGCCGAAGATGGGCTTGATGCCGCGCTCGCGCGCCGCGTTCCAGAAGCGGACCGCGCCGTAGAGCCCGTTCGTGTCGGTGACCGCGAGCGCGTCCATGCCCTGCTCGAGGGCGGCTTCGACCAGCTCCTCCGGGGTGGAGGTCCCGTCGAGGAAGCTGAAACAGCTGTGCGAGTGCAAGTGAACGAATGCCATGGCGTCAGCCGGCCGCTGCGAGGCCGGATGAGGTCGAGGGGAGCCGCCCCTCTTGCGAGGTCGCGTGGGCGCCGTACGCGAAGGACAAGGAACAGCACGGAGCGCCCCGAAGAGCGACCGAGCCCAAGAGGGGCGCGACCCGAGGCAACGTCATCCGGCCGAGCAGCGACCTAATCCAACAGCCGCTGCAGGTACCAGTCGCCGGTGTGCCGGTCGCCGAAGATCTCGCAGAGGGTCCCGTCCGCGGTGCGCAGAGTGAGGTGGTCGCGGGCGATGCCGCCGTCCTTCTTCCACCACTCGATCTCCACGCGCCAGCGGCGGACGACCTCGACCACGGTCCAGCGGCGGTCGGCGACGCGCATGGAGCGCAGCTCACCCTCCTCCCACTCCAGGCGGACGGGGTGCGGATCGGCGAAGAGCCTCATGAGACCGCTTCCTCCCACTCGACCTCGCGCTCGGCGACACGGGACTCCGGGTCGGTGACGCGAGGCCGCAGGACCGCACCGGGGCCAAGGCGCGAGCGCAGATAGCGCGCGACGGCGATCGCCTCCTCTTCCCTCGCGGCGTCGGCCGCGAAGAGGCCGATCTGTCGGCCGCGGACCAGCTCGACCTCGGTCGCTTCGATGCGTACGCCGGTGACGAGACCGAGCCCCTCACGCCCGGGACGCTCCTCGAGCGCCCAGCGCAGCGATCGCAGCAGGGCGGCGGGCTCGGCCGTCGGCGGCAGGACGAGCCGCTCGAGGCGCAGGACGGCGGCGTCCTCCCGCTCGAGCCGGGCCTCGAGCCGCATCGCCGCGAGGCCGTCCATCCGGAGCTCGGTCCCGAGATCGTCGAGAGCCGCGCGCAGCGCGAAGAGGAGCTGGTCGGTCCGGTCGATGGGCGCGTCCCAGGAGCGCTTCGCGACGATGCGTCGCCGCGGCGCGGCGCCGCGGACCTCGCCCGCGTCCTCGCCGCGCGCGAGCGCGTGCGCCGCCGCGGCCGCACGCCCGAAGCGGTCGAGCACGGCTCCGCGCTCGAGGTCGGCGAACTCGCCCACGGTCCTGATCCCGAGGAGCCCGAGCTCCTCGCGGAGCTCCTCCTCGAGCGGAAGGACCCCGACCGGAAGCCTGCTGAGGAACATGCGCTCCTCGCCCGGGCGGAGGCGCGAGACCTCGCCGACGGGGGCGCGCTCCGCGAGGACGCGCGCCGCGAACGGACGCTCGGCGATGCCGACCGCGACCGGGATGCGCACGCGCTCGAGCACGGCGACGATGCGCGCGCCGACGCGCTCGGGCGATCCGAGGAGCCGCTCGGTCCCGCGCAGGTCGCACGCGAACACACCGCGGCCCTCGACGCCGACACGCGGGAGGAGCCCGGTGAGCGTCTCGAGGACCCTCGCGTGGCGCGCGTCGGAGACCTCGCTGCGGAGGTGGACGACCGCGACAGCGCGACCCATCAGACGGCCTCTCGCAGAGCAGCGCGCGTGCCTATGTCGACGATGCGCCGCCCGAGCGAGGACGCGTGGAGCACCGCGCGCTCGTCGCGCGCGTCGCCGACCTTGCGGACCGCGAAGGCCCAACCCGAGGTGCGGCCATGCCGCTGCTCCCACGCGACGCGTTCGAAGCGGAAGGTCGGGAGGGCGAGCCGGCGCGCGGGAGCATCTGTCACGACCAGCAGTGCCGCGGTCGCGCCGCGGGCCTGCGGTAGCACCGGCGCGAGGTCGTCGATCGACGCGCACGCGGCGAATGCGGGGCCAAGGTCTACGACGACGAGCCGGAAGCCCTCGCTCCGAAGGCCCACACCTGCCGCGACGAGGACCGCCTCGTTCGTCCGGGCGCGCACCACGAGCACGCGCGCGAGATCCACTCCCGCTCGCTGCGCCGCGAGCGGATCGAACGAGCACGACGGATCGACCCAGAGCGCCATGCCGCCGTCCTGCTGCGCGCCGGCCACCGCCCGGAGGGCGATGGTCCCCTTGCCGCAGGTGCCCTCGCCGGCGAGCGCGATGGCCGAGCCCGGCTCGATACCGCCTGAAAGGCGGTCGAACGAGGTCCCCGTCGCGAAGCGGCGCGTGCGCGCGCGGTCGTCCGCCGCGGTCGCGGTGACGACGGTACGCGCCCCGAACCGTCCTTCGAGGCGTGAGATGGCCTCTGTCAGCGCTATCGCCACGGCACGCTCCCCATCGCTATCGAGTGCCTGGGTGTGGCCTCCCAGGTGAACAGATGTTCTAACGACGAATGTAACGTGTCAAGACCAGAAAAGCCCTGTATTCGCTGGCCGGGAACGTGCATCTATTCAGCTTTCATGGCGCAGAGGAATGCTCCGGGTAGCTGCGCGGACTGCGGGAACGACGCCTACATCCGCCTGGCGGGCGAGAACGGCGACTCCCGGATGGTCTGCGCGCATTGCTTCGCAGACCGGGTCCGCTCCGGGGCCGTGAAGAGCGACGAGAAGAGCGCTCCTCGCAGACGCGTCGAGCGCGTGGAGTCGGACACCCGCATCCACCGCTGACCCAGCGGGCGAGGGTCTTCTAGTCCGCGCTCTCCCCCACGCTGCGCGCCCGCGGATGCGCGACGACGTGCGCCCGAGCGCTGAGGTCGCGGATCGCCGGCACCCGGACCCAGGCGTAGACCGCGGCGCCGACCGCTACCGCCCCGCCCACGAAGAGCATGACGTCGATGCCGAAGACGCTCCCGAGGCCGCCGAGCGCGAGCTGCCCCAGAGGCATGATCCCCATGAAGATCAGCGCGAACACGCTCATGACCCGGCCGAGCATCCGGTCCGGGGCGGTCGTCTGCAGCGTCGTATTCGTCAGGCCGTTGAAGGCGATGGTCGAGAAGCCCACCAGGAGGCTCATCGCTATCGCCGGCGCGAGGTCGCGCTGGAGGGTGAGCGCCATGAGCGTCGCGCCCGCTGCCCCGGTCGCGAAGAGCACGAGCCGGCCGCGGCGCTTCACGTTCCCGAGGTTCGCGACGACGAGCGAGCCGGCCAGCGCGCCGACGCCGGTGCCCGCCATGAGCAGTGAGAGCTCGGTCGCGCCGACGAGCAGGACGTTCGCCGCGAACGCCGGCATCAGGAAGATGTACGGCCGCGCGAAGAATGCGAGGGTCGCGGCCAGCAGGATGCTCCATTTGATGACCGGGTCGCGCCGCATGTAGCCGAGACCCTCGCGCATGCTCTCGAGCATCGATGGCCGCCCCGCCTTCTCGGGGACGGCCGGCGCCGTGATAGCCAGGAGCGCGATCACGACGGCGAGGTAGCTCACGGCGTTGGCGAAGAAGAGGGCCGAGACGCCGCCAGTGAGACCGATGATGATCCCGCCGGCGGCGGGACCTACGATCTGCGGCCCGTTGAAGGCCGCCTGATTCAGTCCGATCGCGCTCATGAGGTGGTGCCGCGGCACGAGGCGCGGGACGAGCGCCTGGCGCGACGGGACGTCGAACGAGAAGATCGACGACCGGATCGCCGCGAGGATGATGACCATCGCGATCGTGATCGTGTTCGTCACGACGAGCATCGCGAAGAGCAGGGCGAGCAGCCCGGCCGTGACCTGCGTGATGAGCAGGAGCTGCCGGCGGTCGGTGCGGTCCGCCACCGCGCCGGCGACCAGGCTCAGCCCGAGGCCTGGCACGGCGCGGGCGAGGCCGACCAGCCCCAGATAGAAGGGGGCCAGCTGCGGGGACCCGTCGCGGATCGCGAGCTCCACCACGAGCCAGCCCTGGGCCAGCATCTCCATCCACGTCCCGGTGTTCGAGACCGTGTGGCCGATCCAGAAGAGGCGGTAGTCGCGGTACCGGAGCGCCGCGAACATCGAGGTGCGACCCGGATCGACCTGGGCCGCCGTCTCGAGCGTCTCGATGGGCGCGGCGGTCGGAGCCGGAACGGGGTCGTGGGCAGCGCGAGGCGGACTCATCGACTGCGGGAGCGCATGGGTGTCGAACCCACCACGGAACGCGTCAGCGCCCCGTCAGCGGTTTTGAAGACCGTGGAGCTCACCGGAGCCCTCGCACTCCCAAGTGGATCCCGGGCGAGGGATCCAAGGTCAAGTGTATCGGCGTGGTCAGCGGAACAGCTCTGGGAGCACCTGCACTAGATACGCGGCGTTTGTGATGAGGAAGCCGATCAGCATGACCATCGCGATCAGGGTCACGACCTTGGACCGTGTCGTCGCCGGGACCGGGACCGGCTCTCGCGGACCGAGGACCTCCCGCGCTTGGTCGGCGTATGCCTCCGGCACGCGCACCGAGAAGCTCCCGATCCCGAAGCCGAGTCCGCCAGGGCTCCAGCCGCGTGGCATTCCGATCTGGGATCGGTAAGCCACACGTGCTGGGATCCCTTCCGCCTCGAGACGGCCGCGCAGGATCTCGGCCTCGATCTCGTCCGACGTGACCTCGACCTCTACGTCGGGCATGCCCTATTTCGTCTTCGCGATGATCCGCTCCATCTCGCTCGACGAGTACGCGCGCATCGTTACGGTGCGCACGTTGCCCTGGGCGCCAAGCTTCAAGGCGTATGCGGAGGCGCTCTCGTCGTCAGGGAATTCAATGATGGCCACCACGTCATATGGCCCCATCGTCCAGAACACCGAAAGGAACTTCCCACCCATTGCCTCGGCCGCCTTCGCGGCGTCCTTGGACCGCGTGATCGAGTCCGAGTAGCCCTTCGCACCTTGCTCCGTCCAGTTGACCAGCGAAACATACGTCGCCATGTCGTCCTCCCATGTCGCGGATGAGATGGATCAATGGGAGAGACTGTACGCACCATGGAGGTCGATCTAGCGCGCCTCGCGGAGGGGATCCTCCTCGACTACGACCCGCGTGACATGCCGCCCGGCATCGAGCTCGTCGAGCGCGACGACCTGGTCCTCTGGACCAGGCCCTCGAAGATCTTCTGGATGTCGAGCGTCCGTCTCGCGCGCTGGACCGCCGCGGAGGCCGAGGCGCGCATCGACGAGGCCCTCGCGTTCTTCCGGGAGCGTGGCCGCTCGTTCGTCTGGGAGGTCGGCCCGTCGAGCGCGCCCGCGGACCTCGCCGATCGCCTTCGGCGGCGCGGGCTGGAGGTCGAGAGCGACACGCGGCTCCTCGTCGCCCGCCTCCCGGTCGCCGGCCTGCGCCAGGTCGCGGACCTGCGGATCGTCGATGCCCGGACGGTCGATGACGTGACCGCCTACCTGCGCTTCGCCCGGCGGGAATGGGAGGACCCCGAGATCGGCGACGCCGACGTGGCGGAGCGGATGCGATCGTTCACCCTCTACGGCGAGCGGATGGGCAACGTGCTCGGATACCTGGGAGCGGAGCTCGTGGCGAACGCCGCGTGGCGCGACTCCACGGACGGGCGGGCCGTCTACCTGAGCGGCGCGGGAACGCTGCCAGAGCATCGCGGGAAGGGCATCTATCAGACCCTCGTCGGCTATCGCCTCGAGCGGGCCGCGGAGCGCGGCTGCTCCTACGCCGTCATCCAGGCGCGCGCCGACACCTCACTGCCCATCCTGCTGCGGCGCGGCTTCGTCGAGGTCGCGCAGGTGCCCGTGCTCATGCACCTCGAGGGGCGGCCGGGCTAGCCGAGCGGCGCCCTAGGCGGCGGCCATGTACTGGCCGAGCTGCTGGAGGAGCTTCTCCTTCGGCATGAATCCGAGAAGGCGCTGGGCCTCGCGGCCGTCCTTGAAGACGATCATCGTCGGGATCGCCCGCACGCCGAAGCGGCCGGCCGAGACCGGGTTGGCGTCGACGTCGAGCTTGGCGATCTTGATCAGCCCGCCCTTCTCCGCGGCGATCTCCTCGAGGACGGGGGCGATCATGCGACACGGGCCGCACCAGGCCGCCCAGAAGTCGACCAGTACCGGAGTACTGGACTTCAGGACCTCCTGCTCGAACGTCGCGTCGCTCACAACGACCGGCTTACCCATTCTCTGTCTCGCTCCTTATATCCAGGTCATCCCTGACCGCCTACTACGTCCGGGCGAAGCCCGGCGGAGCAGGACGGTCAGATCTCTCTGAGATCTGACCACCTACCACTTGAACATTAGCTGGTGGGCAGATCGTTCCGCTGCAGGTTCAAGGCCGAGGACGGGCTCGAGCTCGGCCAGCCCGGCGGCGGGATCCGACGCGAAGGCTCGAAGCGGCGCCCACTTGACGAACCGCCATCCCCGCCGGCGCGCGACGTCCGCCAGGGCCGGGGCGCGCGCCAGCTTCTGCACCACGAGACCCTTTCGCTCCTCGGGAACGGCCAGGAACCGGAAGACCTTCTCGTCGTCGCCGATGGCCTCGCCGAGCTCGACGATGGAGCGGTAGAGGCGCGCCGTCCAGTCGATCTGCCAGAGGAAGGTCATGCCGCCGCGGTCGTACCAGACGCAGTCGACGAAATGGAGCGCCTCGGGCGAGCCGCGGAGGTGCCGCACGAGATGGACGGCCCGCTCGTCAGCGGTCATGAGGTCGCCGAGGATCTCACCGCGGCCGATGAACGGATCGGGCAACGGGCGGCGCTGCAGGTCCCTGCCGATGTGGACGCGG
>MGON01000036.1:3931-4695 GCA_001795345.1 Chloroflexi bacterium RIFCSPLOWO2_02_FULL_71_16 | reverse complement strand
CCGGTGGCCCGCTTCGAGCAGGACGGCCGCCAGCCGGGTCTGGTCGAGCTGGCGGTGGGCGAGCGCGTCCTGGTCGCGCAGGCGCCACCGCCCGTCGTCGCCCTGCGCTCCGTACGAGGCGAGGCAGCGCTCGACCAGCTCGCGGTCCGGGGTCTCCGGTCCGCGGAAGAGGGCATAGGTACGCCGCAGCACGGTCCGGGTGTCGATCTCGCGCGCCGCCGCGAGGAGCCCCCAGACCGCCCACTCGACGCGGTCGTCGAGCGGGGCGCGGTCCGACACCGCCTTCATGCCATAGCGGACCGCGCCCTCCCCCACCCGCTCGATGCCGTCCCGGCCGGCATCCGCCATGGCGGACCGGAAGTGATCGACGAAGACCTCGAGCTCGGACACGCCGCCGGCACGGGCCATCGCGACACCCGCCAGGAGCCCCTTCGCCGCGAGGGCCTCCAGGGCGACGGCCGCAGCACGCTCGGCCTCGATCGGTCCGCCCGTCGCGCTCAGCGCGTCGCGGACCGCGGCGCGGATCGTCCCTTCGATGGCGCCGGCGTCCGCGGGTGCCTGGTCGCGCAGGCGCGCGCCGTCGCGGTCCAGCTCGAGCAGCGCGGCCGCGCCGCCGTGGCCCCCGAGAGCATCGGGCTGGTAGAGGACGGTCCGCAGCTGCCAGCCGGCGCCGGTCCCGGCCAGGGCCGCCGCGGCGATGGCGCCGAGATCGGCTTGCGGGACGTAGACGACCGCGACGGCGTCCTCGCGCGAGTGACGGTGGG
>MGON01000036.1:3697-3879 GCA_001795345.1 Chloroflexi bacterium RIFCSPLOWO2_02_FULL_71_16 | reverse complement strand
GCGGCCCTCGAGCGACCCGTCCACCCGGCCCCCGCCGATGCCGAGCAGCGCGCCGGCCACGTGCGACCACCCGCCGAGCTGGTCCTCCACGGGGATCTGCGCGAGGATGAGGTCCGCCGCGCCCGGGTCGAGGTCCGAGAACGGCGCGGGCGCGCGGCCCGCGTGCGTGCTCAGCCACGCCG
>MGON01000036.1:0-3657 GCA_001795345.1 Chloroflexi bacterium RIFCSPLOWO2_02_FULL_71_16 | reverse complement strand
GGCCTCGCGGAACTGCGAGGCGTGACCCCGCCGCGCGCGGCCTTTCTCGATGCGCAGCGCCGAGCCCTGGCCGGCGACGGCGTTCAGCCGGCTGCCGAGGACGATGACCTCGAGCAGGCAGAGCTTCATCACGTCCAGCGCGGGATCGCCGTGGAGCGACGTCTCGATCGCGCGCAGCGTGCTCATCAGCGCCGCGAGATTGCGCGGCGTATAGAGCGCGGCCACGCTCTCGCCGAGCTCGGCGTCCTCCCCGAAGCGCTCGACGAGCTGCCAGTGGGCGAGCCCGCGCTCCTCGAGGGCGCGCGTGCGATCCTCGTCCTCGGCCGCGACGGGCTCTATCAGCAGGGAACGGCCCTCGCGGGCGCAGATGCCGCAGCGGAAGGCCTTCTTCGTCGGCAGCGGGGCGTCGCGCTCCCAGAGGTAGGCCTCGACCACGACCGGACCACGGCACGTTCCGCAGCGTGAGGCGTAGAGCTCGCGCATGGCCACCCCGTGCGGCGTGCCGCTGAGCGTGCTCTCCGCGATCCGCGCGAAGGCGCGGACGATGTCGTCGGCCGGGGGTGCGCGGCGAGCGACCTCGCGGGCCCACGCGCCGAGCGGCTGCGGCGAGCGTGCGACGCCGCGACGGTCGCAGCGGTCGGCGGCGTCGGCGGCGGACCAGGGATGCGCGAGCGGGTCGAGGACCACGCCGCGCCTGGAGGTGTACGCGGACGTGTAGGTCTCAGCGAGCGTCGCCGGGAAAGCGTTCCCGAACCGGTGCAGGGGTCGCGGGAGCGGGACGACGTCGATCGGCGTGAACGAACGTATCCGCTCGGTCATTCAGGGGACAGGCTAGCGAGGAAGGCGGCCTCTGCGCTATGGGGAGCCTCAGGACCCCCGCGCTCCGCCACGAGCCACCAGGTCTCCATCAGGCCCTTGCCTTTCACCTCGATGGGGCCGCGCGCTTCTCAGTGCTCCTGAGGATCGCTCCCTAGGGGAGCTTGAAGATCTGAGCCCTGCGGCCCTCGGCGAGCACGGCGATGCGCTTGCCGTCGGGAGAGGCGGCGATGTCCTGGACCGTCCCTCGCGTTTCGAGGTCCTCGACGTCACCCGACGGGGAGAACGTGAGGAGCCGCTCCGCCCCGTCCAGCACCACGGGGCGGGCGGCGATCACGAGGCGGCGCCCGTCCACGAGCTGCGAAGACCACAGCGTCTCGCCGGAGCCGCTGAACGCGGTGATCTTCGTCTGCGTCAGCAGGTACAGGGTGCCCTCCGCGTCGATGGCGATCTCACGCACCGGATCGCCGATCCGCTTGAGCGTCGACGACGGGTCTGGCGCATGCGGGCCGAATCGGTACACGCCCTGGTCGGTCATCACCGCGCCGTGCGCGCCGTCGCGCGACACGACGAGCCTGCTCACGGTGCCTGGGAGACGCATCACGCCCTGCACCTGGCGGTCCCCGGCCATGTTCAGCACATCGATCTCGGTCGCACCGCTCTCGCTCCAGGCGAAGTACATCTCTCCGGCGCCATTCGCAGCGAGGGCGCCGCCGTTCCCGGGCTTGCGGATCGGGAACGGCCCGCCCAGCGGCACGCCGTCCGGCGCACGGCCGGCGATGACGACTTCTCCGTCGGCAGCAGCCACCGCGGCGAAGTAGTTCGCGGCGGGCACGTAGAGGATC
This sequence comes from Chloroflexi bacterium RIFCSPLOWO2_02_FULL_71_16, assembly GCA_001795345.1. GTDB lineage: Bacteria > Chloroflexota > Limnocylindria > P2-11E > P2-11E > GWC2-70-10. Next base: position 1,996 of record MGON01000036.1, on the reverse strand, counting down.
TGCGTCGCCGGGCTCGGAAGGCGCACCGGCACGCCGATGCCCACACCCTCCGGGAGGATGAAGTTGACGAGCGTGATGCCGCCGCCCATGACCCAGGCGCCGTCGTCACTGAACGTGAGGTGCGCCACGCCGGCGTGGAACCTCGGGAGGGACCGGAGCACGCCGTCACCGGTGAAGACCGCGACGGTGCCGTCGTCCGAGCCCGTTACCACCCACTTCGCGTCGGGCGCGACCGCGACCCGCCGCGCGCTGCCCCAGGTGTCGAAGACGCTCTCCGGCTCGCTCCATAGCTCGTCGTCCGGCGCGGGGCCGCTGCGCGAGAACGTGAACCGCTGCTCTTCGGCCAGCAGGCCGCTGAAGCCCTTCACCGACAGCGCGGTCACGGCGGCCTCGCCTGCGGCCCGGTCGGCGTACGTGCCGACCCGGACCACGAACGGCGCCTCGCTGGAGACCCGCTCGACCGTCCCGATGCGGTCCGCCGCCGCCTGCGCTTCCGCCGAGGATGCGAACGGCCCGACCGTCAGTCCGTAGGCCGGCGCGGCCTTCGCCTGGACGGCGAACGACGACCCGTGCGCGATCGTCGCGAGCAGCTCGGGATCCTCCGGGCGGATGAGGCGAGCGAGCGCGAGCACGTCGTCCCACCCGCGAGCGACGCCGTCCACGACCTCGGCGAAGATCGCGGGGTCGCCGCCGTCGGCGTACTGGTCGGCCGCACGGGAGACCTCGACGAGGGCGTCGGCGAGCGTCACAAGCCGCTCGTGGATCGGACCGGCCGTGTCGAGGGTCGCCTCGAGCGCCTTGCCCGTGAAGCGCTGGATGTTCACGGCGGAGTCGCGCACGACGGACGCGTACCGGTCCGGCGAGACGATGTGGGTCCGGGCGCCGGTCAGCGTCCCCGCGAGCGCGTAGTCGTAAGCGGAGACGCGCGTGAGGAGCTGTACCGCCTCGAGCGCGAGCTCGGATGCTTCCTCGACATCCGAGGCCGCCTTCGGCAGAGGAGCGGACGTGCAGGCGGCGAGCAGGACGACCGCGAGGGCGATGGCGCCGAGGCGCCGGCTAGCTCTCGTCCTCGTCTTCTTCGTCGTCCTCGTCGGCCTCCACGGGAAGAGGCTCCTCCAGGAGCCCGCCTTCCTCGGCAAGGGCGGCCTCGCCGCGCCCGGTGCGGTCGTCATCCGCGGTCTCTTCTTCTTCCTCTTCCTGGTCTTCGTCCCCGTAACGGAAGAAGGTGCCCTTGATGTACGCCCGCTCCTTGGTCTCGACCGGGCGGTGGTGCCCGGGGAAGGAGATGCGGTGGGCGTTGGCCGGGCTCTGGACGACCTCGCGGACCGCTACGCGGGGGTTGGCCTGGTCGTTCGTCACCAGGGCGACGACGTACTCGTTGCCGGTCGCGATGAGGTCGATCAGCCGCCGGCCGACCTTCGGCTCGAGGAAGCCGAGCAGCTCGCCGTCGCGTGTGTGCACCGCGAGCAGGCCCTCCTGCTCCCGGAGCTCGACCTCGGCGCCGGGCGAGTAGCGCGCCACGATCGCCGGCGGCGCCGGGTTCATGAGCCGGAGGATGCCGGTCTTGCCCATGTCCTCGATGAAGAGGCGGGTCTGGGTCTTCGACTTGGTCGGCTGGGTCTTCTTCTTGTCGTCCGCCAGCAGCGCCAGCCGGGCGAGCTGGCGGATGGCGATGGGGTCGTGCGGGAAGGCCCGGAGGACCTCCTGGTACGCGGCCCGGGCCTCGTCGAGCTTGCCCAGCTCGAGGAGCGCGCGGCCGAAGCGGTTGCGAGCCTCGGCGTCGTCGGGCGAGACCTCGAGGATCTGCTTGTTCAGGTCGGCGGCTCGCTGCCAGTCGGACTCGAGCGCCGCGGCGATCGCCTGATCCGCGAGCGTACGCACGCGGAGGGTCGTCTCAGCTGGTGTGGCCACCTATTGCCTCCTGTGTCGAACGCGTGCGCACGCGAAGGGCGCACGTACGGGACCTAATGATGGTACAGGCTAGGCGGGGGGCTCC
>MGON01000035.1:14668-17778 GCA_001795345.1 Chloroflexi bacterium RIFCSPLOWO2_02_FULL_71_16 | reverse complement strand
CGCCGCCGACGAGGGCGAGGTCACGCACGTCGGCTGGGTGCCGGTCGGAGGCCGCGCCGCATGCGTCACGCACGCCGGCGGCCTCGAGAGCTGCTACTACCACACGTCGCTCTCGTACGTGGCGGTCGGGCAGCGCGTCGCGCGCGGACAGCCGATCGCGGCGGTCGGGTTGAGCGGGCTCACGACGGGAGCCCACGTGCACTGGGAAGTGAAGCAGGACGGCGCCGTAGTGGATCCGCTCGGGCGCTAGAGCGACCTCGCGCGGCCGGCCGACCTCGAAGCTAGTCTCGGCCCGTGCCGCGCTCGCTGCTCATCACGGTCATCGGCAAGAGCGCCCGCGACGCGAGCGATCCGGTGCCGCCCGAGGCGCTCACCGCCGCGGAGGAGGTGGGCCGGCTGCTGGCCGAGGCCGGCGCGGTCGTCGTGAGCGGCGGGCTCTCGGGCGTCATGGAGGCGGTCAGCCGCGGCGCGAAGCGCGGCGGCGGCCTCACCATCGGCATCCTCCCGGGCTTCGACAAGCGCGAGGCGAACCAGTTCGTCGACATCGCCTTCACGACCGGCATGGGCTACATGCGCAACACGCTCAACGTCCGCGTCGCCGACGCGGTGATCATGATCAGCGGCGGCATCGGCACGCTGAACGAGCTCACCGTCGCGTACGAGGACAAGCCGACCGTGATCCTCGAGGGGACGGGCGGCTGGGCCGACCGCATGCGCGAGGTCGCGTACCGCGGCGTGCACCTCGACGAGGCGGGCCGCAACGTGCTGCGCTACGCCTCTACGCCGAAGGAAGCCGTCGATCTCGCCCTGGAGCTGGCGCGGACGGACGAGCGCTCACGCCGCGCGGGCGACGCGGAGTTCCGCTAGGCGTTCCACTTCCCGAGCACGCCCTCCGCCCACGCGGCCGCGCCGAGAAGGCGGCGGTCGTCGCCGGGACCGGCCACGAGCTGCACGCCGAGGGGAAGTCCCGATGGGCCTCGGCCCGCGGGCAGCGTCACCGCCGGCGCGCCGACAAGCGTCCAGCGGGAGCAGAAGATGGGGTCGCCCGTCGTCTCGGGCGTCGGCGCTTCGCCGGTGGCGGGCAGGGTCAGGACCGCGTCGTACGGCGCGGCCCAGTCAGCGAACGCCGCGACCAGCCGGGCGCGCTCGCGCAGCGCCTCCCGGTAGGCCGCGTCGGAGATCGCCTCGCCTTCGCGGACGAGCGCCTTCGCCACGTCGCTCACCGCCGCGGGATCCCTGCGGATCGCGACGCCGATGGTAGAGGCGCTCTCCTTCGCCATGATCGTCCGAAGCACCGGCACCGCCTCGTCGACGTCCCCGGGCAGAGGCGGCCACTCGATCGCGCGACCCGCGGCGGCCAGCGCGTCGATCGCCTGCTGGAACCGCTTGCGCGCGGGCTCGCTGCCGCGCTCCCAGTCCTTGGTGCGGATCGCGGCGAAGCGCGGCGGCGCGGCGTCCGGCCCCGCCCACCACGTCTCGGCCGGCTCCCGGGCCAGGACGGCACAGAGCAGGGCCGCGCCCAGGACGGTCCGCGTGAACGTCCCGGCGTGGTCGAGCGTCGGCGCGAACGGCATCACGCCTTCGAGCGAGATGCGTCCGTACGTCGGCTTCAGGCCGACGACGCCGCAGAACGCCGCGGGCCGGATCACGGATCCGTTGGTCTGGCTCCCGATGGCGCCTGGGATCATCCCCGCCGCGACGGAGGCGGCGGAGCCCATCGACGAGCCGCCCGGCGTACGCGACGGATCGTGCGGATTCGTGGTCGGTCCCGGATGGAAGAACGCCAGCTCGGTCGTGACGGTCTTGCCGATGACGATGGCGCCGGCCTCCTCGAGCGCCGTCACGGCCGCGGCGCTCCGGTCGGGAACGCGTCCCCGGAAGAGGCGCGATCCGTTCTCGGTCGGTATCCCGGCCGTGTCGTAGATGTCCTTGACGCCGACAGGCACCCCGTGCAGCGGGCCGAGCGGCGCTCCGCTCGCGGCGCGGTGGTCGGCCTCGTCCGCAAGTCGGAGCGCGCGCTCGCGATCCAGCCACGCGAACGCGCGTACGACCGGCTCACGCTCGTCGTACCGCGCGAGGGCCGCCTCGACGACCGCGCGGCTGGTCGTCAGGCGCTGACGGATCGCGCGCGCGGCCGCGGGGAGGTCGTCGAGGTACATGCCATCCGCATGGTGACGCGTGGCGTCCATCCGCGCGGGAGGCCCTTCAGGAGGCCCCGACCTTGCGGGATCCCGCGTACGCGCTCAGCCCGCGGGCCGCAGCTCTCGTCGCCATCGCTTCCGCAGCAGTCTGCGCAGCCGCGCCTCGGCCTGCTCGCGCCAGGCAGGCGTGCCCGCATCCAGGGCCAGGAGCGTCTCGAGCATCGCGATCGCGCGGTCGAGCTCGCCCCGCCGCTCGAGAGCGCGCGCGAATGGGAGCGCGGAGCGCCGTCTCAGCTCGCGCTCGCCGTCCACGTAAGCGCTCTCGTAGCAGCAGAACGCGGCGTCCAGCTCGCCGCTCCGCTCGAAGATGCGTGCGAGCGCGAGGGCGGCGGGCGCGTGGTCCGGAGCCCGGCCGCGCCGCGCGTCTCGGACCGCGCCCGCGACGCGGTCGGCGATCCGCACCAGCGAGATGACGTCCTGCGCGTTGTGCCGCCGGACAGGCTCGATGAGCCGCTCGTCCCGTGTCCGGAGGTAACCGAAGTAGCGGTCGGGAATGAGCGCCCCCGGGATGTCGTCGACCCGAGGCTCGTCGAGGACCGAGGCCTCGATCTGGCGCAGGGTCGTCGACCCGAACCGGTCCTTCCAGAGCCGGCGCGCGGGATGGAGGAGGTCGAGGTGGCTCTCGTCGACCGACAGGTCCGCGCGCAGCGCCAGCACGACGCGCGTCCGGAGGATCGGCAGGTCGAAGGACTTGCCGTTGTACGAGGCGCACGCGCGGAACGCGGCCATCTCCTCGTGGATCGCGGCGACGAAGCGGCGCTCGGCAGCGAGGTCGCAGAGGACGTGCTGCCGGAAGACGAGCTCTCCGTCCCGGATCCGCGCCGTCCCGAGCATGAAGACGTAGGTCCCGGTGCCGCCCGAGAGACCGGTCGTCTCGGTGTCGAGGAAGAGGATGTCCTCCCAGCGCTT
>MGON01000035.1:11870-14638 GCA_001795345.1 Chloroflexi bacterium RIFCSPLOWO2_02_FULL_71_16 | reverse complement strand
GAGCGTCAGCGGGTCCGGGTCGGAGCGTCCCACGATCTCAAGCCCGAGGTCTGCCAGTTCGTACCTCTCCTCCGTCACGGTGAAGGGCATCCTTTGAGATGGTGCTGCTGCGGGGACGGTCCGACGACCGGGTCCTGCGCCGGGATCGTCTTGCGAGGGACCGGGCGACTTGGCATCAAATTGATGCCGTTCGGCATCGATCTGATGCCGAAACTCCGAGGCCTCGGGAAGAGACCCCTCTCGCTGGAGGTTCGGATCCAGCCCAACATCCCCGACGTCGTTCAGTGGGGGAACGGTGCACCCCGCCCCCTTAGAAGTTCGTACCTCCACATCCCGTAGCACGGCCCGCGCGGCCGCGACCCGCGCGAGACGTTCGCGCAGGGCGACGGTCACGCGATCAGCTCGGCGACCGCCGCCTTCACGTCCTGGCCGATCGCGTACGCCGGGCCGACGCAGGCCGGGCAGCCGCTCTCGCACGGGCAGGCCGCGAGATGCTCTCGGGCGCGCTCGAGCAGCGGATCGGTCGCGCGGAAGAGGCGCTCCGAGAAGCCGACGCCGCCGGGCGTCATGTCGAAGAGGTAGAGCGTGGGCCGCTCGGTGTGCGGCGAGCGCACCTCGACCGAGAGGCCGAGGTCATGCGGGTCGCACATCAGGAAGAGCGGGGCGAGCCCGTGGAGCAGGTTGCCGAGACCGGCAAGGGCCACCTCCACCCGCTCGCGCGGCCAGCCGGGCGCCGCGTCGGCCGCGAGCGAAAGCCAGTAGGAGGTGGTCTGGAGCTCCTGCTCGGGGAGGTGGATCTTGCCCCAGCCGACGTTCTCGTGCGTGTACATGGTCAGCTTCTTGTAGATCGTGGCCAGCGCGCTCACGAGGACCTCGCCATGCGAACGCGCGAAGCGGTCGCGGCCCGCCCGCGGCGTCACGGGCTCCGTCGCGAACGAGTCGAGCACGCGGATGCGCACCGCGAGGCCCGCGTCGGTGTAGTGGTCGACCTTCACCTCGGTGACGTAGGCCTTGGCGTTCTCCCAGTCGAGGCGCTCGACCTGGTACTGGCGCGACTCGTGGAGGTAGATGGCCTGCTCGTGGACCAGGACCGGGGCCGCGAAGCGGTCCACCTCCCCGATGACCCGCGTGCGGCCGCCGGTCGTGTCGATGATGACGACGTTGTCGTTGCTGGCGGTCCGCAGCGACATCGCCTCGGCGGGGAACGCCTGGGCGGCCCAGTGGTAGCGGCCGTCGGCCTCGTGGAGGATCCCCTGCTCGTCGAGGTACGAGAGGACCCCCGGCGTGTCCTCGGTGCCGAAGCGCTCGCTGCGCTCGAAGGGCAGCTCGAACGCGGCGCATTTCAGATGGCCCACGAGCACGTGCAGGTTGTCCGGGTTCACGAGCCCCTGCTCGGGGGAGCGTCCCAGGACGTACTCCGGATGCTGGACGACGTACTGGTCCGTCGGCGAGGAGGTCGCGACGAGGAACGCTGCGGAGAGCTCGCCACGGCGGCCCGCGCGTCCCATTCGCTGCCAGGTCGAGGCGACCGTGCCGGGGTAGCCGACCAGCACCGAGGCCTGCAGCGCCCCGATGTCGATGCCGAGCTCGAGCGCGTTGGTAGAGACGACGCCGCGCACGGTCCCGTCCCGCAGCCCGCGCTCGATGGCGCGGCGCTCGCTCGGGAGGTAGCCGCCGCGGTAGCCGCGGACGAGGTCGGCCGGCCACTGCGGACCGGGGAAGCGCGACCGGAGGTAGGTGAGGAGCAGCTCCGTCTGCACGCGCGAGCGCGTGAAGCAGATGGTCTGCGTTCCCGACGCGAGCAGCGTGGCGGCGATGTCGCGGCCGACGAGGAGCGCGCTGCGGCGGATCCCGAGCGAAGCGTTCACGACCGGCGGCTGCACGAACGCGATGACCTTCTCGCCCTGGGGAGCGCCGGACTCGTCCACGAGGACGACGTCGCCCTCGACGTGGCGCCGTGCGAGCTCCTCGGGGTTCGCGATCGTCGCCGACGTGCAGATGAAGACGGGGTCCGATCCGTAGAAGGCGCAGATGCGGCGGAGCCGGCGGAGGACGTTCGCGACGTTGCTGCCGAACACGCCGCGGTAGGTGTGCAGCTCGTCGAGCACGACGTAGCGCAAGTTCTCGAAGAGCTTCACCCACTTCGTGTGGTGGGGGAGGATCCCGGTGTGGAGCATGTCGGGGTTCGTGATGACGACATGGCCGGCGGACCGTATGGCGGCCCGCGCCTGAGGGGGTGTGTCGCCGTCGTACGTGTGCGTCTTGAGCTCGATCTCCATCTCGCCCGAGAGCCGCTCGAGCTCCGCCAGCTGGTCCTGGGCGAGGGCCTTGGTCGGGAAGATGAAGAGCGCGCGAGCCGACGGATCCTTCGCGATCGCGTGGAGGACCGGTAGGTCGTAGCAGAGCGTCTTGCCCGACGCGGTCGGCGTGACGACGACGACGTTCCGTCCGGCGTGGGCGGCGTCGAGCGCCTCGGCCTGATGTGAGTACAGCGCCTCGATGCCGCGCCGCCGGAGCGTCCGGGAGATCCGCTCGTCGAGCCAGACCGGGAACGGGGCGTACCGCGGCGCCCGCGCCGGAAGGCGCTCCCAGCGCGTGACCATCGAGGCGAACTCGGGGTCGCGCTCGAAGGCGTCCAGGATCTGCTCCAGGCTGGTCCGGGCCGGGAACCGAACGTCCGTTCTCAATGAAGGGGCGAGGATATCGAACAACCGTTCGACCCGTCAAGCGATGGCGGTCACATCTCCCGGAAGAGGGCGCGGTCCGGC
>MGON01000035.1:11605-11808 GCA_001795345.1 Chloroflexi bacterium RIFCSPLOWO2_02_FULL_71_16 | reverse complement strand
CGCTCGGCGCGAGGCGGCCGCCGACGACGCGGCCGGCGTACGCGATGGCGACGAGCCCGGCGGCCGGGCCGGAATAGACGCCCAGCAGACCCTCGAGCGCGACGTCGAGGCCGGTCTCCTCTCTTGCCTCCCGGACCGCCGCGTCCTCGACCGATTCGTCGACCTCGACGTATCCCGCGGGTGGCGCCCAGAAACCGCGCAGC
>MGON01000035.1:11477-11592 GCA_001795345.1 Chloroflexi bacterium RIFCSPLOWO2_02_FULL_71_16 | reverse complement strand
GGCGCACCAGGAGGATGCGGTCGCCGTCGCGTGCGAGGACGACGGCGATCGGGACAGGGTTGCGGTACGCGATGAAGCCGCAGCGTTCGCACCAGGCCCGCTCGCGCCCGCCATC
>MGON01000035.1:5132-11434 GCA_001795345.1 Chloroflexi bacterium RIFCSPLOWO2_02_FULL_71_16 | reverse complement strand
GCGCCATCGTCCGGCACGGCGGTGCTCACTGGAGCTGTCTTCCGCCGTCGACGACGATCGTCTGGCCCGTGATGAAGTCGCTGGCCGCGGACGCGAGGAAGACGACGAGCCCGACGACGTCGTCCGGACGCTCTGGCCGCTTGATCGCCCCACGGTCGACCCCGTACCGGTCCGCTCCGGGGATGAGCGCCTCGCTCGCCTCGGTGAGCGTGAAGCCCGGTGCGATGGCGTTCACGTTGATGCCATCGTCCCCGAGCTCCTTCGCGAGCGCCCGTGTCAGGCCGATGACGCCCCCTTTGGACGCGACGTAGTGCGCCCACAGGGGTGAGCCGCTGTGGAAGACGGCGGATGCGACGTTGATGATCTTGCCAGATCCCCGCGCCCGCATGTGCGGCACCGCCGCCCGCGCGCACAGCCACGGTCCCTTGAGGTTGACGGCCATCACGCGGTCCCACTCCGCGGGGGTGATCTCCCCGAAGGGCTTGCGCTCGAGGCCGCCGTACAGCGCCGCGTTGTTCACGAGGATGTCTATCCGCCCCCAGCGCTCGACCGTCACGTCCGCCATGCGGTGCGTGGCGGCCTCGTCCGACACGTCCACGGCCACCGCCAGCGCCTGGCCCCCGGCGGCGTCGATGGCCGCGGCGGTCCCTCTCGCGCCCGCGAGGTCGATGTCGGCGGCGGCCACCGCTGCGCCCGCTTCGCTCAGAGCGAGACTGAAAGCGCGGCCCAGCCCGCGCGCGGCCCCGGTCACGATCGCCACGCGGCCGTCGAGCGGCCCGCGCTGCGCCATCTCGACGTCAGCCGATCAACGCGGCGCGCGCCTCGGTGAACGACTCGCGGGCCATTCGTGTCGCTTCGGGGGTGAAGAACCAGTCATCGATCTGCCGCTCGAGCCACCCGAAGTACTCGCGCAGCTCGTATCCAAAGCGGCGGTGGTCGATCTCCATCGCTGTCCGGCTGAAGCGCCACAGCTTGTCGGCGTCCTTGACGACCTTGTCGTTCAGGGACATCGCCGTCTCGCGCGAGTCGTGCCCGTCGATGATCGCGACGATCTCCTCCCGGCGCGCAGCGTCGTATCCCACGGCGGTGAGGATCTCGTTGGCGATGCGCGCGCCCTCTACCTCGTGCACGCGACGCAGGTCCGGGTCCGTCATCTTCGGACCGAACGCCTTGAGGTGCTGATCCTCCGGGATCGTCTTCCAGCCGGTGTCATGGAGGATCACCGCCGGCAGCACGACGGCCTCGTCGGCCTCGCGGTATTCCTCCAGGAGGCGAAGGGCAAAGCCGTACGCGATGCGCACGTGAAGGTCGTTGTGGCGCGTATCCAGATACGGTCCCGCCCGCTCGTAGATCTCGGCGTACTTCTCGTCCACGTTGGGGATCATGCGCCCATCCCCTTCGGCAGGGACAGGTAGATCGTCTTCAGCTCGAGGTACTCGTCCAGCCCATGACGCGACTTCTCGCGGCCCAGACCGCTCTGCTTGTATCCGCCGAAGGGCACCTGGTCGTAGGAGCGATGGATGTCGTTCACCCAGACCGAGCCCGCCTCACAGCGCTCGGCGGCCCGCAGCGCCGTCGCCAGGTCCCGGCTGAAGACGAACGCCGCGAGGCCATAGGGCGTGTCGTTCGCGTGCGCGATCGCCTCATCCAGTGTCCCGATCGGCATCAGGCCGACAGCCGGGCCGAACGTCTCCTCGGTCATGATCCGCATCGAATGATCCGTCTGCGCCAGCACGGTCGGCGGCCAGAAGTACCCGCGCTCGTATCCCGGTCCGGTCATGCGCTCGCCGCCGGCGAGCAGCCGCGCTCCCTTCGCCACCGCGTCGCTCACGTGCTCTTCGGTCTTCCGCAGGACGTCCGCGCGCCGTAGCGGGCCCATCTGCGTGCCGGGCTCGAGCCCGTTCCCGACGACTAGGCCCCGGGCGGCGGCGGCGAAGCGTTCGGCGAAGGCGCCGAAGATCCCACGCTGGACGTACATCCGGTTCACCCGGTAGCAGAACTGGCCCGCGTTCTCGAAGGTCTGCCGCAGCAGCGCCGGCACGGCGACGTCGAGATCCGCGTCGTCGCACACGATCGCCGGGCACTGGCCGCCCAGCTCCAGCGTCACGCGCTTGTTGGTCCCCGTCGCGGCCGCGGCGATGCGCTTGCCCGCGGCGGTCCCCCCGGTGAACGCGACCTTGCGCGGGATCGGGTGCTCGACGAGCGCCTGGCCGATCTCGCTGCCCCGGCCCGTCACCACGATGAACGCGCCGGGCGGATAGCCGACCTCGCGGAAGAGCTCCGCCAGCATGAGCGTCGTGAGCGGCGTCTCGAGCGCGGGCTTGGCCACGACCGTGCACCCGGTGATGAGCGCCGCGCCCAGCTTGAAGGTGAGCAGCGTCAGTGGGTAGTTGAACGGCACGATCGCCACCACGACGCCGACCGGCTCCTTGACGACGAGGACGCGCTCGTCCGGCAGGTCGAGCTTCGGGATCTCGCCGCGCAGGCGCAGCCCCTCCTCGGCGAAGTAGTCGAGCAGCGCCGCCGTGCGCTCGACCTCACTGCGCGACCCGGCCAGCGGCCGGCCCACCTCCCGCGTCAGGGTCCGAGCGAACTCGTCGCTCCGCGACCGCAGCGCGGACGCGGCGGCGTGCTGGAGCGCAGCGCGCTCCGCCATGGGTCGGGCGCGCCAGTCACCGAACGCGGCCTCCGCGGAGCGCACGGCGCGGTCGGCGTCCTCGGCGGTGCCCAGTGGGACTTGGCCGATGACCTCGCCGGTCGCCGGGTCCGTGACCGAGGCCGTGCGGCCTGTCGCCGGTGCCGTCGAGATCACCGTCCTCCTCCGCCGGCCAGCGCATCGCGGAACGCCGGCAGCACTTCCTTCCAATCGCCGACGACGCCATACGTGGACTGCTGGAAGATCGGCGCCGCGGGGTCCTTGTTGATGGCCACGATCGTTCGCGAGGACGAGCAGCCCGACATGTGCTGTATCGCTCCCGAGATGCCGACGGCGATGTAGACCTCGGGCGCCACGGTCTTGCCCGTCAACCCGATCTGCAGCGAGGAGCTGACCCAGCCGGCATCGCACACCGGGCGCGACGCTCCGACGGCGCCGCCCAGGAGCTCCGCGATCTCGCGCAGCATCTGGAACGATCCCGCCTCGCTCATTCCCATGCCGCCGGCGACGACCACGCGCGCTCGTTCGAGGTCCGGCCCCTCATCGCTCTGCCGCGCATGTGGCCCGCACTGCGTCCGGAGCGTCCCTTCGGGCATCGCGGGCGCCGGCACGAGCTCGCTCTGGCACGACGAGCTCGGGGTGGCCGCTTCGAAGGCCCGGCGGTAGGGGACCACGATCCACGGCCGTCGCGTCAGCCGGATCGTCGCGCGCGCTACGCCGCCGAAGACAGGTCGCGTGCACACCATTCCCGTCTCGGTGGCCTCGATCGTCATCGCGTCCGGCGCCAGCCCGACGCCGAGGCGATGGGCCAGGCGCGCGGCCACCTCCATGCCGAGCGGCGTGCGGGGCATGACGATGACCGATGGCCCGAGCTCGCGACAGAGCGTCGCGAACGCAGCGAGATGAGCGTCGGGCCATGGCTCGGCGAGGCGCGCATCCTCGGCCACGTGGACCTGGTCGGCTCCGCTGTTCCGCACCTCCGTGACCGTGCTCGCGTCCCCACCCTGGACGGCCACGTGCATCGTCGTGCCGAGCTTGGTCGCGAGCTGCCGGCCGACGGTGACCAGCTCCCAGAAGCCGGCGTGCAGACGTCCGCCGTCCGTCTCCGCGAAGATCAGGACCCCGTCCGCCATCCCCATGCGTCAGATGAGCCGGGCGTCCCGGAGGACGCCCGCCAATCGCCGGCCCGCCTCGGCGCCGTCACTCCCGGTCACGAGCTCGCAGGCCCGTTGCGTCGCGACGAGCTCCAGGTCCAGCAGCTCGACCGCGGGTGGTGTCACCGGGTCGATGCCCAGCTCCTGGAGCGTCAGGTAGCGGGGTCGGCGGCGCGCCGCCTGCAGCTTGTCCTTCAGCCGCGGATAGCGCAGCGTCCCCAGCTCGCTTGTCACGGTGACCACCGCGGGCAGGTCGGCCTCCATGATCTGGATGCCGTCGCTCAGGACCCGCTCGACGCGCACACGCCGCCCGAGCGCCTCGACCTTCCGTGCCAACGTGAGGCACGCGACGCCGGGCATCATCTCCGCGAGCATCAGGGGGACTTGGGCGTTGTCCCAGTCGGAGGCCTGCCTTCCGCACAGCACCAGGTCCACACCTTCGAGGTGCCGGATCGCGGCGGCCAGTACACGGGCGACCGAGTGGGCATCCCAAGTCTCGAGCGCCGGGTCCTGTACCAGGACGAGGTCATCGGTCCCCACCGCGAGCGCCGACCGCATGACGTCCAGGTCGAACTCGGCGGCGGCGGAGAGGGCGATGACCTCGCATCCGCCCGTTGCGGTGTCCTTGAGGCGCAGTGCGGCCTCCAGCGCCTGCTCGTCGTAGCCGTTGAGCACCGGCGGGACCTTGGAGGTCGTGGCGATCCTCTTCCGATCCCTGTCCACCACGAGGCTCGTGACAGGGATCAGCGGATCCACGGTCTGCTTCAGGCACACCACGACGCGCATCGCTCCGTGCTCCCGCCGATCAGTGGCTGCGCCCGGCCTGGGCGCCGGACGGCAGATGCAGGTCCTGCGCGATGACCTGGTAGCAGTTGTAGCTGCTGCCGCGGCCGATCCCTCCCGCGGAGTGAAGGTTCGAGGAGCAGAGGTAGAGACCAGCGATCGGCGTGCGATAGCCGGAGAGCTCGGGGATCGGACGGAAGCGACCCAGCTGTGAAGCGAACATGCTGCCTTCCGCCCAGCCGCCCTCGAGCATGTCCGGATGACCGACCTCGACGTCGTAGGGGCTGTAGATGCGCGAGGCGATCACGTTGTCGCGCGTCATGTTCGGAGCGAGCCGTACCCACTGTTCGAGCATCTGATCGACGAACTGCTCCTTGAGGCGTCCCCACTCGCGGGGAGAGAACAGGCGCACCGGAGCGGTGAAGTCCTCGACGAGGATCGTGTGGCTGCCTTCCGGCGCACGCGTGCGATCCCAGATGCTGTCGGGCGCCGTCAGGATGTAGAGCTGCTGGGCGAACCCGAGCGTGAAGATCTCGTGCTGGTAGCGCGTCGCGAAGTAGTCCGGATCCTTCGCCCCCCAGTACAGGCGAGGCTGAGTGCCCACGCCGGGGTTCTGCGCGTCCGCGACGTAGCGCGGCAGCTCGTGGACCGCCACGTTGCCCCAGAAGATCTGGGCACGGTCGTAGTGGATGTTCTTGACGCGGTGCATGATCCGGTCGGCGAGGGGTGCGTCCTGCAGCAGCCGCAGGACCGTCTGCGGCACGCCGAGGTCGCTCACGACCAGACGCGCGGCCACGCGCGTCCCGTCGGTCAGCTGCACGCCGCTCGCTGCGCCGTTCTCGACGATCACGCGATCGACCTCGTGGCCGGTGAAATACTGCACGCCCAGCTTGGTGCCGGCCGAGACGAGCGCGTCCGTGATCGCCCGGGTGCCGCCCTCGGCGATGGCCGCGGGCTCGAAGGAAAGCACCAGCGCCATGACGTGCACGAGCCCCTGCAGTCCCATGACGTCGTCGGGGAAGCAGCCACCCGAGGTCGGTGTCGCGCGCATGAAGAGCGTCCGCAGCTCCGGGCTCTCGAAGAAGTCGTAGGCGACCTGCCGCACGGTCATGAACTGATGGACCGGCTCCAGGCCGCTGTCCGGGTCGGCCACGAGCGCCTCGAGCGGGTCGGGCGTCCCCCAGGGCGTCGGGGCCGAGAAGCGATGCGCGTGGAATGCTTCCTTCCAGCAGCGCCGATACCGGTCGAGCAGCTCCAGGTAGACCTCGGCGTCGCGGTGCGAGAAGCGGCGGATCTGCTCGTAGGTCTTCTTGACGTTCTCCTCGCTGTATTCGGTGCGTCCCGTCTGAGCATCCACCACGCGGAAGGCGGAATGCCCGATGAAGCTGGTGCCGTCGTCGAAGATCATCCCTTCGTTCTGGTCGGGGAAGACGTACCGCAGCCCTTCGTCGCGGAGGTCGAAGTCGCGATATGCGGGATGGCTGTAGAAGCGCGTGAAGTGAGCACAGGAGTTCTGGCGGAAGCCGGGCGCGGGACCCTCCTCGCTCACGGCGCCACCGCCGAGCTCGGTGTGCCGTTCGAAGACCGCGACCTTCAGGCCTGCCCGGGCGAGGTAGCACGCGGTGATCGTGCCGTGGTGGCCGCCGCCGATGACCACGGCGTCGTAGGTAGCGTCCGCCATCGCGCTCTCTCCTTCATCGCCCCCGCGC
>MGON01000035.1:1559-5107 GCA_001795345.1 Chloroflexi bacterium RIFCSPLOWO2_02_FULL_71_16 | reverse complement strand
GCGATGGGAGAGGGGTACGGTCCAAGGTCACAGGATGGTCGCGGTCCCGGCGTTTCCGTCGACGCGGACCATCTGTCCGGTCTTGATCTGACGCGTCGCGAATCCGGTACCGACGACCGCCGGCAGCCCGTATTCGCGGCACACGATGGCCGCGTGGGACATCATCCCGCCGACGTCGGTGACCGCACCCTTGATCCGCGAGAAGATCGGCGCCCAGCTCGGTGCGGTGATCGGGCACACGAGGATCTCACCGTCGAGCACCTGATCCAGGTCGGCCGCGCTGGTGACCACGCGCGCGGGACCCTCGACCACGCCGGGCGAGGCCGCGAATCCCTTGAGCGTTGCACCGACGCCGCCACCGAGCCACGTGTTGATGCTGTCGGTGGTGATGCCCCAGAGCATGATGGTGAACGGCTCGGTCACGACCGCTGGCGGGACGCCGAGCGCCGGTGGTGGGGACCATCGGCGAAGCGCGTCGGCGATCCCCTTGCGCCGTGCGATCTCACGCGGCCAGTACTTCGGGCCCCGTGCGGACGTGCCGACGGCCCAGGCCGAGCTCATGTCGAAGAGGGCGACGGGTATCTCGTCACGGCGCAGATAGAAGATGTCGTCGACGGCGCTGGTGAACCCCGCGCTGACGAACACCTTCCCGAGCTGGCGCATCTTCCGCCAGAAGACCGCGTGGTGCCAGTGCTCGACGTAGAAGTTGTGGTTCTCGATGTACGGGAAGACCGTGCGGGCCAGTCCGAGCTTCCCCTGGAAGGTCTTGCGGTCCTCCTCGGTCGACAGCAGGGCGGTGTACTCCGTGGCCAGCCGGTCCCGCTCGGCGCGGATGGCGTCCAGCGGGCGGGAGAGGTCCTCTCCGGCCTCGACCTTCGCGACGTAGTTCCGCAGGAACGTGAAGGGCACATCGAGGTGATCGGCCCAGACCAGATCGTGGTGGTAGAACCCGGTGCCGCCCGAGAAGTTGAACCACGGCGTCTTGGACTTCTCCAGCTCGGCCAGCCACTCCGGGCCGTTCTTCGCCTTCTCGAGCCGCGCGATGGCTTCCGCCGCGGTCCCTGACCTCAGGTCGCCCGCCACGCCCAGCTTCACGGCCGCTCTCGCGAGGCGCTTCAGCTCGTCGTCGGGTCGGAACAGGTCGACCTCGATGCCCGAGACCATCTTCGCGATGGTCTGATCGCGGATGTCGGGGAATGCCTGCTTGCAGAAGCCGAAGTAGTCGAGGTACGCGGCGTACCCGAGGTTCAGGAACTCGAAGTGGTACTGCCAGCCGGTGAGGCCGAGCTCTATGAGCTTGTCGTAGCGCGACATGAGGTCGAAGCTGCTGCTGAGGCCGCGGCCCCCGGTGACGAGAGCGGTGTCCTCCATCTCGGGGAGGGGACTGAAGGAGAGCGTGTCCAGCTCCGCGATCAGCGCCTTCATCTTGACGAGCCACTTCGCGTACAGGCCGTCCCAGTTCTGGAAGTAGTACCCGGCCCGCTCGAGGAAGTGCGGGACGCGCGCGCCGATGACCGCCGGGTCGGCGATCCCCACCGGGCTCAGATACGTGTAGCCGTTGAGGATCCGGTAGTCGACCCCCATGGCCGGCGGGATGATGTAGAAGCGGGTGTTGTACTGGGAGAGGCACTTGAGGGCGAACTCCATGAAGATCGAGTCGAACGGGTACAACACCTCGCGCCAGTGGACGCCGTCCTGGAACCAGAACGCCGCCTCCTCTTCGGCGCGGCGATCCTCACTGAAGACCGTGTAATACGGGTAGAGACCCTGCCAGCCCTCCGCCCCCGGTGGCGTCTTGACCTCGAATGGGCTCGGGAACCGCGTCTGCGCCTTGGCCTGGACAATGGTCGCCATTCGTCTGCCTCCCTTCGTGTTCGGTCAGGGCCGCTCGTCAAGGGGCCGCGATGGGTCACGTGTCATAAGCGCCTCTCTTCCCACCCGTTCCTGATCCCGCGCCGGGCTCGAGCCCTTCCCCGTGTAAAGGAGCGAGCAACGTCGCCAGGACGCTCTCGATCCCGGCTGCGCCCCCGCCGATCGGCGCGCGCGGCCGCTGGCTCCAGACCGTCTCGGGCCGGCTCTGGAGGAGAACGACGTTGTCCGGGAAGGGGAGGTCCCGGTCGATCGCCCACTCGATGTCCTGCGGTCCGCCGTAGGACCGCTCGATGCGCTTCCCCAGCTCCGCCAGCCTGATGACCTCTTCGTCGCTCAGGCACAGGCTGCTCTGCCGTTCGGCCGCGACGTCCCGTATCTCCACGCGGCCGGTCGCGGGATCGGGCACGTGCTCGATGAGCTTCACCGATGCGGTGCGCCGGATGATGTCGAACGTCACCTTGTCCACGAGGTAGTTGTCCGGAGTCACGGTCCCGGATGCCACGCTCTCGCCGAGGCCCCAGCTCGCATCGATCGCGATCTTCGAAAGGTCGCCGTTCGTCGGGTTCAGGGTGAACATGACGCCCGCCGTCCGGGCGTTCGCCATCTTCTGCACGCCGACGCTGATGAGCAGACTGCCGTCGCGAAGTCCCAGCTGGGCGCGGTACGAGATGGCGCGGGCCGTGTACAGGCTGGACCAGCACCGCACCGTGTGAGTGAGGATCGAGGCCGCCGAGCGCACCCAGAGGAACGTGTCCTGCTGACCGGCGAACGAAGCATCGGGAAGGTCCTCGGCGGTCGCGCTGGAGCGGACCGCGACCGGCAGGTCGGGCACGCCCGCCTCGGCGCACAGCGTCGCGTAGGCCTCCGCGATCGCGTCCTCGACCCGCGCCGGCACGGGAGCCGCGCTCGCCATGCGGCGGATGTCCCGGCCGGCCTGGTCGACGGCGGCGAGATCCGCGCCGTCCAGGCGCTGCAGCACGTTCGCGATCTCCGGACCGAGGCTGGCCTCGTCCAGGAACTCGCGATAGGCGTCGGTCGTGATCGCGAAGCCGGGCGGCACGCGCAGGCCGGCGCGCGTCATCTCACCGAGGCTCGCGTTCTTCCCGCCCACGCGTGGCAGGCAGCTCGTGCCGCAGTCGCGGAACCATAGGACGTACGGTCCGCTCGTCATTTCGCCAGCCACTCCGTCAGGTGGCCGACGTCCGCGAGCACCGCGTCGGGCCGGAGCCTCGCGGGCGCTCGCTCGACATCCTCGCGCGTCGACGATCCGGTGAGCACGAGCACGGTGGATGTGCCCGCGAGCTTTCCCATCCGAATGTCCTGCAGCAGCTGGTCGCCGACGACGGCGACCTCCCTTGGGGGCACGCCGAGCGAGGCGACAGCCGCGCGGCCGGCCCAGACGGACGGCTTGCCCATGACCAGCGGACGTGACGCCGTCGCCCACGCCACGGCCTTGACGAGCGAGCCGGTGCCGGGGACGAACCCGCCGGCGACGGGCATGCGACGGTCGAGGTTGGTGGCCAGGAAGGCGGCTCCGTCCCAGATGGCGCGACAGGCCGCGTGCAGCTTCGCGTAGGTGAAGTCGACGTCGCGGCCCACGACGACGGCGTCGGCCGGCGGGGCGTCGACCACGGAGAGGCCACGGGCCTCGAGCGCCACCCGTAGCGGCGGCGCGC
>MGON01000035.1:0-1522 GCA_001795345.1 Chloroflexi bacterium RIFCSPLOWO2_02_FULL_71_16 | reverse complement strand
CACGTAGGCCGCCGCCACGACGGCGGAGGTGAGCACCTCCTCCGCCGCCGCTTCGACCCCGGCAGCGGTCAGACGCTCCGCCGTCTCGGCCTGCGTCTTCGCGGAGTCGTTGGTGAAGAAACGGATGCCGGACCCGCGCGCACGGAGGGTGGCGAGGGCCTCCGGCGCGCCCGGGATCGCGCGCGGACCTCGCACCAGACAGCCGTCGATATCGAAGACGAATCCGCGGACCTTGTTCCCGCCCGCGCTCACGCTCGTGCCGCCACCGGTTCCGCTACCGGGATCGCCGGCGTCGCCGGCTCCTCGAAGTAGCTCGCCCACTGGCCCCTGATGCGGTCGGCGAGCGCCGCGTCCATCTCGATCGGGATCGGCTTGTGCTCCCATTCGTACGGGATGCAGGTGTCGATGATCACGCGCGAGGTCATGTAGCGGTCGTCGATGGGGAGCGACGGGTCGAGCGGGGTCGAGCGCCCGCGCGCCAGGATCTGCGTCCCGCGATCGGGCTGATAGCGGAACCCGAGCGCGTACATCACCTGATCCATGTTCTCGGGGTCGATGTCCTCATCGACCAGGATCACGGTCTTCAGCCCGTAGTTCCCGGTGTTCGTCGCGAACGCCGCGAGGCCGACCTGCGTGGAATGGCCGTGGTACATCTGCTTGAGCTGGATGATCGCGAGCATCCGGCCGGCCGCCGCGGGCGGACCGTAGACACCCTTGATCCCCGGGATCTTCATGTTCTGAAGGTCGTTCCACAGCGACGCGGTCCGGTTGATCCCCATGATCATGTGCGTGTCGGTGATCGGCTTGCCGACCGTCGTCGACCACAGGATCGGATCGTTGCGGTGCGTGATGCACGTCACCCGGACGACGTCGCGCTCCACCGCGCCGGCTCCCGAGTAGTAGCCGGGGTACTCGCCGAAGGGACCTTCTGGCAGGAGGTCGCCGGGGACGATCTCGCCTTCGATGACGAACTCGGCGTCGGCGGGCACGAGCAGGTCCGATGTCTCCGCGCGCACGACGCGCACCGGCGCGCCGCGCAGGGCGCCCGCCACCTCGTACTCGCTCTCCGTCAGCGGGAAGAGCGTGCTCGAGCAGAGGAAGAGCGTGGGGTCGCCGCCGATGACCAGGGCGACCGGCATCGGCCGCTTCGCCGCGGCGTAGCCGCGCAGGTCGATCTCGGCGTCCTTGGCCTTGATGATCTGGATGCCCGCGGTCTGCCCGTCGATGATCATGACGCGGTACGTACCAAGGTTGAGCCGCCCGGTCTCGAGGTTGCGGGTCACGAGGTAGCAAGCCGTTCCGACGTATCTGCCGCCATCGCGCGGGTAGAACCACGGCGCGGGGAGCGACCGGAGGTCCGCCGCGGGGCCGCGCAGGATGTTCTCCTTGCAGGGACCCGTCCGCACCTCGGCGGGCGCTACCCGCGTGTTCGCGATCCGCCGGACCCATTCGCGCGCCATCTCGAGGAAGCGCGTGTCGGTCGGCATGTCGAGCGCGAGAGCGATGCGCTCCTTCGCGGTGA
>MGON01000034.1:37585-40885 GCA_001795345.1 Chloroflexi bacterium RIFCSPLOWO2_02_FULL_71_16 | reverse complement strand
CGGTCCTCGACCGGTAGGGGGAAGGACTCTTTCTGTCGCGGTGAACCTAGTGAGTCACGGGTCGCGGCTCATTACCGTGCCGTCATCGGCGTGTCGCAACGCGAAACCCCTGGGTGGCCCGACATCATCGCGCCGGCGGGTCAGCTGGATCTCGTCCGGCGGACAAGACCCACGCGACGCCTGGTATCACGCAGGATCGCGCCGGCGGTCAGCATCAGGCCGAAAGCCGCGACGATGACGAGGCTGACGTCGCTTGTCACTCGGCCGAGCGCTTGAGGTCGCCGACCTTCTCCTCGGCCTTCCCCTTGATCTGCTGCGCCTTCCCGTCGATCTCCGTGGAGTGGTCGCCCGACAGCTTTCCCGCCGTCTCCCTGATCTTGCCGATCACCTGATCGATCGTGCCTCTCGCTTGCTCTCGCATATGCGTCGTCCTTTCGTTCACGCCTAGCCGGTCGGCCGAGGTCCCGCGCGTCGTCCCGTGACGGCGCGGACGCCGGCGACGATGAGCGCACCCAGCAGGAGGAAGAACAGCACGGCCAGCACCGCGCTCACATCTACGATCGGCGGGCCTTTCGGCTGGGCGAAGATCCCCTGGAAGGGACTCACGAGCGGCTCGGTCACGCCGTAAACGAAGGACACGAGCGGCTGGCTCGCGTTCGCGCCGAGGAGCAGAAGGGCGAACCGGGCGAGGAGCATGGTCTCGACCACGGTCAGTGCGAGCGCGATGACGCGCGTGGCGGTCCAGACCGAGCTGCCGGTGCTGGGCCGGGCCTCGGGGGTGCTGATGTCGATCGCGCCACGAGGCATGGCCGGCGCAGGCGCGGCGACCGGAGGGTGTTCCGTTGTCGGTGTCATGGAGGGCAGCGTGCGCCCGGCGAGCCCGCGGGTCATGACGCTCCCGTCACGCGGCGCGGGTCGCCGACGGTCATCATCCGGGCATGGCAGGACCTCGCAACCAGAGAGGGCAGAGCCCCACGCGCACGGTGCTGGGAGCCGCGGCGCGCCTGCGCGCCAAGCTGCAGCATCTCCGCGGTACCGAGAACCGGCGCCGCGTCGTCGCGAAGGTCAGCAGTTCGGCTCTCGACGCCGCTCGGGGGGCGCCGGTCGGCTGAGAGGCGCGCTACCGGTTCGGGCGCCAGCCCTGCACGGTGCCGTCGGGGAAGAGCACGAGGATCATCCCGTCAGCGCTCGCGCCGAGGTACTGCACTTCGGAGGTCATGATGGTCGGCGCGCTCGATATCCGTCGATCGCCCACCTCTGACGCCTTCACCGCCGGGCCGACCTGCGAGCAGGCACCGAGGGTGAGGGCGAGGGTCGCCGCTAGGAGGATGTTCCGTCCGGTGGTCGTCATGCGAGGAGCCTGCGCGCTGCGAGCCCGCCGGTCATTACGGTCCCGTCACTCGCGGCCAGGTCAGCCCTGGGGCGGCTCCTCGGTCGCCACGAAGCGGTAGCCGGTGCCGGGAACGGTCTCGATGTAGCGCGGCTTGTGCCAGTCGTTCTGGAGCTTGGCCCGGAGTGCGCGCACGTGCCGGTCCACGACGTTGCTCTCGATCACGAAGTCGGTGCCCCACAGCGCGTCGAGGATCTGCTCCCGGGTCAGCACCGTGCCCGCGTTCGCCGCCAGGAGATACAGGAGCGCCTGCTCCAGCGACGTGAGGTGGAGCTCCGACTCGCCCGCGCGGACCTTGCGGTTGAGCACGTCGATCTCCAGGTCGCCGATACGGAGTCGCGGCACAACTCCGCCCACGCCGCCGTGCACTCGCCGCACGACCGCGTGCGCGCGGGCGACCAGGTCGTCCGGCACGAAGGGGACGCCGATGTAGTCGTCCGCGCCCCGCTCGAAAGCGTCGAGCTTCCCCCGCAGGTCACTGCGCCGGGTCAGCGCGATGACCGCCATCCGCTCGCGCGTGCTCACCTCATCGATGAGCTGCATCGCCCGGCCGCCCTCGAGATCGATGTCCACGAGCGCCAGGTGGGGTCGCCACTCCTCGATCGCCGCGTGAGCCTCGTTCACCGTGCTGGCGGACCGACGGACGTAGCTCCCGTGGCGCAGCGTGAGATCGACCGTCTTCGCGAGCGCTGCGTCGCCGATGACCAGGAGAGCACGGACCTCAGCGTCCACTGCGTCTACTTCACTCGTGCGGGCGCCGCCGATCTGGAGAGCCCGCGGTCAGCAGCGTCGATCATCCCCACGATTAGTACCTTGCGCGCGATGGTGCGCGAAACTGGCCGCACGGGTAGTACTCTTTCGGGCACTCGCAGGGAGACGAATATGCTGGCGCGCCAGTTGACCAGCTCGCCGGGTGGCTCGCCCAGACTGACCGCGCGCCAGCTCGAGGTGTTGGAGCTGGTCGCGGGCGGTCATTCCAACCGGGAGATCGCGGCGCTCCTGCACGTGAGCGAGAACGGCATCAAGGCCCACATCGCGCGCCTGCTCGTGAGGTTCGGCGTTCCCAACCGGGCCGCGCTCGTGCGCGTTGCCCTACCCGACGACGGCGGCGCCAGCGGGTCCGTTCCTGAGATCTACGGTCTGCTGCACGAGACGCTGAGCGAGGTCATCGGACGAACGGCTACCGAGGCCCTCCTCCGGCGGGCGCTACGGCGCGCCAGCGCGCAGGACCCCGAGCTCAGCGCGCTGGCGCGAAAGAGCGCCGAGGGCGGCGCGCCGGTCCAGTGGTGGACCGACGGGCGGCGCGGCATGCAGTATCTCCGCGCGGTCATGCGCGAGCTGTGGCCTCTCCTCATCGAGATCACCGGGCCGGTCGTGGTCGCGCGGCTCGAGCGCCGCGGCATCGTGCCGGATGGCGCGCCGCGGAGGGGAGGAGGGGCATAACGATGCAGGGGGACCGCGCGGAGCTTCGGCGTCTCTCGAGCGGGAGCGCGCCGCTCGACGCCATCCTCGGCGGCGGCCTACCGGAGCGCTCGCTCTCCGTGGTCGCCGGGGCACCTGGTGTCGGGAAGACGGTGTTCGCGCTGCAGCTCCTCTTCCACCTCGCTCGCCAGAACAAGCGCGCCGTCTACTTCACGACGCTCTCCGAGCCCTCCCTGAAGCTGATCCGGTACATGCAGCAGTTCGCCTTTTTTGATGCCGGTCTACTGGACGAGCGCGTCACCTTCGTAGACCTCGGCTCCGCGCTGCTCGACGAAGGTCCCCAGAGGGCGCTGGAGGTCATGAGGCAGCACGTCGAGCAGCAGGAGTGCGACTTCGTCGTCGTGGACAGCTTCAAGGCGGTCCACGACCTGCTCGAGACGAACCGGCCCCTGAGCCGGCGGCTCGTCTATGAGCTCGCGGTCTGGCTC
>MGON01000034.1:35787-37570 GCA_001795345.1 Chloroflexi bacterium RIFCSPLOWO2_02_FULL_71_16 | reverse complement strand
ACCACCGTGCTCGTCGGCGAGTACGACCGTGATGACATGGCCCGGCTTCCCGAGTTCGCCATCGCCGACGGGATCATCCGCCTCGCGAGCGAGCGTCATGAGCTCACCTCGTTCCGTCAGATCGAGATCCTCAAGATGCGCGGTGCGGACTACGTCACGGGGCTGCACTTCTTCGAGATGGGCCGCGACGGACTGAGCTTCTTCCCTCGCGTCCGCGCGCCAGACTATCGGGGGAACGGCGAGATCATGGTGGCCAGCGAGCGCGTCACGACGGGACTCGCGGAGCTCGATGCTATGTTCGGTGGTGGACCGCTGCGATCGAGCTCGACCCTCGTCGAAGGCGGCACCGGCACGGGAAAGACGCTGCTCGGCCTGCGGTTCCTCCTCGCAGGCATCGAGCGAGGCGAGCCCGGGGTCCACCTTGGTCTCGAGGAGACCCCCGATCAGCTGCGCGGTCTCGGCGCCACGCTGGGCTGGGACCTGGCGCGAGCTGAGGCGAGCGGGCGTCTGCGCCTCAGCTACACGTCACCGGTGGAGCTCTCGACGGACCGGTACCTCGACCAGGCACGCCAGCAGATCGCCGACCTCGGCGCACGGCGGGTCGTCCTCGACGGGCTCTCGAGCCTCGCTCTGAGCGTGCCGTCGGAGCGGCGCTTCAAGGAGCTCGTCTACGCCTCGACCAAGCACTTTCGCGACTCGGGCGCGACCGTGTATATGACGCTCGAGCTCGAGGAGGCGCTCGGGTCCGGCCATCTCACCGGCCGGGCCATCTCCTCCCTCGCGGACAACGTGATCCTGCTGCGCCATCTGGAGGTCAGGGACCGCCTCGAGCGCGCGGTCCTCGTGCTGAAGGCGCGCGGCACCGCTCACGACAGCGGGGTCCGGCACTTCTCGATCGACGCCAGCGGTCCTCACGTCGGCGGATCGTTCGCCGACGTCCGCAGCGCGCTGAGAGGGGGATCGCCTCCGGGCTAGACCTCGCCCTGCCCTCGACGTTAGGCGCTGAGGGCGTGAGCGGAGCGGTCGGCGCCAGAGGATCGCGCTCCAAGGTGCTCCGGGCCGCTTTCGTAGACGCGCACGCCGAGGTCGCGGCTGAGCGGCAGGGGCCAGCTGGTGCGGTCGCGATCGCCGGCCAGAGGCTGGGGATCGTCGCGGCCGACGAGGACGAGCAGACCCGCGTGCGTCCCCTCGGGGACCCCGATCAGGAGGAGCGAGATGGGCTCGCCCGGCGTCGGCTCACCCACCCACGTGCCCGGCGGCGCGACCTGCTCGTCGTTGATCCCGGATTCGGTCACCGCGAGCCGGAAGGACGAGGAGGGCGCTCCCTGAGACCGCGCCGCGATCCGCGAGCGGTATCGCTTGACCGGCTGCCAGGTGGCGACTAGCTCCCCGAGAGCCGCGTCGCCACGGGGGCCGCGACTGTCCGTGGTTCCGGTGCCCACAGTGCGGAGCGTCGCGACGTCGCGTGGGTCGTCGATGCTCGTCAGGAGCGGCACCGGATCTCGAATGTCCTTCGACGCCTTCGAGACGATCCCGGCGGCGGTCCCGTCCGTGTCCGCGGCATGCAGCCGGAACTCGTCGAGCACGAGGAGATCGGTGGGGGTCTTCGTCGTCATGCCACGGATGGTGCTGCCTGGAGCGAAGTGCGGCATGACCCTACCGTCACGCCCCTCGGGACGGCCATCCGGGCATGACGGCCGCGTCATGACACTGCGGGCTCGGCGACCGAGCATCCGCTCGACAGGCGGACCCCGAGTGGGCGGCACGCGCCGGAATGGATGGC
>MGON01000034.1:32987-35771 GCA_001795345.1 Chloroflexi bacterium RIFCSPLOWO2_02_FULL_71_16 | reverse complement strand
ACGCAAGCGCTTTCAGGAATGCTGGGGGTCGCCCTCATTCTCGCGGTCACCGCGATGGGCGGCCCGACCGCGAACGCGGCACATCTGCCGACCGTCGGCCTCGGGACCGCGGACAGCTTCGCTGTCCTGGCAGGCTCGGGGATCACGAACACCGGCCCGAGCGTGATCAACGGCGATATCGGTTCCTATCCGACGACCTCGATCACCGGATTCCCACCCGGGACGGTGAACGGAACGGACCACGGCGGGGACGCCGACACGCAGGGAGCCAAGAGCGATCTGGTCACGGCGTACAACGACGCCGCCGGTCGGACGCCCGTCACCACGGTCCCCACCGAGCTCGGCGGGACCACCCTGACGCACGGGGTGTACAGCTCGGCCGCCGGAACCTTCGGCATCACGGGCGCCCTCACGCTCGACGCCGAGGGCGACTCGAGCGCCGTGTTCATCTTCCAGATGGCCTCGACGCTCACCACGGCGACCGCGAGCAGCGTCGTCCTGATCGGCGGCGGTCAGTCGTGCAACGTGTTCTGGCAGGTCGGCAGCTCGGCCACGCTGGGCGGGAGCACGAGCTTCCGGGGGAACATCCTCGCTCTGACGTCGATCACGCTGGTCACGAGCGCGACCGTGGACGGCCGGGTCCTGGCGCGGAACGGCGCGGTCACCCTGGACACGAACACCATCACGACAGCGACGTGCGCTGCCGCGCCGACCGCGACGCCCGCGCCGACCGTCGCGCCGACCGCGACGCCCGCGCCGACGGCGACACCGGCCGCAACGCCAACGCCCACCCCGACCGCGACGCCGACGGCTTCACCGGCCGCAACGGCGACCCCCGCAGCGACCGCGACGGTGACGCCAGCGCCGACCGTCGCGCCGACGACGGCACCGACCGCCGCGGCATCCCCGGTCGCCAAGCTCCCATCCACGAGCACCGGAGATCTGTCGATCCCCCTCGCGCTGCTCGTCGTGCTGCTCGCCGGCATCGGCCTGTTCATGCTTCGCTCGCCCGGCCGGAGGGCGTAGTCCCGGGCGCTTCCGGCACACGGGCGACCGACCACAGCGGACGAGAGCTCCTCGGACTGGGGGCTCTCGTCGTGCTTCTGGGGGTCGCGTTCGTCGCGCTCCTCACCGAGCCGACACAGGCGTCGGCGCCTCCGGTCCTCGAACGGATCGCCGCGACCACGGTCCTCGAGCTCCCGAACGATCGGCCCGCGCGGCAGGCGAACGCGCTCGGGCCGGCGGTGAGCTCTCCGGCGTCGCTCGCTCGCACCGAAAGGACGTCGGCGCCAGCACAAGCTGACGTCGCCACCGCACTTCCGCAAGCGGCGGTGGCCACTCGAGCGCCGCTCCCTCTCGATGGCACACGCGTGCGGGTGGTCAGGCTCGGGATAGACCTGCCGATCCTGCCAGGCGACACCGTGCGAGACACGGTCCTTGGCTCCACCCCGAACGGCGCGGCGTTCCTGCTGCCGACCAGCCTCCCGCCCGGCGCCGGCGGGAACTCGTACGTCTACGCGCACGCGCGCGCCGGCATGTTCCTCTCGCTGTGGAACGCACGGCTCGGCGACGTGGTCGAGGTCACCTCGCGGTCGGGCGAGGTCCGGGTCTACGTCGTGACCGAGATCCATCCCCGCGTCGCTCCGACCGACGTCCGGCACACGCTGCCGACGAGTGACGAACGCATCACGCTGCAGACCTCGACCGGGCCACGCGACGCCGACCCGCGCTTCGTCGTCGTGGCCGTCCGCGGTAGCTGAGGCGAGCGACAGGCCGACCCGGGGCCTCGTGACCTCCATACCCGAGGGTCCGCCGCGTCATGATCCGGCGATGCCTGGTGCGCTCAGCCGCGCTCGCGCCCGCGTCGCGCGGCTTCGCCGAGGTCTGCTTGCGGTCTCCCCGGTCCGTTTCGGCCTAGCGCTGGTCCGCAGGGCCGGCGAGGACGACCTGACCGGCATGGCCGCCGAGATGGCCTACAGCTTCCTCTTCGCGCTGTTCCCGCTCCTCCTCCTGTCCGCCGCGGCCATCGGCATGATCGGCGGGGCGCTCCGGCGCGCGGATCTCCTCGCCGAGATGAGCGCGAGGATCACGCCGTTCCTGCCCGCGCCCGTCGCCGAGCTCTTCGAGGTCGCCCTCTTCGAGCTCATCACCGAGCGGGCCGGGGCGATCGCCCTGGTGGGGCTCGTGCTCGCTCTCTGGGGCGCCGCCGGCGGCGTCGGCGCGCTGATGAAGGGCATGGACCGCGCGTACCGCCCGGGGCGGGCGCGGCCCCTGTGGCGGCGGGAGGCCGTCCGGGCGGTCGCGACCCTTCTCGTTCCACCGCTCGGTCTCGTCCTGCTTCTCGTGTCCGTCGCGGGGCACGGCCTGACGACGTGGCTCGGCGCGCTCACGGGCACGAGCGAGCAGGTCGGGATGCTCGTCGCCGCGCTCCAGATCCCGATCACCCTGATCGCGTTCTTCGCGCTAATGACGCTCGTGTACTTCGCGCTGCCCGCGGTAAGACAGCGCTATCGCGACGTCGTGCCGGGCAGCCTCGTCGCGGCGATCGGCTGGTCCCTGGTCACGCAGGCGTTCGGCGTGTACGTCGCCGACGTCGACCAGTACCGCGCGGCGTACGGGATCTTCGGCGCTGCCATCGCGTTCCTGCTGTGGCTCTATCTCGTCGCGCTGGTCGTCCTCGTCGGCGCCGAGGTGAATGCGCTGCTGTCGCCCGCGGGCCGGCGCTCGTGGAACGCTGGCCGTACCGAGGGCGCGCCTGACCCCTGACACGCCGTGGACACGCTG
>MGON01000034.1:32791-32967 GCA_001795345.1 Chloroflexi bacterium RIFCSPLOWO2_02_FULL_71_16 | reverse complement strand
CCCGATGCCGGGCGCGATGACGCCCGAAGGGCGCCCGTCTCCTGCTACTGTTCCGCTACTTGACCAGGCCCGACGCGGGATACACCCGGCGCGGGATGAGCGAAGGCGAGGCCCAACAGACGACCATGCCGGAGAGGCCGATGGCCTCCGCTTCCCCGCTGCCCGACGAGCTCCGA
>MGON01000034.1:28112-32755 GCA_001795345.1 Chloroflexi bacterium RIFCSPLOWO2_02_FULL_71_16 | reverse complement strand
CAGCCCATCGTCGACATCCGACGCGGGCGGATCCTGCAGCTCGAGGCGCTCGCGCGCTGGAACGACCCGGTGCGCGGTCCCATCCCACCTTCCGTCTTCATCCCTCTGGCAGAGCGGTCGGGTCTCGTCGGGACCATCACGACGCTGATGATCGAGCGCGCGCTGGCGGACCTCGGGCCGTGGCGGATGCGCATACCCGGCCTCCGTGTGGCGGTGAACCTGTCGGCTGAGAGCATCGCTGCCAGGGACTTGCCGGAGGCGATCGGCCGCGCCATCGCCACCGCCGGCCGCGAGGCCGGCTGCCTGGGCCTCGAGATCACCGAGAGCGTGCTCATGAAGCGCCCGGAGCGCTCGCGGACGCACGTCGAGCGGCTCCGCTCGATCGGCGTCCGCGTGGCGATCGACGATTTCGGGACCGGCTACTCCTCGCTGAGGTACCTCCAGCTGCTGCCCGTCGACGAGATCAAGATCGACCGGCAGTTCATCGAGACCTCGGTCGAGGATCGGAACAGCCAGATCATCGTGCGGAGCGTCGTGGCGCTCTGCCACGAATTGGGTTTCGCCGTCGTCGCCGAGGGCGTGGCCGACCGCGACGTCTGGGATCTGCTGTTGGCCCTCTCCTGCGACAGCGCGCAGGGCTACTTCGTGGCCAAGCCGATGCCGCCGGAGGCGGTCGGGGCCTGGATCGAGGAATGGCAGGTGACCAGGCCGGCGGCGCATCCCGCAGCGGCCGTGGACGTGGCGCAGGGGAGGCCGCTTGTCCTCATCGTCGACGACGAGCCCACGATCGTCTCGCTGATCGAAGGGGTCCTGATCGAGCGCGGCTATCGGGTAACGACCGCGCTGAACGGCCAGGAGGCCCTCGAGTCGGTGGGCCGCGAGCGCCCCAGTCTCGTCCTGCTGGAGATGCGGCTGCCGGTCCTCGACGGCGAGGGCTTCGTGGCCGACCTGAGGACACGTGGGATCGACGTCCCGCTCGTGATCATGACGGCGGGACCGAGCGCGGCGCACTGGGCGCGGCAGCTGAACGTCGCGGGCTCCATCGCGAAGCCGTTCAAGGTCAATGAGCTGGTCGCCACCGTGGAGCGCTTCGCGACCGTCGCCTAGCGTGACCGCGCGGCTCCGGCCTTCGTGCTGTGCCGAGGGCCGGACTTGGACCGGCGACACATGGTCCTTCAGCACCGCGCGGGGCGCGGATGGATCGACACTCCCCTTGCGCACATTGTCTACCGCGGCTGGCGTAGGCGCGCGAGCAGTTCCTCCGCCTCAGCCTGGCTCCGGAGTCTGCGGACGTCGTCAGGGGTCGCCCCGAGGTTCCGGAGCTGAAGGACCGTGCTCGCGTCGAGCCGCACGACCGGCGTGGGCGTCGGCGCGGGTCGCGCGCGACGCGCAGGACCTCCATCGCGAATGACGCGCCAGAACTCGTCCTCGTCGACCGCCAGTTGCTCTCGTAGGATGGCCGCGAACAGGTCCGGGTCGTCGATCGTTCCGGACTTGAACGATGCCTTGGTCCGCAGAGTGCGGTCCGCGACCTTCTTCGTGTAGCGCCAATGATCCGTCAGCTTCTTCGGCTGCCAGCGGTCCTGTTCGCAGAAACGCCGGATGTCGCTCCACTTCGGCGTGGGCACGGTCAGCGGCCTGCGGCGACGGCGACCTCAGGCGCTGGTGTCGCAGGCTCCTCGACGAGGAGCGTGGCGCGATCTGCGGCGGGGGTCAGCACGAACCGGAGCAGCCACGGAAGGTCTCGGATCCGGTCGGTGTGCCGGTAGAAATCGAAATCGGTGAAGAAATCCTCGGCGTATTCCGCGAGCTCGCTGAGCAGCGCGTCCATCGCGCTCTCGAAGGTCTCCCCGCTCGCGACGAGACCGAACTGCGGGAGCGTGGCGACGACGGACCGCTCGCCGAACTGCACCTTCGCGTCCAAGCGGCATGCGGCGAGCGCTGCAGACATGTCCGCCGCCGGCAGGACGAGCATTGACTCCTGGCCGCGGCTGCGCTCAACGATCTGCGGCAGATGCTCACGCACGACACGGGACATAAGGCCTGAGAAGTTGTCCTTCGCCACAGCAAAGGGAACAGTCCGGATCCCACTCATTCCCATAGCCTAGCGCATCTGGCCAGTCAGGCCGATCTGGCCAGCCAGTGAAATCGAGCGATCGGCCGGGCGACGGCCTTCGGCGGAGATGCGCGGAGTGGGCCGAAGGCGGTCGAAGTCGCGTCTCGGCGGTCCGTCGAGGCTGTGCCGAGGGCCGGACTTGAACCGGCGACACATGGTTCTTCAGACCATTGCTCTACCAGCTGAGCTACCTCGGCGAGCGGGACATCCATTATCGCAAAGATCGCGTCTTCCGAACGATCCGAAGCGAGATCAGTAGCGCGGATCGGCCCCGCGCCGCTGCTCCGATCCCTCGAGCAGGACCTCGATCCCGCGCTGCTCCGCGAGCAGCGCATCGAGCAGGCGGAGCGCCTGCTCGGGCGAGAGATCCGATCGGAAGTCGCTGAGGATGTCGGAGAGCGACGGCGTCGACTCGCCCGTGCTCGTCTCCGGCGGGCCCGATGCCTGCGGCCCCTCGGTGCCCGGCTCGCCCTCGGGCGCATCGCCGGGCGGAGGGCTCTGGCCGGGGCCGGGCTGCCCGCCCTGACCCGGGAGCGGCGACCCCGCGGTGCCGGGCTCGGCGCTCTGGCCGGACTGGCCACCCTGGAGGCCGGGGTCCTCGGCCTGCTGATCCTCGGCCAGGAGGCGGTCGATCAGCTCGATGTTGAACTTGGCGTCGCGGTCGCCGGGATCCGCGCGCAGCGCGTCCTTGTATGCCTCGCGAGCCTCCTCGATCTCGCCCTGCCGGAAGAGCGTGTTCCCGCGCTGGTAGTGCGCCACGGCCGCGGTCGCGGTCGTGCCCGCGCGGATCGCGAACGCGTACTCCTCGAGCGCCTCGTCCATCTCTCCGAGGCGGTGCAGCGCATTCCCGGCGTTCACGCGCAGCTCGACGGTCTCGGGGTGGTCGGCGATCAGCCCGCGGTAGCGGTCGAGCGCCGCCTGGTGCTCCCCCGCCAGGTACAGGCGGTCG
Organism: Chloroflexi bacterium RIFCSPLOWO2_02_FULL_71_16; assembly: GCA_001795345.1. Classification (GTDB taxonomy): domain Bacteria; phylum Chloroflexota; class Limnocylindria; order P2-11E; family P2-11E; genus GWC2-70-10. Next base: position 29,690 of record MGON01000034.1, on the reverse strand, counting down.
GCCTCGCTCGCGGCCGTCTCGGCGCAGGAAGAGAGCGCCAGCGTCGAGGCCGCGAGCAGCAGTGCGCCCGACGCGCGCCCGAAGGCCGGCCGCGGCATGCGGAAGCGCCCGCGCGCCCGTGGCCCGCGCAGCGAGCGCGGCCGCGGCATCCGGCGCCGGTCGGAGATGAGCTCCTCGACGATGAGCGCGGCGACGGCGAGCGCGAGGAGGATCTGGTAGCGGTCATCCGGGATCGTCGCCCCCTCCGTCCCGGCGAGCTCGGTGGCATCGAGGCGCTGCAGCTCGCGGACGAGCGCGTTCACCGTCCCGAGGCCCGGCTCTAGATGGAAGTAGCGGCCGCCGGTGCTCTCGGCGACGATCCGGAGCGCCTCCTCGTCGAGGCGGCTCACGACCTGCCTGCCGTCGGCGTGCCGGAGCATCGCCACGAACCGGCCGAAGCGGTCGTACGTCGGGATCGGGCCTCCCGACGGGGTGCCCACGCCGACCGCGAACAAGAGCGTGTTCGCGCGCACGAGCTCCTGCACGTCGGGGATGTCACCGCCCACGTCCTCGCCGTCGCCGACCAGCACGACCGCCTTGCGGCGGGCGCTCTCGCGCGCCTCCTCCGGAAATGCCTCGAGCGCGGCGTCGATGGCCGCGGAGAGCGAGGAGCCGCCCTGTGCCGGCTTGAACCCGCCGCCGATGCTCTCGAGCGCCTGCCCGAGGATGCTCGGGTCGGCCGTCGGCGGGTAGCGCACGACGCCCTCGCCCGCGAAGAGCACGAGGGCGACGCGGCTGCGGCTCAGCTCGTTCCCGAGCCTGTTGATGAGCTCCTTCGCGGCGCGGAGGCGGTCGGGATCGACGTCGCGCACCGCCATGCTCTGCGAGACGTCGAGCGCTACCACCAGGTCGACGCCGCTCTGAACGACCTCGCGCTCGATCACGTCGACGTACGGACCGGCGAGGGCGAGGACCGCGGCCACGAGGGCGGCGATCAGGAGCGCGAGCTTGACCCTGCGTCGGGCCTCACTCACCGATGAGAGATCCGCGCCGCGGCCCGCGAACGCGACGAGCGCGCGCCGCCGGCGCAGCTCGGCCCACACGGCGGTGAGCGCCAACAGGCCCACGACCGCTAGGAGCGGCAGCGCCTCCGGTCTCACCAGGGCGATGAGCGAGCTCACGGGCTCCTCCGGAAGAGCGTGAGCCCGAAGAGGGCCTCGAGGAGCAGGAGCAGCGTCCCCGCCAGGAGGAACGGCAGCATGACGTCCTCGTACGCGGCGTACTCGGTGCGCACGCCGATACGCGTGCGCTCGAGCTGCGCGATCTCGTCGTAGATCTCGCGCAGCGCCGTGGGGTCGTAGGCCGGGAAGTACCGGCCCCCGGTCACCTCGGCCATCTCGCGGAGCAGCGCCTCGTCCACCGGGATCGAGCCGCTCCGGCGCTCCTGCTCGCGGATCGCGCCGATCGTGTACACGCGCACCCCGAGCAGCTTCGCCGCGTTGGTGGCGTCGAGCGGCGTGATCTGGCCGCTGTTGTTCTGGCCGTCGGTCAGGAGGATCGCGACGCGAGAGCGCGCGGTCGACTCGCGGAGGACGTTCA
>MGON01000034.1:27772-28100 GCA_001795345.1 Chloroflexi bacterium RIFCSPLOWO2_02_FULL_71_16 | reverse complement strand
GCCCCGTGCCGATGGCCGTGCCGCCGCCGACGAAGCGGCCGGTGTCGAGCGGCTCCACGATGCGCTGGAGGGCGTCGTGGTCGAGGGTGAGCGGCGCCATCGTGAGCGCCTCGCCCGCGAACACGACGAGCGCCGCGCGGTCGCTGGTGAGCCCGCCGAAGAAGTCGTGCACCACGCTCTTGACCGCCTCGATCTTGCGGCTCTGCCCGAAGCCTCCCTCTTCCATCGACCCCGAGAGGTCGAGCATCACCGCGATGTCGATCCCCTCCGCGGTGATCTCGGCCGCGCGGACCGCCTGCGGGCGGGCCAGCGCCACGATGAGGAGCAC
>MGON01000034.1:27167-27734 GCA_001795345.1 Chloroflexi bacterium RIFCSPLOWO2_02_FULL_71_16 | reverse complement strand
GCCACGACGGCCCGCGAACGGGGATGAGCGAGAGCGACGAGAAGAGGACCGCTCCGCCGTGCCGGCGCTCGCGCGCCAGACGCAGCCACACGACCGCCGGCAGCAGCGCCAGGAGCACGAAGAGCTGCGGGTCCGCGAAGCGCACCGTCACCCCAGCCAGGTCGAGCGTCATGCCGTCGCACCCGACTCGATGAGCTCGTACTCCTCCACCGCGATCGACCGCCGCATCATGTCGAGGACGTCACGCATCGTCTTCTGCGCCCGGGCCGGATAGAGGACCCGCTCCTCGTACCGCACGGCCTCCGCGTCCTGGAGAGCCTCGAAGATGATCTGCGCCTGAGCGCGGTCGACGCCGCCGCGCTCGAGATCGCGGCGCAGCTCGCGCGCCGTCAGCGCCTCCGCGCGCATGCCGAACCGGTCCGCGCTGTAGCGGCGCAGGGTCGTGGCGAGAACGTCGTAGTGCTCGCGCGTCCGGCCCTGCTCGACCAGGCGGCGCTGCGCCAGGGTCTCGAGCTCGTCGAAGGCGCGCCTGGCCGGACCGTGCATCGGCTCGTCGAACGCGACCCG
>MGON01000034.1:27033-27155 GCA_001795345.1 Chloroflexi bacterium RIFCSPLOWO2_02_FULL_71_16 | reverse complement strand
GATGCGCAGCGCGAGGACCGCGGCCAGAAGGACGGCCAGCGCCAGGGCGGCCGCGGGCGCCCACTGCTCGAGCGCGCTCGCGCCGGCACCGATCGGAAGCGGCGGCTTGAGCGGCTTGATGT
>MGON01000034.1:21633-27013 GCA_001795345.1 Chloroflexi bacterium RIFCSPLOWO2_02_FULL_71_16 | reverse complement strand
AGGACGACGCTCACCACCTGGATGAGGTGCCCGGCCGCGGTCTCCGCCTCGCCGGGCTGCCCGTCGGGGCCGCGGTAGCCGACCACGACGATCGGGAGCTGCCGCGGCCCGAGCTCGAACGTCGTGACGAGATACCGGAGCTGCACGCGTGCCCCTCCGCTCGGGCTGCGCGTCTGCAGGACGGTCAGCGTGTCGACGACCTCGAAGTCGCCGATCACGCGCGGGACGCCCGGATCCCGCAGGTCGTAGCCCGCCGCGAGGTCGACGACGATGGTGAACAGGACCTGCTCGCCGATCGTCATGGCCGCACGGTCGACCTCCGAGCGCACGCGCACCGGTCCCTCCTGGGCCGCGGCCGGCCCGGCGGCGGCGAGCACGAGGAGCAGCGCGGCGGCGAGGCGGCGCATCAGCTGCGGCGCGTGCGCGTGCGGAAGAGCGCCATGAGAGCGGGCACGAAGGACCGGTCGGTGAAGAGCTCCACGCTGTCGATACCCATACGGGCGAGGGCGCGCCGGCGTTCGACGCGCCGGTCGCGGGCCGCCTCGGCGTACGCAGCACGCAGCCGCCGGTCGGACGTGTCGACCTCGGCGACCTTTCCCGTCTCGGCGTCCTCGAGCGCGATGACGCCGACCGAGGGGAGCTCGAGCTCCCGCGGATCGTTGAGCGCGAGCGCGATCAGATCATGCTTCTTGGCGAGGGTGCGGAGCGGCGCCTCGAAGCCGGTGTCGAGCAGATCGGACACCATGAATACGACGCCGCGCTTCTTGGCGATGTTCCCGAGGAAGTCGGCGGCCCTGGCGATGTCGGTCCGCGCCCGCTGCGACTCGGCGTAGAGCAGCTGGCGGATCACATGGAGCACGTGGTCACGGCCGCTGCGCGGCGGGATGAACTCCTGCAGCTCGTCCGAGAAGAGGAGCAGGGAGACGCGGTCGTGATTGCGCATCGCCGCGACCGCCAGGAGCGCGCATACGTCCGCCGCGAGCTCCCGCTTGCTCTGCCGGACGGTGCCGAACCACGACGAGGCCGACACGTCCACGGCGAGGTACACGTTCAGAGAACGCTCCTCCCGGTACTTCTTGATGAACGGGACGCCCATGCGCGCAGTGACGTTCCAGTCGATGCTGCGGATGTCGTCGCCGGGCTCGTACTCGCGCACCTCCTCGAAGTCGAGACCCGACCCCTTGAACACGCTGCGGTAGGTGCCGAGCAGGAGCTCGTCGGCGAGCACGCGCGCCTTGATCTCGACCTCGCGGATCTTCCGAAGGACCTCTTCGGGGATGGGTCCTGCCGCCGCCTGCGCGGCCGGGCTCACGGCAGCGGGACCTTGTCGAGCACCCGCTGGATGATCGTCTCGGCCGTGATCTCCTCGGCCTCGGCCTGGTAGGTCGGGATCAGGCGGTGCCGCATGACGTCGATGGCGATGGACTTCACGTCGTCCGGGAGCACGTGGTCGCGTCCCTCGAGGAACGCCTTGGCGCGCGCCGCGATCGAGAGGTAGATCGTCGCGCGCGGAGACACGCCGAACGCGATGAGCGGCTTCAGGTCGGGTAGGCCGAAGTCCGCGGGCTGGCGCGTGGCGAACACGAGCCGCACGATGTAGTCCTTCAGCGTCTCGTCCATGTGCACGTGCCGGACGGCCTGCCGCCCGCCGATGATCGCCTCGGGCGTGGCGATCCGCCGGATCTGGACGGGCGCCTCGACCGTCTGGCGGTCCATGATCGTCCGCTCCTCCTCGACGGTCGGGTAGCCGATGACCACCTTGAGCATGAAACGGTCGATCTGGGCCTCGGGCAGGCGGTAGGTCCCCTCGTGCTCGATGGGGTTCTGCGTCGCGAGCACCATGAACAGGTCGCTGAGCTTGTGCGTCTCGCCGCCGATGCTCACTTGGTGCTCCTGCATCGCCTCGAGGAGCGCGCTCTGGACCTTCGGCGGGGCGCGGTTCACCTCGTCGGCCAGCAGGATGTCCGTGAAGACCGGGCCCTTGCGCGGCCTGAAGGTCTGCTCGCGGGGGTCGAAGATCATCGTGCCGTTGAGGTCGGCCGGCAGCAGGTCCGGCGTGAACTGGATGCGCTTGAAGTCCGCGTCGATCGTGTCGGCCAGGGTCTTGACCGCGAGCGTCTTGGCGAGACCGGGGACCCCCTCGATCAGCAGGTGCCCGTTGCAGAGCAGGCCGATGAGCAGCCGGTCGATGAGGTATTCCTGTCCTACGATGACCCGCCTGATCTCCTGGACGACCGGCGCGATGAAGTCACCGCGGCGGAGGATCGCCTCGTTCTGGACGGCGGGACGAAAAGAGGCTGCCACCCAACGAGAGCGTAGCCGAGCGGTCTTGCCGGCCGCGTTCCACGAAGCGGCACACGCCGTCGTCGCCGTCCTCCTCGGCCTCGGCGCGCGCGCGGAGCTGCACGACGACGCGCCGGGCTGCGGAGCCACCGAGATCGACGCGCCGGAGGGCCCGGCCGGGACAGGGCGGCTCCTCGTTGCGCTCGTTGCTGGCAGCGAGGGCGAGGGCCGGCTGCTGGGCGGTCCGCGGCGCTGGCGGGTGTCGATGGAGGACGCCCGGGCCATCGTGCGGCTCACCGGCGGCCTCTCGGACGAGACCGCGCACGAGATCTGGAAGGCGAAAGCCAGCGCCGAGCGCATCGTGCGCGAGCCGCGGGTCTGGTCTGCCATCGAGGCGGTCGCGGCGGACCTGCAGCGCACCTCGCGCGTGGAGCACGACGCCGTGAGGCGCGCCGTGCTGGACGCCGGCCTCGAGCCGTCGCCGGAGGCCTGGCCGGGGTGAGCAGGTCGGGCGGCGAGCCGGAGGAGCGCTGGACCGGGGTCGACCGATACGTCACCGATCTCCTGCTGGGAGCGGACCCCGCGCTCGACGCGGCGCTCGAGGCGAGCGCCGCCGCCGGCCTTCCCGACATCCAGGTGTCCGCGCCGTACGGGAAGATGCTGCACCTGCTGGCGCGAGCGGCGCGCGCTCGCCGGATCCTCGAGATCGGCACGCTCGGCGGCTACAGCGCGATCTGGCTCGCGCGCGCGCTGCCCGCGGACGGGCGCCTCGTCACGTGCGAGCTCGATCCGAAGCACGCCGAGGTCGCCAGAGGGAACCTGGAGCGCGCCGGGCTCGGCGACCGCGTCGAGGTCCACGTCGGCCCGGCGCTGGAGACGCTCCGTGGACTGGCGTCAGAGGGGGCGGAGCCTTTCGACATGGTGTTCATCGACGCCGACAAGCCGGGGTACCCCGACTACCTCGAGCTGTCGCTCCAGCTGTCGCGGGCGGGGACCGTGATCGTCGCCGACAACGTGATCCGTCGCGGCGACATCCTCGATGGGTCGAGCGGCGACCCGAACGTCCAGGCCATGCGCCGGTTCCACGAACGGCTGGCCTCGGAGAAGCGCATCAGCGCGACAGCGGTGCAGACGGTCGGTGGCAAGGGCTACGACGGCTTCGTGCTCGCGGTCGTCACGGAGTGAACGGAGGCCGGTTCGGTATGGGCGTCGCCCATACACGCGTCGCTGGCACGCGCCCGGAAGCGAGCTTCCGGTCTCGCCCTCGCTAGCGTGTGGGCAACGCTGGGCTCGAACCAGCGACCTTCTCCGTGTAAAGGAGACGCTCTGACCAGCTGAGCTAGTTGCCCGCGATGCTCAGTGTACCGGGGTCACCCCACCGGCAGCCACGCGACGTGCGGCGGCGGGAAGAGCCTGACGTTGCGACCCGCGATCATGAGCGCGTCGGCCAGGCCCTCGAGACGGCCGAGCTGCACGGCGAAGTAGTCCATGCGCTCGGCACCACGCTCGTCCTCGGACCGCGGCTCCGCGCCGCGCCGGGCGAGCAGCTGCCAGAGATCGAAGTAGTCGCGCGAGAGGTCGTCGGCGTAAGCGCGGATCTGCAGCTCGTAGCGGCACCCGGCCAGCGTGAGGCTCGCCGCTTCGAACGCCGACAGGCGTCCGAGCGCGGCGAGGAAGTCGGCGCGCAGGGCCAGCAGCTCCGACGACGTGCGTGCCGCGCGCGAGCCTCGATAGCGGGCGGCGCGCGTCTTCGCCTCGCCCGAGAGGTCGCGATGACGCTCGTCGAGGCGTCGGCGGATGCGCTCGCCCCGTGCCGGGGAGGTCGTCCAGACGACCGGAGCGCGTGGTGGCATGGTGAGTGCGATCATGCGGGGTCCACGGGTGACGGAACAAGACTTCACAGGCAACTGTTGATGTGGGACCATTGAACGAGCAAGGCCTCGCTGAACAGCTGCTCGGCGGCGCCCGGACGATCGCGGTCGTCGGGTACTCCGACAAGCCTCACCGCCCCGTCAGCTCCGTTTCCTCGTACCTCCGCTCGCAGGGCTACCGCACCATCCCGGTCAACCCGCGCCTGCGCGGGCGCGTCGTCGACGGCGAGCAGGTCTATGGCCGCCTCGTGGACATCCCGAAGGACACTCGCGTCGACCTCGTCGACGTCTTCCGGCGCGGTGAGTTCCTCGACGAGACGGTCGACGACGCGATCGCCGCGGGCGTCCCGGCCATCTGGTTCCAGCTGGACCTGGAGAACGTCGCCGCGGCGGAGCGCGCCGAGCGGGCCGGGCTGCGGGTCATCTGGGATCGCTGCACGGCGGTCGAGCACCGCCGCATGCGGATGGAGCGCGGGCGCTAGCGAGCGCCTAGAAGCGCCCTCGCGGCGTGACCGTGACCTCCTTGGAGACGTCCTCGCCGCGCTCGACGCGAGCCCAGAACTCGTCCAGCTCGACCCGGGGATTGGCCGACCGGATGAGCGCGAGGAGCGGGACGAAGGCGCGCAGGCGGTACGCCTTCGTGTTCACGCGCACGACGTCTTCGCGGCCGCGGACGACGAAGTGCGGCGCCGACCAGCCGCCGTGCCCGCCGGCGTAGCGCTTCGCGTCGATCCGCTGCACGGCGCCGATCGGCACACGCGAGCCGCTGAGGCCGAACCAGGACCGGTAGACGATCTCGTCGTCCTCGACCGCGATCGACGTCCCGTACAGCTGGTTCACGACGAACGCGGCGTTCACCGCGAGGAGCACGATGCCGATGGCGCTCATCGCGCGGTCGCCGCCGGCTACGCCGAAGACGAGGATCGAGAGCGCCGCGAGCGGGAAGAGCGTGTAGGTGGGCCAGAGCAGGACCGGGTCGGGGCGCACGGCGGGCATGCCGCCGAGACTACCGCCCGCCGCGCGCGACCCGACCTTCAGGCGTCGCGGACGGGCTCGATGGCCAGCCGGCGGCGGACCTCCTCGAGGGCCGAACGAACGGGCGCCTGCGCGGCGGAGCGCATGTCGTCCTCGAGGAGCAGATCCGGGTCGTCGAGCGAGGCGATCCGGCGCTCGTAGAAGTCGGCCAGCGCGAGAAGGCCGTCGCGGATGGCGAGCGGCGCGTAGGG
>MGON01000034.1:20818-21627 GCA_001795345.1 Chloroflexi bacterium RIFCSPLOWO2_02_FULL_71_16 | reverse complement strand
CTGCCGCTCGCAGCCGATCCGGTACTCGAGCTCCGCGGCGCGGTAGCACCCGCGGCAGACGGTCACGACCTCGGGTCGGTCGCCTCGGATCACGCGGACCGGATGCGCGTCGGCGGAGATGTCCTCGGCACGGCAGCGCGGACACCGGTGGATGAGCGCCATGACTGCGATGCTGAGCCTGGCCCGATTTCGTGGATAACCCCGCGAGTCGCTACTGGAAGTCATATCGAATGTTCGTTCTAATTGCTTAAATGAACGGCGCCGGTAAGGGCTGGGCGCGGGGTAAGACCGCCGCTACGGATCCTCGCGTAGCGCGGAACGCTGCCGCGCACCGCGGCATGACCTACACCCGCCACACCCCCGTCGAGTTGGATCGGCGGATGGTGAACGGCAGTGGCCACGTGGCGCGTCGGACACTGCCGCTCGAGTGGTCGCCGGTGATGGCCTACGTCGTCGGACTCATGGCGACCGACGGGTGCCTCCTATCAAAGCGGAAGCAGCTGAACTTCAAGTCCGCGGACGAACAGCTCGTTCGGACATTCCTCGAGTGCCTCGGTCGACCACCTGCATACCGCACGGTCCGGACGCTCCTCGGGCGTCTCGTGTACTTCACGCAGTTCGGGGATGCCGAGTTCTACCGGTGGCTGCAGGGAGTCGGGTTGATGCCTCGCAAGAGCCTCGTCCTCGGTTCGCTTGGCGTCCCTGATGATCATCTCTTTGCCTGCGCGCGCGGCCTTCTCGACGGCGACGGGTCGCTGGTCAACTTCTGGTACGACGGCACCGGGAAGGCCAGGGGTCGGCGGTACGAA
>MGON01000034.1:16673-20778 GCA_001795345.1 Chloroflexi bacterium RIFCSPLOWO2_02_FULL_71_16 | reverse complement strand
AGTTCCGCGAGCCAGCCACACCTCGAGTGGCTGCGCGCTTCCCTGGCTCGGTCGCTCGGCCTCAAGGGCGGGCTGTGCCCACAGCCTCCGAACGAGCACGGGACTGTGATGTGGAGGCTCGCTTATGCGATCCGTGAGTCCGCGATCCTACTGCCGCATCTATACCCATCATGGGATGCGCCGTGCCTGCTGCGGAAGCGTCGGATCTGGGAGAACTACGCAACCCGACATGGTCTTCGGGTGACCATCGATGGGATCGCGGAAGACCGCGGCTCGTATTCGTGCGCGGCTTGACCCCATCCGGGGCTCGCCTGCTCGCGTCGCATTGCATCGGATCCTGGACCGCGTACCCGCCGCCTCGGTATCATGTGATCACCCGCCCGGGTGGCGTAACCTGGTAGCCGCGTCAGTTCGAGGGGCTGATGCCCGCAAGGGCGTGGGGGTTCAAATCCCCCCCCGGGCACAAGAGACGCTGGCACGAGCCGGCGTTCTTCCTTTCTTGAGACCGTGATCATGGAACGGGCATTGATGACCCTCGTGCTCGTTGGAGCGTGGCTCGCCATCGGGTGCGCTCCTGCGCCAGTCACACCGGCCAAGGACCTCGAGCTATCGAACGGCACGACGCTCGCGGTCACTCTGGTCGTGAACGAGAAGGTCATCCGGACCTTCCCGCCAGGCGCGCGCGGTGCTGTGGCTCCGAGTGATCTGCCACCTCTGCCGTGGGATGTGCAGGCGCGGTCACCGAGCGGACGAGTGTTGGTCTCGATGACCGTGCGTCCCGGTGATGTCCAAGAGACGACGACGCCGGGCGGTGGCCGTGCGCACCGGGGCAACGCGATCCGGGTCGATCTGTCCTGCGGACGCCTCGACGTCTGGTCCGGGCCTCCGCTCCTTGGGCCGGCTCCCGGACCTGGTACGCCGGGCGACTGCGACCCATAGGTTCAGACCCGCCGCAGCTGCCACTTCCCGCTGTGGAAGCGGCGTGCGAGCAGCCCGGCGCGCACGAAGTAGTCGATGAGCACGGCGACCCACACGCCGGTCAGTCCCCAGCCGAGCACGATGCCGAGGATCACGGCGAGCGGGAAGCGCACGACGAACCAGTTGAAGACCGTCAGGCCAAGCGTGTAGCGCGTGTCACCGGCACCCCTCAGTGCCCCGCCGATCGTGAAGATGACGGCCTGCGCTGGCTGCGCGAGGCCGACCACGATCATGGCCAGGATCCCGGCGCGGACCACGTCGGGCGAGGACGTGAACAGTCCGAGGAAGAAGGCCGGCAGAAGGATCATCAGGAGCCCGGCCGCGCTCGTCCAGAGGGCCGCCATCCTCGCCGCCGCCCAGCCGACGCTCGTCGCTCGGCCGGGCCGCCCCATGCCCAGTGACTGGCCGACGAGCGCCGCCGCGGCCGCCGAGAACCCGACGCAGGGCAGGAAGGACATCGCCTCGATCGACGAGATGATCTGGTGCGCGGCGTACGCGTCGGTCCCGAAGCGGAAGACGATCCCGCCGAGCGCGAGGATGCCGACCGAGAAGAGCAGCGTCTCCCCCACCGACGGCAGACTCACCGACATGAGCGCACGGATCGTCTCCCGGTGAAGCTTCCAGCTGCCGCCGGCCAGTCGCAGGCCCGCGCGTCCACGCCAGAGGAGCACCGCGACGGGCAGCAGGAACGCGACCGTCACGATCAGCTGGGCGTAAGCGGAGCCGAGCACGCCGAAGCCCAGCGGGTGCACGAAGGCGTACCCGAGCCCGATGAAGGACACCGAAGCGCCGAGCGAGAGCCACATCGGCGTGCGGCTGTCGCCCGCGGCGCGCATCGCGTTCACCGCGATGATCCCGAGGGTCTGGAAGATGTTCAGCCCGCCTACGAGCGCTAGGAACGGCGCGCCGGTGGCCACGACGTCCTCGCCCGCGCCGATCAGCCGGAGCAGCGGAGCCGCGAAGACGACGAAGCCGGCGCCCGAGACCAGCGAGAGCAGCGTCGCGATGATGAGCGACTGGCGCAGGGCGTCCGCGGCCTGATCGGGCCGCCCCTGGCCCATGCGCCGGGCGACCACCGCGACCGTGCCGGTCGAGATCGCGCCCCAGATCGGGAAGAGCAGGAACAGGTACTGGAACGAGGCGCCCATGGCGGCCGTGGCGACCGCGCCCAGCTGCCCGACGATCGCGAGCGTCACGGTGCCGCCGCTGGCGCGGAAGAGCTGCTCGACGATGCCTGGCCACGCGAGCTCGAAAGCGGCGCGCTGCGGCGATAGGCGCGCCAGCTCGAGCGCGCGCGAGGTCGGCGCAGGTGGGATGGGCTGCTGGGGCTCGGGCTCGGGGACGGGCTCCGGAGTGATCGCGAGCGGCGCAGGGCTGTGGTCGATCGAGCTGCCGGTCGTCACCCTCCCGCCGTTATGACGACCCCGCGCCCCTCCCGCACCTCGCCGATGCGCCAGGCTTGGACGTCGCGGGCGTTGCGCTCCTGCTCGAACGACTCCCGATGCGCCGCCGGCACGCCGACCAGCAGCCCACCGGAGGTCTGTGGGTCGAGCATCAGCCGCGTCGTCGCCTCGTCGAGGCCCTCGAAGCGCACCAGTCCCCCATCCAGGAAATGCTCACGGTTCCGCTGCATGCCGCCGAAGTCGACGCCCGCCTCGGCGTGATCGAACGCGCCGGGCAGCAGCGGGACGGCCGCCGCGTCGATGCGGACCTCCACGCCGGAGCGCTCGGCCATCTCGTGCGCGTGGCCGGCGAGGCCGAAGCCGGTGATGTCGGTCCCCGCGTGCAGCCCCGCGGCGACCGCGGCCTGCGCCGCCGAGCGGTTGAGGGCGGACATGCTGGCGATCACGGACGCGAGATCCTCCGGCGCGATGGTCCCGCGCTTGTGCGCGGTCGTGAGGATGCCGGTGCCGATCGGCTTGGTGAGCCAGAGCTCGTCGCCCGGGAGCAGGCGCGACTTCAGCAGCATCCGCGCGGGGTCCACCCGGCCGGTCACCGACTGCCCGAACTTCGGCTCGCGGTCGATGATGGTGTGACCTCCGGCGACGACTCCGCCGGCCTCGCGCACCTTGTCGACCGCACCCGCGAAGAGCTGCTCGAGCTGCCCGACCGGCACGTCCTCCGGCCAGGCCGCGATGTTCAGCGCGAACAGCACCTCGCCGCCCATTGCGTAGACGTCGGACATCGAGTTCGCGGCGCCGATCTGGCCCGATGCATATGCGTCATCGACGATCGGCGGGAAGAAGTCGAGCGTCTGCACGATCGCCATGTCGGGCGCGACCGCATAGACCGCCGCGTCGTCGGCGACCTCGAGGCCGACGACGAGCTCCGACGGCATGGGCTGCGCTGCGAGCGGGCGCAGGACCTGCGCCAGTGGGCCGGGGCCCAGCTTCGCGCCTCAGCCGGCGCAGCTCGACAGCGTGGTGAGTCGGACCTCCTCGCGCGTCTTCACGCGACGAGGATATGTCCGCTCAATTGACGGGAAGCGGCGTGCGGATGGACGTCCACCAAACCCCTACCGCGAGCGCCATGAGGAGCACCGCGAGCGAGAGGTTCGCCAGCTGACGCTCGCGGCGGACGACCACGACGACGAGGAGCAGGGCCGCGCCGGCCGTGAGCGCGAGCGCGAGGACCGTGAAGATCAGCTGCAGGCTCAAATGACGTTGTGCTCCGGCACGAGGGCGCCGGTCTCGAAGCGGGCCAGCCGGAGCGGCTCGATGTCGAGCGAGGTGCGGCCGTCGGTGATGAGCTCCGCGACCAGCTCACCCGCCGCGGGCGAGTGCATCACGCCGTGCCCCGAGAATCCCGCGGCCATGACGAGCCCCTCGACCCCGTCGACGGATCCGAGGATGGGGTGCTTGTCGGGCGTGTCCTCATAGAGCCCCGCGAATGCCGCGCGGACCGACGCGTGCTCGAGGAGCGGGAGGCGCGCGAGCCCACGCTCGAGGACGGTCGGCATGAACTCCCAGTTGACGGAGTCGACGTAGCCGGGCTCATCGTTCGGATCGGCCATGCCCAGGAGGACGCCGCCCGACTCGCGATGCATGTACAGGCTCGTCGCGAACTCGACGGTGAGCGGGATCGGATGCGTGAGCTGCGGCAGCGGGGCGGTCACGAACATCTGGCG
>MGON01000034.1:15534-16529 GCA_001795345.1 Chloroflexi bacterium RIFCSPLOWO2_02_FULL_71_16 | reverse complement strand
CCCCGTGACGGCGGCGTCCTGCCGGAACACGGCACCGCCGGCCCGGGCCCGCGAGACGAAGCCGTTCAGGATGCTCGTGGGGTCGGCGTGCCCGTCCTTCGGACAGAACGTCGCGAAGCGCACGTCCTCGATCACGAGCTCCGGGAAGATCGCGCGGATCTGCCGGCGGTCGAGCCGGCTCGCGGGCACGTCCAGCCGTGACCACAGCTCGAGGGATCGCTCGAACGGCACGATGTCCCGCTCCTCCGTGATGAGGAACAGATAGCCCACCTGCTGGAGCTGGATGTCGACGCCGAACTCGTCGGCGAACCGCTCGAGCCGGGGCAGGGAGCGCTGCGAGAGGCGGACGTTGATCTCCGTCGAGAACTGCAGCCGGATCCCGCCCGCGTTCCTGCTGGTGGAGCCGGAACCGAGGCTCTCGCGCTCGAGGACGAGGACGCTCTTCATCCCGCGCTGCACCAGGTGGTAGGCGATCGATGCGCCGATGACGCCGCCCCCGACGATCACGACATCTGGTGCGGGTCCCTCACGCATGCGGCGATGATCCTATCCTCGCGCGGTGCCGGACACGTTGCGCAGCGAATGGCTGATCGCGAAGACCGAGGCGGTCGCACCTCACGCGATGGTGACGACGGACCGGCCCGAGGCCACCGAGGCCGCGCTCGAGGTGCTGCGCGAAGGCGGTAACGCCGTCGACGCGGCGGTCACCGCCGCGTTCGTCATGGGCGTGGCCGAGCCCGCGCTCAGCGGGATCGGCGGGGTCGCGGCGATGGTCATCCGCCTGCCGGACGGCCGCGAGACGGTCATCGACGGCAGCGGCCTGGCGCCGCGCGCCGCGCGGCCGGACATGTTCCGCCTGGCCGAGGCCACCGGCGTGAAGGGCATGTACGGCTGGCCTGCCGCGGTGGGCGACGAGAACAACGTCGGCTACCGGTCGGTCGGCGTGCCCGGGATGGTCGCGGCCACGTCCCTCGCGCTCGAGCGCTACGGGACGA
>MGON01000034.1:10533-15522 GCA_001795345.1 Chloroflexi bacterium RIFCSPLOWO2_02_FULL_71_16 | reverse complement strand
GCACCATCCGGCCGGCGATCGCGCTCGCGTCCGACGGCCTGCCGGTCGACATCTTCATGACGCTGACCCTGGCCACGTATGCCGAGCGCCTCTGGGAGTACCCCGAGTCGAAGCGGACCTTCTACAAGGAGAACGGCCTGCCGCTACACCCGCCCACCGCGCTCGAGGGCGGCGGTGACCGGCTCGTCCAGGCCGACCTCGCGCGGAGCCTCGAGCTGATCGCCCGCGGGGGCCCCGACGCCTTCTACCGCGGCCCGCTCGCGCGCGCGATCGCGGCCGACGTGCAGGTCGGCGGAGGTCTGCTCACCGCGGACGAGCTCGCCGACTATCGGGCCCGCGAGATCCCGCCGCTCGTCACGGAACACCGCGGGCATCGCATCGCGACCAACCCCGAATGCGGTGGAGGCATCACCGTCGTGGAGATGCTGAACATCCTCGCGGGGTCGGACCTGTCCAGCCTGGAGCGCGGCTCGGCCGGCCAGCTCCACCTGGTCGGCGAGGCCTTCCGGCGCGCCTTCCTCGACCGGTTCGCGTATCTGGGCGATCCCGCGCAGGTGTACGCGCCGTTCGCCGACCTCGCCTCGATGGACCACGCCGAGCGCATCCGCGCGGAGATCGACCCGAAGCGCGCGACGCCGGAGCGCGGCCCGACCGCGCTCGGGAGGGTCACGGCCGACGTTCCGAGCACGACGCATCTGTCCGTCGTCGACGGCTCGCGCATGTGCGTGTCGCTGACCTCGACCCTGGGCGGCGCGTTCGGCTCGGGCGCGGTGGTACGCGGGACCGGGATCCTCCTGGCGAACGTGATGACGTGGTTCGACCCACGGCCGGGCCGGCCCAACTCGATCGCCGGCGGCAAGCGGATCCTCTGGGCACCCGCTCCGGCGGTCGTCTCCCGGTCGGGCGAGCCATGGATGGTCGTCGGGGCGTCAGGCGGGCGGCGGCTCATCAGCGCGGTCGCTCAGGCGATCGTCAACGCCATCCACCACGGCGACGGGCCGCAGGACGCGGTGAACGGACTCCGCGTGCACGCGGAGGGCGGTCCGCTGCTCGTCGACTCGCGCGTGCGGCGCGAGACGCTCGAGGAGCTCGCGCGCCTGGGTCATCGGGTCGTCAGCACCGAGGAGACGCTCTCGTCGGCCTCGTTCGGTCGCTTGAACGCCATCCGGATCGAGCCCGGCCGCCTCCGCGGCGGCGTGGGTCGCATGCGCGCGGGGATCGCCGCGGGGTATTAGCCGGCCCCCGCGTTCGCTACACTTGACCTTCCGCGCGGAAGTGGCGGAATCGGCAGACGCGATAGGTTCAGGGCCTATTGCCCGAAAGGGTGTGGGGGTTCAAGTCCCCCCTTCCGCACAGTCAGAGGCCGGGCTGCCGCCTAGCGGCGGGGGGCGCTCTTGACGTACCAGTCCTCGACGTCCCAGAAGCGTCCGGTGGGCTCGACGATCGACGCCACCTTGGCCCCCTTCACCGAGCGGTGCTGGGCGTAGAGGTGGTCGGCGAAGTAGATGTAGACCGCCGGCACCTCGGTCGAGATGGTCTGCATCACCGGCGCCCAGAGGCGCTTGCGCTCGTCGCGGTCGGCGGTACGGCGGGCTGCCTCGAGCGCGCGATCCATCGTGAGCGTCGAGTACCCCGAGAAGTTGAAACCGGGTCGGTCGTCTGGCTCGAGTGGAAGAAGGAGTACGGGTCGGGCTCCGGCGTGCTCGAGATGCCGACCAGGAGCGCGTCGAAGTCGCGGGTGCGGATGACCTGCTCCACGAGCTCACCGAACGGGTGGAGCCGCAGCTCGGTCCAGATGCCCACCTGCTTCAGGTCTTCCACGATCCGCGCCCCCGCGCTCGCGCGCGCGGGCTCGTCGGACGAGTCGATGGTGAACCGGAGCGCGACGTCACCCTTCTCGCGAGCGCCGTCGCCGTCCAGGTCGAGCCAGCCGGCCCGCTCCAGCAGGTCCCTGGCCTGCTCCAGCGAGTGCTCGTAGCGGACGATCCCATCCGAATACGCCCATGAGGTGCGGGGGACGAAGGTGTCCGCCACCCGGCCCCGGCCGTCGACGGCGAGGTCGAGGATGCGCCCGCGGTCGATCGCCGTCGCGATGGCCTGGCGGACGGCACGCTCGCGGAAGACCGTTTTCGCGGGACGCAGGTCGAGGAAGAGGGCGACATAGTCGTTCGTCGGGTAGCTGTAGATGGCGATCGTCGGGAGCGCCCGGGCGCGCTCGGCATCGGCGCTAGAGACGGTGGAGACCCCGTCGAGCTCGCCGTTGGCCAGCGCCATGAGCGCCTCTGACGCGTCCCGGTACGAGCGCAGGACGAGCCGATCGAGGTACGGCCGCGTCCGCTCCGGCCTCGTGCGGTAGAAGTCGAGGTTCGCCAGGAGCGTCACCTCGCGCTCGTCGACGAAGGAGAGCTTGAAGGGTCCGGTCCCGATCGGCATGCGGTCGAAAGGATCGAGCCCGAGGTCGCCGAGCGTCCGGCCCTTCAGGCGGTGGGATGGGAGCAGCGGGAACGTCGTGCTCCCTCCGAACGGACCGTACGCGCCGGGGAGGGTGAACCGGACGACCCTGGTCGCGACCCGCTCGACGACGACCCCTCGGAAGGCCTCGGCGTACGCCCCGGTGTAGCGCTCGTCCTGCAGCAGCCCGACCGTGTACACGACGTCGTCCGCGACCACCGGCGCCCCGTCGTGCCACCGCGCGTCGTCGCGCAGCTCGAAGGTCCAGAGGCGACCCTCGTCCTCGACGCGCACCGACGCCGCGAGGTCGGGGACGATCTCGCCGTTGCGGTCGGACCGCGTGAGGCCGGTGAACACGAGCCGCACGACGTCGCGGTCGACGTCGGTCTCGGCGAGCAGCGGGTTGAGGTGCGACACGGTGCCGACCACACCCTCTACGTAGCTGCCGCCGAACCCCGGGAGGGTCGCCGGCTGGTCGCGCTCGGCGACGACGGCGCCCGCGCTCGTGAGCGCAAGCAGGCCGATGAGGGCGACCACGATGAACTTGTCGCGACCGGTCAGGGGCTGGTCCTATCCGCCGGGACGGGCACCCACCAGCGAGATGATCACGAAGAACGTCGCGAGCACGATGGTCAGGCGGAAGAGGATCCGCTCGAGGCCGCGCCGGCTGCGGTACGCCGTCGATTCGCCGCCGAACGTCGAGGAGAGCCCCGTCCCCCGCGCCTGCAGGAGGATCGAGGAGCCGACGGCCAGCGCGATGAGTATCTGGGCCACCTTGAGGAGATCCACGAGATGCTCAGTCTAACGGAAGAGAGAGCCGTCTAGCGCGGGCGATAGACCCAGAGGACCGGTCGCCCGCCCGCGCGGAGCACGTCGGCGACCAGGGGATCCAGCTCGTAGCGGGTCAGGATCTCGCGGACCAGCAAGGGGTGCCAGCGCGCGCGCTGGTAAGGCGCTGCCTCCTCGTATCGCTCGAGGTCGAACTCGCTGATGACCGTCGCGTACTCGCCGGCGCCGACGAGTCCGGTCGCGAGCGCGGGGCCGATCTCGGCACGCGCGAGGAGGCGCGACCACAGGAAGAGGTCGTCGATCACGGGCGTCATGCCCGCGGCCACGAGGAGCCCGCTGTCCTCGACGAGGTGCTTCCGATCGCGCGGCAGGGATCGGACCACGTCCATCCGCTCGCGCGCTCCCCAGGCTCCGGTCCCCGGATCCCGCCCGGGAACGCTGCCGAAGGGCGCGAGCAGAACGAAGCCGATGACCAGCTGGACCGCGAGCCCGGCGGGCAGCGCAGGCACCTTCGCGACGCGGGGCATGACGGCCGCGGCGGCGAACATGGTCGCGGCCGCGAGATCGAGCAGGTAGTTGATGGTCGCGCCCTCTCGCCCGCCGAGCACCGCGGTCCCCGCGGCGCCGAGAAGGTACGCGAGCGCGATCCCGCGGAATGCCCCCATACGCGCGACGACCGCGAGGAGGATCCCCAGGCTGCCGGCGGCGACGACCACCAGGAGCAGCGCCTGCTCGCCGCTCCATGGCAGCGCGTTCCACACGACGACGTGAAGCCAGACGTCGCCGATGCCGAACGAAGCCGCGTGCGCGAGGGCCACGGCGGCGACGACCGAAGTGCCGAGCAGCGCGCGCACGAAAGCCGGACGCCAGGCGACCGCGGCGAACGCGAGCACGGCGAGCGCCGGGAGGAGCGCCGTCGGCTTCGCCCACACGGCGAGCGCCAGCAGCGCGCCCGCGGCGAGCGCCGCCGCGTCATCGCCGAGGGAGCGCACGAGCCGGCCCCTCGTTGCGCGCTCGAGCGCCGCGACGCCGGCGATCGTGAAGGCCACCGCAAGCATGTCGGGCTTCACGGCCGCGCCCCAGATAGCGACGGGCGCGAGCGCGACCCAGGCAAGCCCGACCGCCGCGCGCGCGACCGGCGGCGCGCCGCGCGATCGCCGCCAGAGGAGCAGGGTCACGACCAGGGTCGACACGATGGTCACGGCCCGCCCGGCGCGGAACGGGTCCCCGAGCGCGGCGAGCGCGATGTAGAGGGGCGGGTAGTTCGCGGCGACCGCGCCGCTGGTGTCCGCGTAGGGGTTCCCGTCGCGCATCAGGAGCGCGGCGTTCGCGACCGCGCCCTCTCCGTACAGCACCGGGCGGCCGCTCGCGAGCGCATCGGCCCAGCTGGCCACCACGACGGCCGCGATCGTCCCGGCGACGGCGAGGAGCACGGCCCACGCCGCGCGGCTCACGCGACGTTCGGTCGTACCGGGGCCTCCACGATGAGCGATCTGCCGGTCATGCGGTCGGGCATGGGTATCCCGAGGAGCTGGAGGAGCGTCGGCGCGACGTCGCGGAGCTCCCCGTCGCGCAGGTGCATCCCCTCGGCGCCCGCAGCGATGAGCACCGCGGGCACGGGGTTCGTCGTGTGCTGGGTGTTCACACCGCCGTCCGGGAAGCGCATCTCCTCGACGTTGCCGTGATCGGCCGTGAGCAGGAGCGAGCCGCCGGCACCGAGGGTCGCATCGACCACGGCGCCGACCGCGG
>MGON01000034.1:4165-10506 GCA_001795345.1 Chloroflexi bacterium RIFCSPLOWO2_02_FULL_71_16 | reverse complement strand
AAGTTCACGATCACGAAGTCGTAGGTGCCACGGCGTATCGCCTCGGAGACGGAGCGCGCCACCTCCGGCGCACTCATCTCCGGGTGCAGGTCGTAGGTCGCGACCTTGGAGGACGGGACGAGGATCCGGTCCTCGCCCGGGAAGGGCTCCTCGCGGCCGCCGTTGAAGAAGTAGGTGACGTGCGCGTACTTCTCGGTCTCCGCGGCGTGCAGCTGCCGCAGGCCTCGGTCGGCGAGCACGGCGCCGAGCGGGACCAGCGGCTGCGACGGGAACGCGACCGCGACGTTCGCGAGGCCGAGCTTGAAGTCGGTCATGGTCACGAAGGTCACCTTCGGACGTCGGCGCGGAGCGAAGCCGTCGAAGCCCTCCGCCATGAAGGCCGTCGTGAGCTGGCGGGCCCGGTCCGGGCGGAAGTTGAAGAACAACACCGTGTCGCCGTCCTCGACGCGCGCGCCGTCGCCCACGACGACCGGCTCCATGAGCTCGTCCCGGCATTCGTCCCGCTCGTAGCAGCGCCGGACCGCCTCCTCCGCGCTGGCGGCGCGCGGGCCTTCGGCATCGACGATGGCTTTCCAGGAGCGCTCGGTGCGCTCCCAGCGGCGGTCGCGGTCCATCGCCCAATACCGTCCATGCACGGTCGCGATCGGCGCACGGACGTTCGGGATCAGCTCGAGCGCGCTGCGCGGCGGCATGTCGCGCCCGTCCAGGAAGCAGTGATAGGCGACCCGTTCGACGCCCTCGCGGCTCGCGAGATCCGCGAGCGCGTTCAGGTGCCGCAGGTCGGCGTGCACGCCACCGGTGGAGAGCATGCCGAGCAGGTGGAGCGTGCCCGTGCGAGCGGCGCGGCAGGCCCCGACCAGGGCCGGGTTCGTGAAGAAGCTCCCGTCCTCGACCGCGTCGGTGATGCGCACGAGCTCCTGGTACTGAATGTAGCCCGCGCCCATCGTCAGGTGGCCGACCTCGCTGTTCCCCATGACACCGTCGGGTAGGCCGACGGCCCTTCCGCTCGCCTCGAGGCGCGCGTGCGGATAGCGCTCGAGAAGCCCGCCTATGCGAGGGGTCCGCGCCAGCAAGGCGGCGTTCGCCGGACCGGGCGGGGCGATCCCCCATCCGTCCAGTACGCAGAGGACCACGGGGCGATACCTCACCGGAACGCGCGAACGATGGCCGCGAACTCGTCCGCCTTGAGCGAGGCTCCGCCGACGAGCGCACCGTCGACGCCGTCGGCGCCCGCGAACTCCGCCACGCTGGACGCGGAGACGCTGCCGCCATAGAGCACGCTCACGGCCTCGCCGTCGACGCCGACCCGCCCCAGCTCCGCGCGGAGCGTGGCGATCGCCTCGCTCACCTGCGCGCCGCTGGCCGGCACACCGCTGCCGATCGCCCAGATCGGCTCGTACGCCACGGCCAGCCGCCACGTGCCGTCGAGCGCGGAGAGGAGGTCCTTCTCGATCGCGCCGAGACCCTCGCGGACCTGGCGGGCGATGACGGCATCCGTCTCGCCGCGCTGACGCTCCTCGAGGGACTCGCCCAGGCAGTACACGACGCGCAGGCCGCTCCGCAGCGCCGCGGCGGCCTTGCGCGCCACGCGCGCGTCGTCGTCGCCCTGGTCCCGGCGGACCTCGGAGTGGCCGACGATGGTGCCGTTCGCGACCCCCACGAGCATCGGCGCCGAGACCTGCCCGGTGAACGCGCCCTTCTCCTCCCAGTGCACGTCCTGCCCGAAGAGGAGCACGTCCGAGCCGCGCAGAGAGTCGGCCACCGGGATGAGCCACGCGGCCGGCGGCGCGACGCCCACCGTCACGGCCGCGCTGCCGAGCCCTGTGGCCGCGCGGGCGAGCGCGGTCGCCTCCGGCAGCTGCGCCGGATTCATCTTCCAGTTACCGATCACGAGGCGAGAGCGGCGGTGTGGGGGGTCCTCGGGGGGCGGAGCCCCCCGGTAGTTCGTCATGTGCGCTCGTCCGACCGGTCGCGGTCCCGGTGCTCGATCGTGATCTCGCCGGGCCAGAAGCCCTTGATCGCGCGCGCCACCTCTTCGGCGATCGTCACGGAGCGGTGCCGGCCCCCGGTGCAGCCGAAGGCGATGCTGAGGTGCGCCTTCTTCTCGTGCTCGTAGCGCGGCATGGTCGAACGCAGGAACGGGACGACCGACCCGAGGAACTCCGCCGTGGCCGGGTTGCCGAGGACGAACCGCCGCACCGGCTCGTCGGTGCCGGAGAGCGGACGCAGCTCGGCGACGTAGAAGGGGTTCTCCATGTAGCGCACGTCGAACACCAGGTCGGCGCCGGGGGGCAGGCCGTACTTGTACCCGAAGCTCGTCACCCGCACGAGCATTCCCGTCGATCCCTCGCCGTAGAGCGAGTGAAGGGTGTCCCGCAGGTCCTTCACCGAGAGGTGCGTCGTGTCGATGACCTTGTCGGCGCGCGCGCGCAGGCCCACCAGGACGCGCCGCTCCCCGGCGATCGACGGCAGGACCCCACCCGGCGCCTCCAGCGGATGCCGATGACGCGTCTCGCTGTAGCGCCGCTGCAGGACGTCGTCGGAGGCGTCGAAGAAGAGGAGATGCGGCCGCCGGCCCTCCCGCCCGAGCCGTTCGAGCACCGCCAGCGCGTCCTGGAACAGCGGACCGCTGCGGACGTCGATGACGAAGGCGACCTTCCCGTAGCCGCCCTCGCCCGTCACGCGCAGCGCGTCCGGGATCAGCCCGGGCGGGACGTTGTCCAGGGTGTAGTACCCGAGGTCCTCGAGGACCTTGATGGCGACGCTCTTCCCGGCCCCGGAGAGCCCGGTCATGACGATGAAGGGATGCGCCATCGGCGGAAGCCTAGCGGGCGGGGTCCGCTACCTCGGAACGACCCTGTTCAGGAGGAAGCTCGTTACGCTCACGATCAGCGCGCCGAGGATGGCGGAGATCAGGCCGTCGACGCGGAAGCCCACGAACGGGACGAGCGAGAGGATCACGAGGATGAGCCCGTTGAGCACCAGGATGAACAGGCCGAGCGTCAGGCAGGTGATCGGCAGCGAGAGCATGAACAGGATCGGCTTGACGATCGCGTTCAGCAGGCCGAGGACGAAGGCCCCGAGCGTCAGCGCGACGACGTAGTTCGTCTGCGCATCCGCCGTGTACGCCGGCGGCTCGAAGAAGATCCCACCCAGGAAGTAGTCGGCCGCCCAGAGGGAGGCCGCCGTGACCAGGGTGGTGACCAGGATGCCCATCGGCGGGGACTCTACAACCCAGCGAGGACGAGACCGCGAGCTTGCTCGCTCGTGGGCTCGAGGAGCGTCGAGAGCATCTTGAGCGTGGTCGTCTTGCCGGCGCCGTTCGGGCCGAGCACCCCGAAGATCTCACCGGGCTCGACCTCGAGATCGATGCCGTCGACGGCCCGGAAGCGCTCACGCCGGTCGGGCTCGCGGCGCAGCCGCTGCCAGATGGTGCGGCGGCCCTTCTCGAACTCCTTGACGAGCGAGCGGGTGCGGACCGCCGGCTGGCTCATTCGACGAAGATCTCGACGCGGCTCTCGTCGTCCGTGACGTCGACGATGCGGCCCGCGGACTCGACCTCACGCAGCAGCTCGTCCAGGTCGAGCCCGAACTTCGCGAGGTGCCCGCGCACGAGCCCGCTCGTCGCAAGCTTCATCTTCCCGATGCGCGCGATCGTCAGCGGTATCGCGATGTTCACCTTCTGCTTGCCGCGCTCCGTCACCTTGATCCGCAGCGTGCGCCCGCGTCCCGCCGCGGCGTGCGGCTCGCCCGGCGCCTCGGGTGGCCGCGGGGGCGGCGGGATCGGCGAAGCGAGGGGCGCGTCCGGGACGTCGCCGAGCGCGCGGAGCAGCCGATAGGCCTGCTCCGATCCGATCTTGCCCTGCGCCAGCAGCTCGAGGACCTGGCGCCCCTCCTCGCTCGGCATCCCTAGCGCCGCTCGTCCAGCGCGGCCGCGGCGTCGTCGACGCTCACCTCGCCCCGCGCCACGCGCTCGAGCAGGTCCAGGACCTGCGGCCGTGCCGCGGGGGTCGGCCCGCCCATCGGGATGGCGTCCGCGGCAGGCACCTCCAGGTCGGCCGGGGCGGACGGGCCGGAACGACGCACAGCAAGGTCGCCGGAGACGGTCTTCACCTTCAGCCGGGACCCGCCCCGCCCGACCTTCACGGACCATTCGCGGCGGCCCTTCTTCTCGACCTTCGCGTCGTCCGAGTCGACCTCGATGTCGCCCGAGAGCGTCTGGAACTCGAGCTCCACGGCGGGCTCCGCCAACCGAAGCTCCACGTCGCCGCTCACCGTCTTGATCTTGCCGTCGGCGTCGCCCGCGATCAGCGCGCCATCCAGCCGGACCTCGCCGCTCACCGTCACGATGTCCGGCCGCTTCACGCGGGAGCGCTCGAAGCTGATGTCGCCGCTCACCGAGTTCGCCTCCGCCTGGCCGGCATAGGACGTGACGTCGATATCGCCGCTGACGCTCCGCAGACGGACCGGGCCCTGCACATCGGTGATCACGACGTCACCGGACACGCTCCGGCCCTCGAGCGGCCCGCGGGTGCCCGCAACGCGGAGAGGCCCGCTCACGGTGGTCGCGTCGATCTGCGACTCGCGGGGCACGGTCACTTCGATGTCGACCGCGACGCGGCCGCCCCGGAACAGGTCGAGCCAGCCGCGCTCCTGCTCGTAGAGGTGCGGCTCGATGACGATCTCGTCGTCGTGCTGTTCCATCCGGATCTCGACGTTCTCGAGCAGGCGCTTCGCGCGGTCCTCGCTCCACCCCCGAACGCGCTTCCGGGCGCGCACCAGCACCTCGCCCGTCCCGCCGACGCCGATGCTGGTCGCGCCGGAGACGTTGCGGATGCGCAGCCGGGGCATCCCCGCGACCTCGAACCGGCGCTCGACCGACTCGCTCTCCTCGCGGTCATCGTCGTCCCCGCTCGAGACCGTGAGCGTCCCCCCGAGCAGCCCGAAGCTATGCCTCCAGCCTTGGCGCCGTGCCTCGTGTCTCGCCTCGCGCTCGGCCTGGCGCTCTGACCGCCGCGCCTCTCGCTCGGCGTGGCGCGCCTCACGTGCGGCCTCGCGTGTGGCGGCCTCCACGTCGCGTTCGATCTGGCGGTCGATCTCGCGCTCGAGATCGCGCTTGTCCTCGCTCATCGCGAACCCTCCAGAAGCGCGGCGGCGTCGTCGGGACCGATCCGGCCCTCGGCCAGCTCGCGCAGGATCTCCTTGCGTCGCTCCGCCTCGGCCTCGCGGTCCGGCTCGACGGCTCCACGGGACCCGAGAGCGCGGATCACCGCGTCCAGCCGGGAGCGGACGGTGGGGTACGAGATGCCGAGCTCGCGCTCGACGTCCCGGAAGTTGCCGCGGGCCCGCACGAACACGTCGAGGAACTCGAGCTGCTCGGCCGACAGCGAGTGGAACCGCCCGAGCGAGAAGCTGCCCTCGAGGCGCGTCCCGCAGCTCGAGCACTCGAGGCGCGCGACTCGGAGCTGCTGCGCGCAGATCGGACAGCGGCCGATGACGGCCGGATCGCTCATGTGACCGTTCTGCGCCCGACCTCAACGATCGTCAAGGCGATCTAAGCGTTGTGTAGCCGATCTCGCAAAACGATGAGGCGCCCGGTCAGAGCGCCGCTTTGATCCGCTCCGCCAGTGCCTTCCCGACCCCGGCGACCGCCGCGACCTGCTCGGAAGAGGCCTCGCGGATCCCCCTCACCGAGCCGAACTGGCGGAGGAGCGCCCGCTTGCGGGCGGGTCCGACCCCTTCCACGTCGTCCAGCACCGAGCGGACCGCCCGCCGCGATCGCACCTTCTGGTGGTACGTGACGGCGAAGCGGTGCGCCTCGTCTCGTACGCGCTGCAGGAGGTGGTAGCCGGGGCTGCCGGCGGCGAGGGGCACCGGGTCCGACCGCTCCGGAACGAAGACCTCCTCCGGCTTGACCCGCGTGCCGTTGTCCGAAGCCAGACGCTTCTCCTTGGCGAGCGCGACCACGGGCACCTGCAGCAGCCCGAGGTCGGAGAGCGCGGCGCGCGCCGCGTTCAGCTGACCCTTCCCTCCGTCGACGACGAGGAGATCCGGGAGGGGCCAGGCGTCCTTCCCATCGCCCTCGCGCGCCTGGCGCCCGAAGCGGCGGCGGATGGTGTCGCGCATGTTCGCGAAGTCGTCGTTCCGGTCGCTGAGCTTGGCGCGGAAGCGGCGGTACTGGTCCTTCGCGGGACGGCCGTCCTCGAACACGACCATCGAGCTGACGACATCGGTGCCCTGGACGTGGCTCACGTCGTAGCACTCGATGCGCTTCGGGGGTCCTTCGATCTCGAGGTGGTCGCGCAGCGCGAGGTGCAGCTCGCGCAGCGCCTCGTCGGTCT
>MGON01000034.1:2697-4120 GCA_001795345.1 Chloroflexi bacterium RIFCSPLOWO2_02_FULL_71_16 | reverse complement strand
CTTCTTCCCGCGCTGCGGGACCAGGAGCCGTACGCGCCCGCCGCGCCGGGCCTCGGCGAAGGCCGCCAGGTCCGCCGCCTCAGCGACCTCGACGAGCGACGAGATCTCCGGAGGTATCGGGCTTGCGGCGCCGCCGTCCGAGCCTCCCTCGCCGGAGACCGTCCAGGAGTAGTACTGGCGCAGGAACGACGCCAGCACCTCGCCGGTCGGAGCTCCCTCGGTCCCCTCGAGGAAGAAGTGGTCCCGGCCGACGATCTTCCCGTCCCGCACCCGGAAGATCTGGACCGCCGCGTCACCGCCGTCGACGGCCACGCCGAACACGTCGAGGTCGTCCCCGGCATAGGCGTGGACCTCCTGGCGCTCCACGGTGCGCTCGATCGCGCGCAGCCGATCGCGGAGCTCCGCGGCCCGCTCGAAGTCGAGCCCATCGGACGAGGCCCGCATCTCATCCTTCAGCTCGCGCGCCAGAGGCTCGTAGCGGCCCTCGAGGAAGAGGACGCTCCGCTCCACCGTCGCGCGATATTCGGCGGCGGTCACGTTCCCCACGCACGGCGCCGTGCAGCGTTTCAGGTGGTAGAGCAGGCAGGGCCGCCCGCCGGGCAGCGCCGAGGGCGGCACCGTGCTCCCGCGGCCATCGTCGCCGGCGACGATGTTGAGCTTGCACGTCCGGTACGGGAACAGCTTCTGAAGGAGATCGAGCGTGTCGTCGACCGCCTTGGCGTTGGCGTACGGGCCGAAGTAACGCGCGTTCCGGTCGCCGAGCTGCCGGGTGCGAAGGATCCGCGGGAAGTCCTCGCCGAGGGTGACCTTCACGTACGGGTAGGACTTGTCGTCCTTGAGCCGGATGTTGTAGCGGGGCCGATGCTGCTTGATGAGGTTCGCCTCGAGCAGATACGCCTCGGCGATGCTCCCGGTGATGACGTGATCGATGCGCTCGGCGCGCTCCACCATGCGCACGTGCCGCACGTCGAGGCTCGGACCGAAGTAGCTGCGGACGCGGTCGCGCAGGACGTCGGCCTTCCCGACGTAGAGGACGCGCCCCCGGCCGTCCTTGAACAGGTAGACGCCCGGCAGGGCCGGGAGGGAGGCCGCCAGCGCGGCGACCGAGTCACGCGACGGTTTCGTCATGCGGAGCCCGCGCTGAGAGCCTCGCTGGACATGAGGCCAGCATAGGGACGCGGGCGACGCTATATTTCGCAAGGCACAGGGAAGGTTGCGGAGGGTGAAAGAGATGACGCTTACGAGCCGCGTACCGGCGCCCACCATCTCACCCGCGGCGGCACCCACGCCGACCAAGGTCGCGCGTCGATCGGTCCAGTCGGTCGACCGGGCCCTCGACCTCCTGGAGGCGCTCGCGTCCTCCGAGGGCGAGGTCTCGATCACGTCCCTCGCGAACCGGACGTCGCTCCACGTGAGCACAGTC
>MGON01000034.1:0-2638 GCA_001795345.1 Chloroflexi bacterium RIFCSPLOWO2_02_FULL_71_16 | reverse complement strand
CCGCTACTTCGCGGGCGCGAAGCTCAGCACGCTGGCGGAGGCACAGTCGCGGTTCAACGAGCTGCGGCACCGCGCGCGGCCCGTGCTCCGCGCCCTCACGGAGCAGACCCGCGAGACGGCCAACCTCGTCGTCCTCGACGACATCACCGCCGTGTACATCGACACCGTCCCGAGCCCGCAGGTCGTCCGGCTCTTCACCGCGATCGGCAACCGTGTCCCGCTGCATGCGACCGGTGGGGGGAAGGCGCTCCTGGCGTGGCTGTCGCAGGACCGGCGCGATGCGCTCATCGATCGCCTCGAGCTGCGCGCGCACACCATCCGCACCATCGACGAGCGGCCGGCGCTCCGCCGCGCCCTCGACGAGATCCGCGAGCGCGGCTACGCCATCGACGACGAGGAGTACGACGAGGGCGTCCGCTGCGTCGCCGTGCCGGTCGGGCCGATCGGATCGCCCATCGCCGCCATCTCCCTGTCCGCGCCGGCAAGCCGCTTCAGCCGCCAGCGCGCTGCCGAGCTCGCTCCGGTCCTGCGGCGCGCCGCCGCCGAGCTCGCGGAGGCCATGCGCGACCACGCCCCGCGGGCGTGACCGTCGCCGAAGCGGTCGTCGCCGGGCTTCGGGGACCCGAGCTCGGCCGCCGGCTCGCGTCGCTCCTCGGTCCGGAGAAGGTGCTGTGGCGGCCCGAAGACCTGCAGCTCTACGAGTACGACGGAGCCGTCGACACGGCCACGCCGGACGCGGTCGTGCTCCCGAACGGGACGGCGGACGTCGCGAGCCTGGCACGGTTCTGTAGCGAGCATCACGTGCCGATCGTCCCGCGCGGCGCGGGGACCGGGCTCTCCGGCGGCGCGATCCCGGTGTTCGGCGGGGTCGTCGTCTCGTTCGCGCGCATGAACCGGATCTTCGAGATCGACGCGGCGAACCTGCGCGCGGTCGCGCAGCCCGGCGTCATCAACCTGCATCTGTCGACCGCGGCGGCCCCCTACGGGCTGCACTTCGTGCCCGACCCGTCGAGCCAGAAGGCGTGCACCCTGGGCGGTAACGTGGCCGAGAACTCCGGTGGGCCGCACACCCTGGCGTACGGGGTGACGACGGACCACGTCACCGGACTCGAGGTGGTCCTCTCGGACGGAACCATCGTCCGGCTGGGCGGGAAGGCCCTCGAGGACGAGGGCTACGACCTTGTCGGGGCGTTCGTCGGATGCGAGGGCACGCTGGGGATGGTCACGGAAATGACCCTGAAGCTCACTCCCCTGCCCGAGGACAAGCGCACGATCATGGCGGCGTTCCCCGACATGGACCGGGCCTCCGAGGCGGTCTCCGCGATCATCGGCGCCGGCATCGTCCCCGCTGCGATCGAGCTCATGGATCAGCTCGCCACCGAGGCCGTCGAGGCCGCTGTGGGCGCGGGCTACCCGCTCGACGCCGGCGGGATCCTGCTCGCCGAGGTGGACGGCGTGCGCGAGGGCCTCGACGACCAGCGCGAGCGCATCGAGACGATCTGCCGGGAGCACGGCGCGACGACGGTGCGGGTCGCGACGACCGCCCTCGACCGCGAGCGTCTGTGGGCCGGGCGGAAGGGGGCGTTCGCGGCCATGGGCCGGCTCACGCCGGACTACTACGTCCAGGACGGCGTCATCCCGCGCACGCGACTTCCCGCGATCCTGCGGCTCGTGCGAGACGTGGGAGAGCGCTACGGCCTGCGTATCGCCAACGTCTTCCACGCGGGCGACGGCAACCTCCACCCCCTCATCCTCTTCGACATGTCGCACGGGCCGGATGAGCTTCGGCGTGTCCAGGAGGCCGGCTTCGAGATCCTCGAGGCTTGCGTCGCGGCGGGGGGTTCGCTCACCGGCGAGCACGGCGTCGGCATGGAGAAGAACTGCTACATGCCGCTGCAGTTCGGCCCGGCCGACCTTGCCGCGATGGAACGGCTGAGGTCGGCGTGGGACCCCGCCGGGCTGATGAACCCCGGCAAGCTCTTCCCCACGCCGTCGAGGTGCGCCGAGTTCGACCTGCGGAAGCGCCGCTCGTGACGAGCCCGGCTCTGCGCCCGGCCGACGCCGCCGCCTGCGCCGTGGCGCTCGCCGAGGCCGCCCGCGACGGGCGGACCGTCCGCGTTCGCGGCGCGGGCACGAAGTCCTACCTCGGGGAGCTCGTCGGCACGGACAGCGTCCTCGAGACGACGGCGATCGCCGGCATCGTCGACCACGTCCCCGCCGACCTCACGGTCACGGTGCGCGCCGGGACCAGCTTCGCCGACCTGCAGGCCGCCCTGCGGGAGCGCGGGCAGTTCCTGCCGCTCGATCCGCCACATGCCGACGGCGCGACCCTCGGCGGCATCGTCGCCGCCAACAGCAACGGCTTCGGTCGCCTGCGGTACGGAGGCGTCCGCCATCTCCTCATCGGCACCGTCGCCGCGCTCGTCGACGGGACGGTGATGCGGGCGGGCGGGCGCGTGGTGAAGAACGTCGCAGGGTATGACCTGAACAAGCTGCTCATCGGCTCGCTGGGCACGCTCGGCGTCGTCACCGAGACGACGTGGAAGGTGCTGCCGCTTCCGAAGGCGCGCGCCCTGACCGTCGCGCGGTGCGCCACCGCAGCGGATGCGTTCGCCATCGCCGACGCCCTCGTCCGCAC
>MGON01000033.1:13727-22516 GCA_001795345.1 Chloroflexi bacterium RIFCSPLOWO2_02_FULL_71_16 | reverse complement strand
GACCAGGAGCGAGACGAGCGCGACGGCCTCGATCACCACGACCCTCCGGTCCTGCGTCGCGCCGCCCCGCGCCCGTTCACTCTAATGCGCTCACCGCGCACTTCTCAGTCAACGATCGCGCTTCGAATGACCGCGAGCTGGGTGCAGCAGAGGTCGGCTGACAGTGTGTCATCGCAAGCAACAATAGAACAAATGTTTTCGTGTGGAAACCGTCGATGGCGACACCAGTGTTGGTATCAGCGAATCAAGTGAGGCCGCGCGGCGCATCGTCCTAGGCTCCGCGCCCATGCAACTCCCGCTCGCGGACCGGTTGCTCTACGCGGTCGGAAGCCTGGGCAACGCCACGCTCTTCTGGACCCTGGGTGCCTGGCTCATCTATTTCTACGCACCGCCGGAGGAGCGCGGGCTCCCGTTGCTCATCCCGCTCGCGGTCGTCGCGGTCGCCAGGGGCGCCGGGCAGCTGCTCGAGGCGCTCGACGATCCGCTGATCGGCTGGTGGAGTGACCGGACCAAGAGCCGTTGGGGCCGGCGCATCCCGTTCCTCCTCTTCGGCACGCCGCTCCTGGCGTTCACTTTCTGGCTCCTCTGGACGCCGCCGTCGGGAGCGAGCGCGCTGCTCGTCGTGGTGTACTTCTTCGTGGTCCTCGAGCTCTTCTACTTCGCGAACACGATCGTCGGCGCGCCCTACGAGGCGCTCCAGGCGGAGATCGCGACGACCTCGATCGACCGCGTGAGCCTCGGCGTGTGGAAGGTGTTCTTCGGGACGCTCGGGCTCGTGCTCGCCGTTGTCGTGAGCCCGCAGCTCATCGAGCACATCGGCTTCGCCGGGATGGGCGCGACGCTCGCGGTCATCGCGCTCGTTTCGCTCTATCTGATGCTCTTCGGGCTCTGGCGGCGCGGGACCCTATCGCGGGAGGCGGTCCTCCACGAGGAGCAGATCGGGCTGCGCGAGTCGGTCCGCGTCTCACTCACGCACCGGCCGTTCTTGGCGCTGGCGCTCTCGTTCGTGCTGTTCAGTCTCGGATACAACATTTTGATAGTGCTCATGCCGTACTACGTGACCGTCATCCACGGCCTGAGCGAAGGCGATGTCACCTTCTTCCTCGCGGGTGTGATCGCCGCCGTCGTGATAGCGCTGCCGATCATGGGTCGGGCCGCAGACCGGTTCGGGAAGCGCGCGGTATACGCGATCTCAATGGCGGGGATCGGCGCGTACCTGGTCTTCCTCGGCGTTGGCGCGTTCCGGGCGCTCGTTCCCGGGATCGACCTCGAGACCCAGGCGCGGGTCCTCATCTGGCTCTCTGGCGTCGGCTTCGCCGCGCTCTTCGTCTTCCCCGGCGCGATGATGGCCGACGTCATCGACGACGACACCGCGCGCTCCGGCCGCCGCCGTGCGGCCGTCTACTACGGGATGTTCAAGACGCTCGAGAAGCTGGCGCAGGGAATGGCCGTGGTCATCTTCGGCGTGCTACTTCAGGTCTTCGGTTACACGGCGGACCGCTCGCTCGGCATCCAGCTGGCGCTGCCGATCGCCGGCGTGTTCGCGCTGGCGGGCTTCGCGGCCGTCGTGCTCTGGTACCACCTGCGCGGCATCGGCGAGCGCGATGCGCTTCCCGCGCCGATCACCACGACCTAAGTCGCCTCGCGTCTCTATCGGTGTCCGTACGAAGTGGAGCTCGAACCCGGGCGTCCTTGCACACAGGCACCTCGCGCGGCGATCCGGCCGATCTAGACGCCGGTCCCCGCGACCGCGCGCGCGGTCCAAGACTCAGGGCAGATGGGGTTGTACGGGCACTGGCGGCAGGTGCGGATCTCCGGCTTCTCCGGATCGGCAGCGAACTTCCGCTCCCGGATGCGTGCCGCTGTCGAGGTGATCCGCGCCGCGACGGCCCGGATCGCATCCTCCCCTGGGGTCAGCTCTCCGCGCCGGCCCGACTCCAGGAAGTGCAGCGCGACCTTCGCCGGAGGATCGCCGTACATGCGCTGGTAGGCGAGCGCGTAAACGAGGAGCTGCAGGTCCTGGTTCGCCTTCCGCTGCGCCGAGTCCGTCTCGTCGTCGAGGGCCGACGACTTGTAGTCGACGACCACCGCTCCCTCGGGGGTGCTGTCGACGCGGTCCCACCGGCCCACCACCCGGTCGCGGCCGAGCATGAACGAGAAGCGCTGCTCGACCATCTCGGGCGCGGGCGCGTCCTTCTCCTGCTCGTGGAACCGCCGGAGCGCGGCGAGCCCGGCCTCGAACCGCTCCGCCTCGTGCTCGGGCGAGATGAAGCCCTCGGACAGCCAGGTCGCGCGGAAGGTCCGCTCGAGGTCCTCGAAGGTCGGCCGTAGACCCTCGCGCTTCTTCTGGAGGTAGTCGCTCACGGCGCGGTGCAACGCTTCGCCGTAGATGAGCGGCGGCGTGGGGAGCGTGGGTATCTGCAGCACGTGGGCGAAGCGGTAGCGCAGGGGACAGCGGCGGTAGTCGTCGATCTGGCTGTAGGACACGGTGAGGACGTCGTTCGGGTCGAGCATCGGCAGACGCGCGTCGGCCTCGTCGGCCTGCGGCGCTGAGCGCGTGAGCTCCTCGTACGCCGAGAGGCGGACGGCCAGCGGCTTGGGCTGCGTGCCCAAGGCCTCCCCGATGAAGCGGCTGGGCCGGTGGCCGCGGGTGCCGCCGTAGTCAGTGGCGCTGGTGAAGAAGAAGCGGTCCTTCGCTCTGGTCATCGCGACGTACGCCAGCCGCCGCTCCTCGGCGACATGCCGCTCGCGGGACGGCGCCGGCGTCCGGGCCAGGCCGGCCGGAAGCGGGAGCTCTGGCGGGCGGGGACGGCCCGGGAGGCGCTCGTCCGTCGCGACGACCAGGAACACCACGCCGAACTCGAGGCCCTTCGCCTTGTGGATGGTGAGCACGTTCACCGCGGCCTCGCTGGCCTCGTAGTCGGCCGCCGCGGGGTCGTCCCCCGCCGCGCGCAGGAGCTCGAGGTGCGGGACGAAGAATGCGGCGCGGTCGGTCGGGAGCGCCCGG
Source organism: Chloroflexi bacterium RIFCSPLOWO2_02_FULL_71_16 (assembly GCA_001795345.1). GTDB lineage: Bacteria > Chloroflexota > Limnocylindria > P2-11E > P2-11E > GWC2-70-10. The sequence goes on along the minus strand of MGON01000033.1, from coordinate 19,509 downwards.
CCGGCGCTCGAGACCAGCCGGAAGAACTTGGCCACGTTGCGCCCCTGCTCCTCGGCGAGCGCGGAGTCCGGATCGAGGTAGCGCCGCAGCAGCTGAGAGCGCTCGAGGAACTCGTAGAGCAGCTCGGCCGTCGTGAGCTCGGTGGCCCGCGCCTCGTACGAGCGCAGGTCCTCGACCAGCTTCGTCGCGGCGGCGACGGCGTCGTCGCCGTACCCGACCGCTCCCCCGCTCGCGATCTCGTCGAACAGCTCGCGGAGCGGCTTGCGGCGGCGCTCGTGCGCCTCGGTGGCGCGCGCGAGCTCGTGCGGCGGGAACGCGTAGAGCGACGAGGTGGCCAGGAAGTACAGGTGCTGGGAGTCGGTCGGCGAGGCGACCGACGACAGGAACGCGATGAGGAGGCGCACCTCCGGACGGTCGTAGAGCTGCCCCCCGCCCGAGAAGTGCGCGGGGATGCCCCTCGCCGCGAGGGCGTTCAGGACCCGGTTCGCGTCCGAGTTGTTCCGGACGAGCACGGCGAACGCTCCGTAGCGGCGCTGGCCGCGGAGGGCGATCTGAGCAATACGGTCGGCCACCGACTCGGCCTCCTCGGCCGCGCTGCCGAAGGCGAGGTGCTCGACGGCGTCGCCGTCGCCGGAAGGACGGCCGACGAGGCGCTTCGAGATCCCGAGGCGCGTCTCGAGCCGCTCGGGGTCGTGCTGGATGAGCCGGTAGGCGGCGTCGAGCAGCCCCTGCGGCGAACGGCGGTTCTCGAGGAGCGTGACCACCTTCCGGTCCGGATAGGCCTCGAGGAAGGCATCGAAGTTCCCGAGGGTCGCGCCTCGCCAGCCGAAGATGGACTGGTCGTCGTCGCCCACGACGGTGAGGTTCCGCCGCGGCTCGACGAGGCGGCGGATGATGCCGAACTGCGCCTCGTTGGTGTCCTGGAACTCGTCGACGAGCACGTAGCGGTAGCGCGCCTGCAGGCGCTTCGCCGCGGCCGGCCGATCCCGTAGCAGCTCCAGCGTGAGGGCGATCTGGTCGCCGAAGTCGATGACCCCGTGCTTCGCCTTGAGCGCGGTGTATCCCGCGTACGCGGCGGCGAGCTCCTCCTGCGCGTCCGCATCGTCCGCCGCCGCGACCGGATCTTCCGCGCCTGCGACCGTGAGCCGCAGACCCTCGGCGAACGCGACGTACTGGTCAGGCGAGACGTCGTCGTCGCGCGCGCGGGCGAAGAGGTCGAGCAGAGCGCGGACGTGGCGGAGCGGATCCCCGGCCGGCCTGTACCTGCGCAAAGGCAGCTCGTACAGGTGCTCGCGAACGAAGATCACCTGCTCGGCAGAAGAGAGCACGCGAAGCTCCCCCGCCCTGCCCAGCTCGAGCGCGAACTCGCGGAAGACCTCGTCGCCGAACGCGTGGAAGGTGCGGATCGCGGCGTCGTTCTGCCCCATGGGCGTGCTCAGGTCGACGCGCTCCTGCATCGTCGCCGCCGCCTTCTCGGTGAACGTGAGCGCGAGGATCTCGTGCGGCTTCGCCGCGTGCGACCTGATGAGGTGGACGATCCGCGCGGTGATGACATGCGTCTTCCCCGTCCCGGCCCCGGCGATGACGAGGAGCGGCCCGTCGCCGTGCTCCACCGCCTCCCGCTGGTCGGCGGTGAGGTCGCGGAGGATGTCGGGCGCGGTCTCGGCGACGCGAAGCGGGAGCTCTTCCTGCTCCACGCGCGTGGGCCTGCGGCCACGCGCCTCGCTTCGCTCGGTCACGCCCGCTCGCCGCTAGCGGGCCGCGGCACGCTCCGCCAGCTCGATGAGCGTGCGGACGGCGGAGCCCTGCGGCCCCTTCGGAGAATGCGGCCGGTCGCGGTCCGACCAGGCCGTGCTGGCGATGTCGAGATGCGCCCACTCCGTGTCCTGGTCCAGCACGGCGTCGATGAACGCGGCGCCCTTGCTGGCCCCGCCCTCGCGCCCCGCGCTGTTGACGATGTCCGCTATGTCGCTCCGGATCTCCTCGCGGTACTCGTCCGTCAGCGGCATCGGCCAGAGGCGGTCGCCCGCGGCCTCGCCTGCGGCTCGGACCTCGGCCACGAAGGCATCCGGCCGGCCGAAGAGCCCGCTGAAGTGGTGGCCCAGCGCGATCTGGATCGCTCCGGTCAGCGTGGCGACGTCGACGATGCGGCGCGCCCCCTCGCGCTCGGCATACGAGACGCCGTCGATGAGGACGAGGCGCCCCTCGGCGTCGGTGTTCAGGACCTCGACCGTGCGGCCGCTCATGCTCGTGAACACATCGCCCGGCTTCGTAGCGGCGCCGCCAGGAAGGTTCTCGGTGCACGGCGCGACCGCCAGGACGTTCGCCTTGATCCCGAGCGCCGCCACGGCCCCGATCGCCGCGATGACCGCGGCCGCGCCGCTCATGTCCATCTTCATCTTCTGCATGCCCTCCGCGGGCTTGATGGAGATCCCGCCCGAGTCGAATGTGATGCCCTTGCCCACGAAGGCGACGTCGACGTCGCGGCCGCCGCGGCCCTTGTGGCGCAGGACGATGAAGCGCGGCGGCTCGTGGCTGCCCTGGGCCACGGATAGGTAGGAGTTCATCCCGAGCTTGCGGCAGCGCTCGCGGTCGAGCACCTCGATCTCGAGTCCGTGCTCCTTCGCGAGCGCCTTCGCCTCGTCGGCGAGGATCGTCGGCGTCATCTTGTTGGCCGGCTCGTTCGCCAGGCGTCGCGCCGTGTTGACGGCGTCGCCGACAGCCTGGCCGCGCGCCATCGCGCGCCGGAGGTCGGCCCGCTCCTCCACCACGAGCGTGACGTTGCCGAGCGGCGGCAGCTTGCGGTCGGCGGCGCTCGTGCGGTGCGCCTCGGGGCGCCACATGGCGAAGACCACACCTTCGACGGTCGCCTGGGCGGCGCGCTCGACGCCGAGCCCGTTCGGGACCACGACGACGGCAGCGCGCTTCGCGGTCGAGCGCCAGAGCGTCCGCACGCCGCTCGAGGCGACGTTGCGCGCCCGCTCGACGTTCCACTCGGCCGGGTCGCCCGCGGCGACCATCACGATGCGCGTCGGAAGGCCGCGCTCGCCGCCGACGTGGGTCGTGGCGGTGTAGAGCTTCTTCGAACCGCTCTCCTTGTGCACCCGCTCGATCGTCGAGCGCAGGCCGCGCGACAGCGCGGCGGGAGCGCGCCCGTCCTCGAACACCGGGACCACGACCGCGTCGACGTCACCCATCTCGGATGCCCGGACAGCACGGAACTTCATGACTGCGCTCCCCTTCCTTCGCTCAGCTGCGCGGCGCGCTTCCTGGCCTCGGCGGGATCCAGCATGAGGACGCGGTCGTCACCGAGGCGCCTCGTGATGCCGTGGTCGTCGAGGAACTGTAGCAACGGGAGGACGTGCTTGCGGCTCGATCCGGTGACGTCGCGCGCGCGCGCGACCGTGATCCGACCCGCGGCCTCGATCTCGCCGACGATCAGCTCCGCCGCGCGGCGCACCGCCGCCGGAAGGAAGGCCGCCTCGCCGACGCGCACCACGTCGCCCCGCTCGGCGATGGCCGCGAGCAGCTCGCGATCGATGCCGTACTCTGTATCCAGAGAGTTTACCGACGGCGGCTGCAACGGGTCGCGCTCCAGCGCGGCCCGCGCGAGCGCCCACGACGTCTCCTGCTCGGGCGAGAGGGTGGCGTGATGCTCGGGCAGGGCCAGCGCCGCGCCGCGCTCCACGACGAGCCCCTCGGCGACGAGCCGGGCGAGCACGGCGTTCGCGCGGCGCGGCTCGAGCCCGAGACCGCCGCGGACCTCTTCGCGCGGCACCCCTTGCCGCAGCGGCGCGCGACGATGGCCCATCGCGAGGGCGCGCAGCACCCGCGTCGATAGCGCCTCGTATGCGGAGCGCGCGAGGAGCGCGCCGGCCAGCTCGACCGCCGCACCCTCGCCGACGAGCGCCGCGGCCGCGGCATCGCGCTCGGCGGCCTCGATCCCCGCACGCTCGGCGGCATCCTCCACGGTGCGCGGGACGTCCAGCACCGACAGGAGCCGCGCCGCGGGCGATGGCGCCGCGCGCCGCACGAGCAGCTCCATCGTGTCGGCACGGCGGCGCGAGCGCTCCCCCGAGACGTCCACGATGCGCCCGCCGCCGATCGTCTCGGGCGGCGACGGCCGGCGCACGACCACCCGGTCGCCGGCGGCTGCCGCGACGGGCGACGCGAGGCGCAGCTGCGCCCAGGCCTCGCCGCCCGGCGCGATCTCCGCGCCCTCGAGCACCGAGACCCGCGCCATGACCTCGGCCGTCCCGGTATGGACCTTCACGGCCTCGTCCTGCGTGACGGCTCCGCTAGCGCCGGCCAGGACGGCCAGCCGGAGGCCGAGGACCGGCGCGGCGGCCATCGATCCAGGGCGGACGAGCGTCATCCCCCGGTCGAGCTCCGCGCGCTCCACACCCACGAGGTTCACCGCGACGCGGCTTCCCGGCTGCGCGCGCCCGACCGCGCGCCGGTGGGTCTGCAGGCCGCGCACGCGGGCGCGCCGCCCCTCCGGGAGGATCTCGACCTCGTCCCCCACCTCGAGCGCGCCGTCGATGAGCGTGCCCGTCACGACCGTGCCGAATCCGGCCATCGTGAAGGCGCGGTCGACGGGGAGCCGAGGCCGGCCCAGGTCGCGCCGCGGCGGAGCCGACGCGAGCACGCGGTCGAGCTCCGCGACGAGGTCGGCGAGGCCCTCGCCGGTCGCCGCCGACACGGGGACGACGGCCGCGCTCTCGAGAGGCGTCCCCCGTACCGCGACCCGCACGTCCTCGGTCACCAGCGCCGCCAGGTCGGCGTCGACGAGATCGCGCTTCGAGAGCGCGACGACGCCCGTCTCCACGCCGAGCAGCCCGAGGATCGCGAGGTGCTCGCGCGTCTGCGGCATGACGCCCTCGTCCGCGGCGACGACGAGCACGACGGCGTCGATGCTCCCGACGCCCGCCAGCATGTTGCGGATGAAGTCCTGATGGCCGGGAACGTCCACGATGCCGACCTCGGTGCCGGACGGCAGCCGCAGGTGCGCGAACCCGAGGTCGATGGTCATGCCGCGCTCCTGCTCCTCGCGCAGGCGGTCGGGATCGATGCCGGTGAGCACGCGGATGAGCGACGACTTGCCGTGATCGACGTGCCCCGCGGTCCCGACGACGCGGAACGCCGGCGCCGCCGCGTCGGTCACGGCGAGACCACGCCGGTGCAGGAGCCGAACGCGGCCGGGACGACGACGAGGGCGAGCACGAGCATGACCGCTATCCACAGGCCGAGCGCGATGCCGGTCGCGACGGGCGGCAGCGAGGGCCGATCCGTGCCGCCGGAGCGGTGCGGGAGGTGCTCGGGGGACCGACGGCGCCCGGGCGGGGGGTCCTCGGGGGGCGAAGCCCCCCGGTAGTTCGTCAGATGCGCACCGCGACGGCTTCGATCTCCACTCGCGCGCCGCGCGGCAGCGCGGCGACCTGGAACGTGGACCGCGCCGGCCGGTGGGCACCGAAGCGCAGCCCGTAGGCCTCGTTCAGCGCCGCGAAGTCGCCGATGTCCGCGAGGAACACCGTCGTCTTCACGACGTGGGCGAGGTCGCTCCCGGCGGCCGCCAGCACCGCCGCGAGGTTGTCGAGGACCCGCGCCGTCTGCACCGCGATGTCACCCTCCACGAGCGCGCCGGTCGCGGGGTCGAGCGGGATCTGCCCCGAGCAGAAGATGAGGTGGCCCGCCGCGATGGCCTGGCTGTACGGCCCGACCGCCTTCGGCGCGTCCTCGCTGTGCACCGGCTGGATGTCCATCTACAAGTCCTCCTTCGCGG
>MGON01000033.1:13255-13631 GCA_001795345.1 Chloroflexi bacterium RIFCSPLOWO2_02_FULL_71_16 | reverse complement strand
CGCTCGCGGCGATCCCCGACCGCGCGAGGATCCGCGCGAGCGCGCTCGCGCGTGCCGCGAGCTCCTCGACCGGCGCGGCGATCATCCGCCACACCGGCAGCTCGCTCGCGGCGGTCCCGTCCCGGTACGTCGCGAGCGTGGCGACGAGCGCGGCGATGGTCATCTTGTCCGGGCGCACCGCGCGCATGAGCGGATGCGCGCGGAGCCTCGCGATGGCGGCGCTCCGGCCGACGGCGATCCCCGCCTGCGGCCCGCCCAGCAGCTTGTCCCCGCTGAAGGTCACGACGTCGGCTCCAGCAGCCACCGCCTCCTGCACCGTCTCCTCCGCGCCCAGGCCGTAGGCGGACGTCTGGAGGAGCGTCCCGCTCCCGAGGTC
>MGON01000033.1:12666-13153 GCA_001795345.1 Chloroflexi bacterium RIFCSPLOWO2_02_FULL_71_16 | reverse complement strand
ACCGCCGCGGCGTAGTCGCGGAGGTACGTGCGGTTCGTCGTCCCCACCTCGACTAGCTTCGCCCCGGACCGCGTGAGCACGTCCGGGATGCGGAACCCACCGCCGATCTCCACGAGCTCGCCGCGGGCGACGATGACCTCGCGGCGCCCCGCGAGCGCCGCGAGCGCGAGGAGGACCGCCGCGGCGTTGTTGTTGGTGACGACGCCGTCCTCCGCGCCGGTGACCTCCGCCAGGATCCGCGCGGCGTGGCCGTGCCGCTCGCCCCGGCGGCCCGCCCCGAGGTCGTACTCGACCGACACCGCGCCGGCGGCATCCCGCATCGCGTCCCGGGCCCGGTCGGACAGCGGCGCGCGCCCGAGGTTCGTGTGGAGGACCACGCCGGTCGCGTTGATGACCCGACGCAGCGTCCGGCGATCGCGCTCGGCGATCCGCTCGCGCGCCCGGCCGAGCGCCTCGGCGGTCGACATGGGCAGCCCATCGCTCCGTG
>MGON01000033.1:9559-12653 GCA_001795345.1 Chloroflexi bacterium RIFCSPLOWO2_02_FULL_71_16 | reverse complement strand
GGCGACGAGCCGCTCGCGGGACCTCGGGTCCTGCTCGCCCGCCTCTCGCATCACGGCATCGACCGACGGCAGCTCACGGCGGGGATCGCTCCCCGCGCGCGCACGGGGGCTCACGCGGGCGCCGGGGCCGCCAGGATCTTGAGCGCCGCCGGCCTTAGCCCGATCCGGAGATGGTCGGTCCGCAGCGCCTCGCCGTCGACCTGCATCGGGACCTCGTGCTCGAGGTCGATCTCGACCTCGCGGGCGCGCCGGCCCACGATGGTCGTCCCGTTCTCGTGATGGCCGTAGTAGAGGCGTGCCAGGGCCATGACCGTCCCGGCGCGGCCGATGTCGCCGGCGACCGTCACGTCGAGCCAGCCGTCGTCGAGGCGGGCGCGTGGCGCCGGGCGCATGCCGCCGCCGAAATAGATCCCGTTCGACGCGACGACCGTGAGGAAGCGGCCGATGGAACGCTGCCCGTCGATGCTGATCTCCATCGGTTGCGGACGATACGTCGCGATGGAGACGAGAGACCCCACGAGGTAGCTCCAGCGCTGGCCCACGACCCGGGCGCTGGCCCGGATGCGCTCGGCGACGTGCCCGTCGATGCCGACCCCGGTCGCGTTGAGGAAGACGCGGCCATTGACCTCGCCGACGTCGATGGTCCGGGTGACCGCCTCGGTCGCGAGCCAGCGGGCCAGGTGTCGGCGGCTGCTTCCGCGCGGGTAGCCGAGGCTCCGCGCGAGGTCGTTGCCCGCGCCGGTCGGGTAGAGGGCGAGCGCGCCGCCCGATCCGATCATGCCGTTCGCGACCTCGTTCGCCGTGCCGTCCCCTCCGACCGCGATGACCGTCGGGTAGCCCTCGTCGACGGCCGCGGCGGCGAGACGCGCGGCCTCGCCCGGCCCCGGGCTGACCGCGACCTCGACGATCATCCCGGCGAGCTCGAACTCCGCCGCGAGCGTGCGGGCGAGACGGGTCCCCCGCGCCCGGCCCGCGGCCGGGTTCACGATGGCGAGCGCGTGCGGCCGCGCGCTCAACGGGAGCGGTCGGACGGCGTGAGCGCACGCTGGATCGCGTCCTGCTCCTCGTCGGACAGCGAGTAGCGCGAACGGCCGTTCGCCACCGGCTTGGCGAAGACGCGCGTCTCCGTCCGGCTGTGCAGGCTGGAGACGACCAGGCCGGTCCCCTCGGAGTCGAGGAGCGCGATGGCGAAGGACTGGTCGCCGCCGGCGTCGGGGAACGGGTTGAACCTCACGACGCCGACGCGCTGGATCGCCTTCTGGAGCAGTCCGGAGAGCTCGAGCTGCAGCGAGTTCACCGCGTCGAGGCGCTGGCCGGTGCGCTCCATGTCCCGCAGGAGGCGGTCGAGGATCTCGTCGAGCCCCTGCTCGCCGGCGCCCGCGAAGATCGTGCGGAGGCGCCGCCGGAGCTGCGACGCGGACCGCTGGAGCAGGGCGACCCACACCGCCAGCGCGACCACCGCCGCGGTGAGCGCGATGACGACGATGGAGAGCGCCTGCTGGTCCAGCGGCACCGCGCGCACCATAGCCGATACACTCCCACCACCGAATGCCGAAGAGGGACCGCGTGCGAGCACGCGCGCGACGACCGATCGAGCCCGCGCGCCGGCCCGACCGGACCGAGGGCGAGCGTCCGGCACGGCTGCGCTCGCGTCAGGCCATGGGACCCGTCCGCGCCACGGACCCCGCCTCGCCGGTGCTCGAGCGCGCGGCCACGGCCGAGCGGACGTACGTGGTGAGGGACTTCGGGCGGCTGGGGAAGGTCGCCGCGGTCATGCTGGCGCTGCTCGTCGCGAGCGGCTTCGGGGTGGACCTGCTCCTCCGCTAGGGCTTGTATGGCTTCGCCATACAAACCCGTCGTCGGCCGCCTGCGTCAGCAAGCCGCCGCGTCGGCACTCCTAGGGCTTGTGGGCGCGGGAGGGATCGAACCTCCGACCACTCGGATGTGAACCGAGTGCTCTGACCGCTGAGCTACGCGCCCGGTGCTGTGAGTGTCGGACAACGCCCTCGACCAAAGGGTCCGTTCGACCTTCTAGGGTACCGGGATCGGTCCGCTCGCCGCGCTCTGGTCCGTCGCCGTCAGCGGGGGCTTGCTCCTCACGCTGTATGCCACGGTCATCGAGCCCGACCGGCTCAGGCTCACGCTCGTCCGCCGCGCCACCGCCGGATCCGGCGAGCCCCGCCGTTTCCTGCTCCTGTCAGACCTGCACCTTCGCCCCTTCTCGTATCGCACCTACCGCCGCATCCAGCGAGCGGCCCGGTGGGCAAGCGGGCTCGGAGCGCGCCACGTCCTGATCGCGGGCGACCTGCTCGAGGACGACCGTGAGGCGCCGGTCGTGGGCAGACGCCTGCGCCACGCGCTCGGCGGCCTGGACGCCGTGTACGTGAGCGGGAACCACGAGGCCATGCGAACGCACCAGCGCTGGCCTTTCCGCGATAACGATCCCGACGTCGTCGCGGCGGGGCTGGCGGGCCACCGCATCGAGCGCATCGACGGACGCGTCGTCGAGCTCGAGGGGATCCCCGTGCTCGGCATCGGCTGGCCCGGCAGGACGGCCGGAGCGCCGGCGTCGGCCCGCGCGGTCATGGCCCGGCTCGATCGGCCGGCGCTCGTGCTTGCCCACTCGCCCGACCACGTCCGCGGCCTGCCGCCTGCTCGGGTGCTCCTCGCCCTCTGCGGACACACCCACGGGGGTCAGGTGCGTCTGCCTCTGATCGGCGCGCCGTGGATCCCGGTACAGGCGCCGCTGCCGCGCTACGCCGGCGCCATGTCCCTCGACGGAGTACCCACCTACGTCAGCCGCGGCATCGGCGCGACGATCCCGGTGCGGCTCGGCGCGGTGCCGGAGGCGACGCTCATCGAGATCGTCTGATACCGCCGCGATGCCGCACGAGCGAGCGAATTCCGCCACTGTCGGGCCGGATCTGTACCGCAAGTAACACACGCGCGGTCCGGCGCTCAGGTGGGAAGGGAAGCTCGTGCACACGGTCATCGCTCCGCCCCAGTTCGGGGATGTCGTTTCGCTCCTCGCGTACGTCCTCGGGCACCCGCATCTCTTCATCGGGTCCACGACCGTCATGACGAGCGGCCTCGT
>MGON01000033.1:9114-9542 GCA_001795345.1 Chloroflexi bacterium RIFCSPLOWO2_02_FULL_71_16 | reverse complement strand
GGGCCGTTCGCGCCGCCGCTCGCACGGGGCTCCGACCGCCTGCTCGGCTGGCTCGCACCGAGGCTCGCCCTCGCGCTCGCCTGGTTCGGGATCGGCTCGATGATCCTGGCGACCGAGATCCTCATCCGGTTCCACGACGTCTTCCCGGACGGCACCGAGATGCAGTTCCGGTCCGGGATCGGGCACCTGCTGGTCGCGGCCATCGGGATCCTGCTGCTCCGCCCGCGCCTGCGAGGGCTCACCCGGCGCCCCTGGGTGGAGGCGCACTTCTGGGCTCTCGCCTACCTCACCATCCACGTGATGCTGCTCACGCCGCCATGGTTCGACTTCATGTTCCAGGGCGAGCTCGTGCGCGGGGTCGCGCAGGGGTCGCTCGCCGGCGCGCTCGCGTTCAACGTCTACCTCTGGTGGCGCCTCGGGCTCACCAG
>MGON01000033.1:8387-9098 GCA_001795345.1 Chloroflexi bacterium RIFCSPLOWO2_02_FULL_71_16 | reverse complement strand
CTCCGCCCCCTCCGCCCGACGACCCCCCGCTGAAACCGCTCGACCCGCTCGAGGAGGGCGTGGTCGAGATGGCGCTGGAGACGGCGCTCGACATCGACGACAGGTCGCTCGAGAGGGCGCCGATGCTCGAGACGCCGCTGCCGGTGTACCAGCCCTGCGTCGCGCGCTGGGCGTCGATGCCCTCGAAGGCGCGCGCCCACTTCGACACCGAGCCGAACACGATCGCGTATGGAAGGTACTCGGCGAAGATGTTCTCCCTCTCGGCGAACCGCTGACGCTCCGTCTCCGCGGTCTCCATGTAGCGGCGGAAGCCGAGGATCCGCAGCAGGAGCTCGCGGCCGTGCGCGGTCCGGCTGGGCATCGCGCGGCTCGCGGCGATGAGGACCGCGCCGACCAGCGCGACGGCGACCCCTACGACGCCCGCTCCCAGGGCGAGGCCGAGCAGGAAGGTCAGGCCCACGCCCGCCGCGGCGAGCGCGGCACCGCCGATCTGCCACCGGATCCGCGTCCAGTACGGGTCGACCGGGAACCAGCGGCGCGCCACTGCATCCTGGTACAGGTCCTTCTGTGCACCGAACAGCGTGCCGTGGAAGCTGCCCTTGAGCTCCGAGAGCTTCACCTCGCTGCCGTCGTCGAAGAGGCCGTCGTAGAGGCGGCGCTCGTAGGGCGCGAGCTCGTCGCCGGACCGGTCGCGCTTGCGGAGGATCCAGT
>MGON01000033.1:8065-8338 GCA_001795345.1 Chloroflexi bacterium RIFCSPLOWO2_02_FULL_71_16 | reverse complement strand
CCTTGGGGTCGGCGGCCTCATCGAGCAGCAGGCCGACCTCCGCCGGTCGCAGGAGCTCGGGCGGCTCGTACTCCGCCACGATCACGTCGCGGTCCAGAGGCCCGGTCATGGTCTCCCCCGAAGCGGGACCCAGCGCGAAGCGCTTCAGGTAGCGCCGGTCGCGCCCCGCCGACAGCCAGCGCGCCGCGACCGCGCCGACCCCGAGGAGCAGGACGAGGGCCGCGCCACCGACCGTCGCGGCGTTCAGCTCGAAGAGGTCATCCGGCTCGCGCC
>MGON01000033.1:7284-7962 GCA_001795345.1 Chloroflexi bacterium RIFCSPLOWO2_02_FULL_71_16 | reverse complement strand
GGCGGCGCCCTCGAGGTGCACCCGCGCGGTCGCGCGGCGGATCGGGACGGGCCACGAGCCGGTGCTGTTCCAGAAGAGCTCGTCGTGGCCGGCGAGGGCGTTCAGGGCGCCCGCCACGTCGTAGGTGATGCGGTAGGCCTGCCGGCCCGTGATGGTCCGGTCGGGATCGCCGATCTTGATGACCGCGAGCGCGCCGCGCGTGCCCCGCTCGTACGGCCACGGCCGGCCGGACGCGTCCGTGACGGAGCGGACCGTGAGGCGGTAGAGCCGGTCGCGCTCGTCGTCGTAGCCGTAGCGCACCGGGATCTCGCGGAAGATGCCGTGGCGCAGGAGCGTGCCGAAGTCCACGTCGATCGACTCGACGACCGTCAGGGTCGAATCGGCTTTCACGAGGATCTCCGAGTGGAAGCGCTCGATGACCCACGCTTCCTGCCCCTCGGCCCGCGGCACGGGGCCGAAGGCCAGGAGCGCGGCGGCCACGGCCGCCAGGAGCGGCGCCTTCCTCACACGCCGACGATACGGGGGCTAGCGGATGCGGACCGAGGCGGCGCCTCCTTCGAAGCTGACGGTCACGCGGTCCGTCGCGGTCGCGTAGCCCGAGGTCTCGGCGCTGCCGTTGCGCACCTCGAGGCGCGCGTTATCGCTGGAGAGCGACAGGGCCCCGCCGCGGGTCGTGAC
>MGON01000033.1:5982-7263 GCA_001795345.1 Chloroflexi bacterium RIFCSPLOWO2_02_FULL_71_16 | reverse complement strand
CACCTCGATGGTGACGCTCGCCGCGCCGGCCTGGATCGCGACGGGCACGCTGCCCTTCGGCCGCGGGAGGACGACCCTGAACTCGCCGGCGCCGCCTTCGATGCTCGCGCCGGAGGTGTCCACCTCCCGCAGGTCGATGAAGAACTCGCCGGCACCCCCCTCGACGTGGACCGAGGTCCGGACGTCGCTGGCCACCTGGACGATCACCTCGCGCGGGACGCCGAGGCTGAAGAGCTCGAAACGGTCGTGGGCGGGCGAGACGCGGACCTCCGCGGCGTCGCCGGTCCGCTCCGTGCGCACCTCGAGCTCTCCACCGGTAGAGCGGGCGTCCACCAGCCCGGCCGCGCCGCCCCTCACCTCGTACCGGCCCCCTCCGCCGCTCACGCGCAGCTCCAGCGACGAGGCGCCGTCCCGCGCGACGCTCTCGTCGGTCATCGTCGCGCCGGACGAGGCGGCGCCGAAGAGCCCGGCCGGCTGCGACGCGACCAGCGCGATCCCGGCCGCGATGGCGAGGAGCTGCAGGGTCAGAGACAGGAAGGGCTGCCGTCGCGCGAGGAGGATCTCGATGCCCACGAGCACGAGGACGAGCGGCCAGAGGCTGAGCACGGCGCGGATCGAGATCGGGGCGAGGTAGCCGAGGTTCCCAAGGAGGACCACGACGCCGACCGCGATCAGGAGGAGCGGGACGATCAGCCCGCCGAGGGAGCGGCGCTCGCGGGCCGGCTCCGGCGATGTGACGCTCATCGGCCCGTCCTCCGGAGCACGAAGTAGAGCCCCAGACCGATGATCGCGATCGGCCAGATGACGTCCCAGCGGACGAAGCGGAACGCTCCCGCGTTGCTGAGCAGGAAGATCGCGCCGAGGGTGAGCAGGACGTACCCGATCCAGCGCTGGCGACGCGTCTCGGCGTCGGGATCGAAGGGCGCCGGAGGACGGGGCGCAGCGGCCTCGTCCCCGGTCATCTCGGTCGCCTCGGCGCTGCCCGAGGGCGGCGGGGTGCTCGACGACGGAAAGATGTCCTCCACCGGCGCGCGCTGGCCCGGCAGCGGCATGAAGAAGAGCAGCGCGATGTAGCCAAGGATGAAGAGCCCACCACTGAAGATCCCCGCGATGACGAAGACGACCCGGGTCAGGGTCGCGTCGACCTGAAGGTGCTCGGCGAGCCCTCCGCAGATCCCCGCGATCACTTTGTCGGTGCTGCTCCGCTCTAGACGGCGTCTCATGCGTGTGTCCTCCTCTGGCCGAGCGCGATGGCGATCAGCGCTGCCGCCGCGGCCGTCA
>MGON01000033.1:1819-5967 GCA_001795345.1 Chloroflexi bacterium RIFCSPLOWO2_02_FULL_71_16 | reverse complement strand
TCGCCGCAAGCGTGGCGGCGGGTGCGAGGACGATCGCGGCCTCCGTGAAGGCGTCGATGGCGAGCCTGAACGCGCCTTCGCCCAGGACCGACGGGACCGCGGCGAGCGCCGCGCGCCACATCTCCGACACGATCCAGCCGGCGGCGAAGGCCGCGGCCGCGACCGGCACCACGTCGCTGCCTGTGGGCCGCGCTGTGCGCGCCGCCGCGGCGATCAGCACCGCGTCGAGGCGCGGCGGCACCTCGTCGGCCTCGAGGCGGAGCGCGCGTCGAAGGCGGGCTTCCTCGAGCTGGTCCTGGCCCGTCATGGCGCCGCCTCCAGCGTGCCGCGCAGGAGCGCGCGGGCCCGCAGCAGCTGCACGCCGACCGTCGAGGCGGATCGGCCGGTCACGCCGGCGATCTCCTCGAGGGACAGCCCGCTGAAGTAGCGCAGGAGCACGGGGACCCGGTAGAGCTCGGGCAGCGCGGCGACCGCGCTCCGGACGCGGACACGGTCCTCGCTCCGGACCGCCTCCTCTTCGGGAAGGCCTTCCCTGCCGGGCAGCTCGAGCGCCGCGTCGACGGGGAGCCGCCGGCCGCGCTCGCGCGCGAGGACGCGGCCCGCGGAGATGCACTCGTTGACGGCGATCCGCAGGAGCCACGGCCGGACCGGGCGAGCCTGGTCGTAGCGGTCGAACGCGCGGAAGACCTTCATGAAGACCACGCTGGTCACGTCCATGGCCGCGTCGCGCTCGCCGAGCATCCGCAGGGCGAGGCCGTAGACCTCGTTCTGGTGCTCGCCCACGAGCTCGGCGAAGGTCACCCGCCGCGCTCGCGGCTCGGCGAAGGGCAGCGCGAGGGAGGCCACACGAGCTAGCGCCATTCTCGTCTCTAGTACGCCGCGCCCGTCAGGGCCATTACGACATCGGCTGACGCGAAGCGTCTGCCGTGGTGTACAGCCGCGGCGAATGCCGCGTGTCTTACGCCCCAGCGAGGAGGCGCTCCAGTGCAGCCCGGGCGGCCGCCGGAGCGCTCAGGATCTTCCGGCGCCCGCGGGGGCCCCCCTCGAGCACCACATCCGCGCGCCGCAGCCCGAGGGCCGCCGCCACCGCGTCGGTCACGGCGGCGTTCGCCGCCCCTTCGACGGGCGGCGCGGCCACGCGCACGACGAGGGCGCCGTCCCGGCTGCCGCCGACGGCGGTGCGGGGCGAGCGCGGGATGACGTGGACGCGGAAGCGGATACGCCCGCCGCCCCGCTCGGCCGCGACGCTCAGGCCAGGCGGATCAGCGACAGCAGGAGGCCCTGAACGATCTGGATGGCGATCACCGCGATGAACGGCGAGAAGTCGATCCCGCCCATCGCCGGGAGCGCCCGCCGGATGGGCCCGAGGACAGGCTCGGTCACGCTGAAGAGGAAGTCGGCCAGCCCGAGCGGGAGCCGCACCTGGACCCACGAGAGCAGGACGCGCACGAAGATCGCGATCGTGAGCACGCTGCCGAGGACGTCGATGAAGGCCTCGGCGAACAGCCTGAGGAAGGCGACCGGATCCATCAGACGTCCAGCTTGTACCGGGACGGCGTCGGCCCGGACTGTCCCTGGTAGGAGGAGCCCAGCTCCGGCGAGCCGTACGGCCGCTCCGCCGGGCTCGAGAGCTGGAAGAAAGAGAGCTGTCCGATGCGCATGCGCGGATAGAGGGTGATCGGGATGGTGTTCACGTTCGACAGCTCGAGCGTGATGTGGCCGTCCCAGGCCGGGTCGATGAATCCAGCGGTGCTGTGGATGAGCAGCCCCAGCCTCCCCAGCGAGCTCTTGCCCTCGACGCGGCTGACGATGTCGTCGGCGAGGCGCACGCGCTCCAGGGTCGACCCGAGCACGAACTCGCCGGGATGCAGGATGAAGGGCTCGGCGCCGACCGTGACGAGCTCGGTGATGTCGTCGACGCCCTTCGCCAGGTCGATGTAGGCGTGCCGGCTCGACCGGAAGACGCGGAACTGGCGGTCGAGCCGGACGTCGACGCTGGCCGGCTGGAGGCACCTGGGATCGAACGGATCGATGCCGATCCGGCCGGCATCGATGGCGGCGCGGATATCACGATCGGAGAGGACCACTCGGCGGAGGATAAGTGCGCGCTCAGTGCCGGCGCTTGCGCGCGCGGGCGGGCGCCGCACCAGTGACGCTTCCGGCCGGGCCCGGCACGAGGAGAGGGATCTGCTCGGCGAGACCGCGGCCGCGCGCCTCCTCCCGGACCCGGACGAGCTGCGCGAGCTCGTCGTACAGCGCATCGGGATCGTCCATCCGCGCGTACACGATCTTGAACCGCAGGTAGCTCATCGGGTCGAGCGATGCGAGGCGCTCGAGGACCATCTCGCCCACGCGCTGCGAGGGCACCTCGGCGGCGCCGCTCTGGCGGATCGTCGCCTCGATGTCCTCGATGATCCCGCTGATGCGCTTCTGGGTGAGCTGCTTCGAGGCGCCCTTGCCGATGGCGCTCGCCAGCTTGCGCCGGTCGAACTCCTCGCGGCTGCCGTCGCGCTTGACGACCTGGATGCGCGCCGACTCGCTGCGCTCGAAGGTCGTGAAGCGCTCGCCGCAGGCGTCGCAGACGCGGCGGCGGCGGATGGCCGCGCCCTCCTCGGCCTCGCGCGAGTCGACGACCTTGGTGTCCGGGTTCGCGCAGTTCGGGCAGCGCATACGGCACAAGATATGGGAACGCCGCGCCTAGATATAGGCGCGGCGTCCGGACCTCGTTCAGGGTGAGGGCGAGCGAGCGGTCAGCGACGGCGCAGGAAGCTCGGGACCTCCAGGTCGTTCGGGTCGTACCTCTTCTCGTCCGCCTTCTCGGGCACAGCGGCCACGCCGGCCCCGACCGGAACGGCCGAACGCTCGACCGGTCGCGGCTCGACCTGACGGCGGTGGATCGGCTGCTCGATCCGCTTCAGCGGGCGCGACGCGTCGAAGCCCGTGGCGATGACGCTGATCTTCACCTCGCCGGCCATGCGGTCGTCGATGACCGCGCCGAAGATGATGTTCGCCTCGGGGTCCGCGGCGTCGTGGATGATCTCTGCCGCCTCGTTCACCTCGAAGAGCGTGAGGTCCGGGCCACCCGTGATCGTGAAGAGCACGCCGCGCGCTCCGTCGATCGACTGCTCGAGGAGCGGCGACATGATCGCCTGGCGCGCGGCGTCCGACGCCCGCGACTCCCCCGCCCCGTGGCCGATGCCCATGAGCGCGGAGCCGGCGTTCGTCATGATCGTCTTGACGTCCGCGAAGTCCAGGTTGATGAGCCCGGGGACGGTGATGAGGTCGCTGATGCCCTGCACGCCCTGACGCAGGACGTCATCGACGATGCGGAACGCGTCGACCATGCTCGTCTGCTTCTCCACGACCTGGAGGAGCCGGTCGTTCGGGATGACGATGAGCGTGTCGACCTTGTCGACGAGCTCCTGGATCCCCTGCTCCGCCAGCAGCCGGCGCTTCGAGCCTTCGAACTGGAATGGCTTGGTGACGACGGCCACCGTGAGCGCTCCGATGTCCTTCGCGATCTCGGCGATGATCGGCGCGGCGCCGGTCCCCGTCCCGCCGCCCATGCCGGCGGTGACGAAGACCATATCGGCCTCCTTCAGCGCCTCGTAGAGCTTCTCGCTGTCCTCCTCCGCGGCCTTGCGGCCGACGGATGGGTCGGCGCCCGCGCCGAGACCCTTGGTGATCTTGTCGCCGACGCGGATCTTGTGGGGGGCGTCCGAGAGAAGGAGAGCCTGGGCGTCGGTGTTCACGGAGATGAACTCCACGCCCATGAGGTCGGCGCGGATCATCCGGTTGACCGCATTCGATCCGCCACCGCCGACGCCCACGACCTTGATGAGCGCGAAGTTCTCGATGTCCGACCGAAGCGGCATATGGGAGGGGCCTCCTTTTCCTATTGGGCCAGGCGCCGCCCCTCCCCTGAGCGCACGCTCGGCTCGTCTTCTATTGCGCGGAACTATAAGCCCAGGACGCAACGGAGCGCCGGCGCAACGCCGAGCGAGGCGACGCGAGGGCGTGGCCCCAACGAGGATCGTCGGCTGCGGTGCCAAAGGCGAGCAGACCGCTTTGATCCGAGGAGGGGCACCCCGAGAGGAGCCTCGCGAGGCGAAGCTACGGAACTAGTCCGCGGAACATCCGGGCGATCC
>MGON01000033.1:0-1805 GCA_001795345.1 Chloroflexi bacterium RIFCSPLOWO2_02_FULL_71_16 | reverse complement strand
GATCTGGTCCGTCAGCCCGCCCAGGCCCCGGGGGCCGGTCACCCGGGCGGCCATCCCGAGCTGGTCGCGCGCCGCGCGGCCGAGCCCCTGGAGCAGCGAGCCGCCACCCGTGAGGACGAGGCCCGCCTGGAGCCGGTTCGTGGCGCCGGCGGCGTCGATCTCGGCCGCGATGAGGTCGAACAGCTCCCGGATGCGCGACTGGACGATCTCCGCGATGTGCCGCCGCGTGACGCCGTGCGGCACGTCCTCCCCGATGGAGGTGATCTGGACGATCTCGTCCGGGTCGACCTCGAGCGGGAGCCCGGTCGCGTAGCGCAGCTTGATGGCCTCGGCGCTGTCCGGGGCGACGCGGAGGACGATGCCGAGGTCGCTCGTGACGCTGCGCCCGCCGATGGGGATCGTCGCCGCGTGCGAGATAGACCCGTCCTGGAAGATCGCGACGTCGGTCGTGTCGCCGCCCACGTCGACCAGCGCCACGCCCAGCTCGCGGTCCTCGTCGGAGAGGACCGCGTCGCCGGTCGCGAGCGGGGTAAGGACCAGCTCGTCGATCTCCACGCCCGCCTTCTGGACGCACTTGCTCAGGTTCTGAACGCTCGTCGAGGAGGCGGTGACGATGTGCGTCTCCACCTCCAGGCGCACCGCGGTCATCCCGATCGGATCGCGCACGCCCGCCTGGCCGTCGACCACGTACCCGCGCGGGATCACGTGGAGGATCTCCCGGGTGTTCGGGATGCTCACCGCCCGCGCCGCGTCGATCGCGCGGAGGGTGTCCTCACGGCCCACGTCGCGCCGCCCGGAGATGGCCACCATGCCGCGCGAGTTCTGGGAGCTGATGTGGTTGCCGCTGATCCCGACGAGACCGGAGCGCACCTTGTACCCCGACATGCGCTCGGCGGCCTCGACGGCCGCGGCGACGGCCTGGACGGTGCGGTCGATGTCGATGACGACGCCCTTCCGGAGACCGTCGGACGGCGTGCTGCCGATCCCGATGACGTTCGCGCTCCCGCGGTCGAGCTCGCCGATGAGCGCGCAGACCTTCGTGGTGCCGATGTCGAGGGCGACGAGGACGGTCTGCTCAGGCATGGGTCACGTTCAGGACGACGATGCGCGTGCCCTCCAGCGCGTGTCTCTCCTCGCTTCCCCAGCGGCATTGTCGTTCATCCGCTCGGGGAAAAGCAAAGCGAGCGAGGATCCGGCTTCGCCGGTCCGAGCGCGTTAGAGGAAGTGGCGACGGATCACCGCCACGTTCTGGAAGACGCGCCAGCCGAACACGAACAGCGCCACGAGGTAGAGGTCGATGCCGAGCCGGTCGCCCAGGAAGGTGAGCGCCGCGGCAAGCAGCGCGTTCGTGTAGAAGCCGGTGAGGAAGATGCGCGCGTCGAAGTGGCCCTCGAGCTCCGCGCGGAACGCGCCCAGGATCGAGTCGAGCGCCGCGAGGATGCCGACGGCGGTGTAGCGCGCGAGCTCGATCGGAAGGGTGATCCTGAACGCGAGGCCCAGGAGGACCCCGGCGGCGAGCCCGAGGAGCGGGAGCCAGAGCGTCACTCCGGGCAGGTGAGCGTGCGATCGGGGCAGAAGACGATGTGCTCCGTGCTGCGCACGTCAACGTACTCTAGCCGCCGGCTTGGCTCGTCCCGAAGGAATCGGACGACGAGGGCCAGCTTCTCCTCGATGCGCTCCGGCCCGCCGAAGCGCACCTCCCAGCCGCCGCCGGTCTCGAGAACGATGCCGTCGGCGCCCGGCTCGACCCTCACGACCGGGGCGGTCGCGTCCGCGCGCAGCTCGCCGGGCGCGACCTTCGCGAG
>MGON01000032.1:24706-26022 GCA_001795345.1 Chloroflexi bacterium RIFCSPLOWO2_02_FULL_71_16 | reverse complement strand
CGCGTGCGCGCATCCGCATTCGCCGCGTCATCCACGGTGCGCCTTCAAGGCCGGACGAGCGGATAGGCGCCGCTGCGTAGAGTGGCGACGCGATGCGGCAATACCTCGACATCTTGCGCAAGATCGTGAACGAGGGCGTCGACCGCGACGACCGGACGGGCACCGGAACGCGCGCGATCTTCGGCGAGGTCATGCGCTTCCGCATGCGCGACGGCTTCCCCGCCGTCACGACGAAGCGGCTCGCGTTCCGGTCGGTGATCGCCGAGCTCCTCTGGTTCCTCGCGGCGAGCTCCGACGTGAACGAGCTCCACGCCCTCGGCGTGCGCATCTGGGACGGCAACGCCTTCGCCGACTACTGGCGCCCCCGGGCGCGCTTCGAGGGCGACGCCGGCCGCAACTACGGGCAGCAGTGGCGCGACTGGGACGCGCCCGGTGGCCGGCGCATCGACCAGCTCGCGGACCTGGTCCGGCGGATCGGCAGCGACCCGTCCAGCCGGCGGCACCTGGTGACGGCCTGGGATCCAGCTGAGATCGAGGACACCTCGCTCCCGGCCTGCCACGCCTTCTTCCAGGTCTTCGTGCGGGAGGGACGCCTCTCGCTGCTCATGTACCAGCGCTCGGCGGACATGTTCCTCGGCGTCCCGTTCAACGCGGCGCAGTACGCGCTCGTCCTTCATTTCCTCGCGCAGATGACCGAGCTCGAGCCCGACGAGCTCATCCACGTGCTCGCGGACGCGCACGTCTACCGCACCCACATGGACGCGGTGCGCGAGCAGCTGGGCCGGGACCCGTATCCCGCGCCGAAGCTGTGGCTCGATCCGGCGCTACGGACGCTCGACGACGTCGTCGCCCGGTACCGCGAGATCGTCTTTCGGGCGCAGGCGGGCGAGAAGCCCGGTCCGCTGCTGGACGGCGTGGCGCGGCTCGTCGGCTACCAGCACCATCCCGCCATCAAGGCGGAGATGGCGGTGTGAGGATCGCATTCGTCGTCGCGTACGCGCGCGGGCGCGTCATCGGCAGGGACAACGCGCTGCCGTGGAAGATGCCGGCCGACATGCGGCGGGTCCGCCAGCTCACGATCGGCAAGCCGCTGATCATGGGACGCCGCACGTACGAGTCCATCGGACGGCCGCTCGAGGGACGCACGAGCATCGTGCTGACCCGCGACCCGGCGTTCCGCGCGGAGGGCGTGCTCGTCGCGCGGAGCGAGGACGAGGCCCTCGCGCTCGCGGGCGGCGCGCCCGAGGTGATCGTCTTCGGAGGGAGCGAGGTATTCGCCCGCTTCCTGCCGCGGGCCGATCGCCTCTACATCACGG
>MGON01000032.1:14910-24535 GCA_001795345.1 Chloroflexi bacterium RIFCSPLOWO2_02_FULL_71_16 | reverse complement strand
GGGAACGTCGCGCCGAACTCGGCGAGGCCCTGGTCGATCGCCTTGGCGATCTGCTCCTTGGCGGGCTGCGGGACGATGCCGGCGTCGAGGCCGCGCAGCTTCATGCCCAGCTTCCCGTCGAGCGCGCCTGCGATGACGTCGGCACGCGCCGGCACGTTCAGCGGTCCGACCGCGGCGGTGAAGCCGAGGTGGAGACCCCCGTTGTCGATCGTCACGTTGACGCCGGAGATCGTGATCGGGAGCTCGGCCCCGCTGAGGCCTTCCTGCGCCATGGCCGTGAGCTCAGCGGCCGTCACGACGTATGCCGCGGGCTGGCCCGGGGACGACCGCGCGTAGCCGAGGAGCAGCGTGGCGCGCTCCTCGACCTTGCCGGACGAGAACACGCGGCCCGCGGCTTCGGCACCGCAGACGCTCGTCACGAGCTCCGGCGTCGAGAACCCGGCAGACGCGAGCTTGCCGTCGCCTCCGACGGTCAGCGGGAGAGTGGTGCGCAGCAGGTCACCGACGGCCAGGGGGGACGCGAACTGATGCGCGAAGTCCTGGCCGGCGACCCCGATACCTTCGGCCTTGATCGTGGCGCTCGGCACGGCCTGGGCCGCCGTGGCCACGAGCGAGTACGTCCCCGGGACGACGTCGCCGATGACGATCGTCTGGCCGCCGTCGCGGGTCACGTCGCACCGCGGGATCTGCCGCTCCGCGGCGGTCCCGGCGACGCCACAGCGGAGGCCCCGCGGGTCGATGACGATGAAGCCGACCCCGGCCGGGGCCGCGACGCGCAGCTTCGGCGTCGGAGGCTGAGGCTCCGACGCTGGCGGCGCGGGCTGGCTCTCCTCGACCTCCACCTGCTGGCCAGCCAGCACGCTGACCTCGCCGCCGGCCTCCGCCTGCACGAGGACCTCTCCGTCGCCCGTCTTCACCGTCGTGGTGGTGGTGCCGTCCGGCAGCTTCTCGACGATCGTCTCGAATGCGGTGCCGCGGACGACGGCGACCATCGACGGCGTCCTGATCTCGAACTTCGAGTCGGGCGTGGCGAGCTCGGAGACCGATGCCCAGGTGCGCCCGAGCGTCTGCTCGATCAGCACCTGTATCCCGCCGCCCGAGGTCTTGACCAGCGACACGACGCGGACGTCGCTGCCCGGCTCGACCGAGATGGTGGAGCCCTCGAAGAACGTGAGCACCGCCCGTCCCTGAGCGTCCGCACGGACGAGGTCGCCCGAGCTGAAGATCTCGCCGTCGAACGCCGGGCTGAGATCCGGCGCGCCCGTCCGCTGGGCGAAGACGCCGGCGTTCAGCACGGCGAGGACCGCGTTGTTCACGGCCTCGGCCACGGCGCCGCGGGGCAGGTAGAGGAACGCGCCGCCGGCGACCAGGATCAGGACGAGCAGAACGGCGGCGATCTTCTTCTTCACCGAGCAGGCAGGCTAGCAGAGCGAAGGGCCCAGAAAGCGTCAGAAAGGACGCTACGTCAGCCTGTCTGCTCCTTCTCCCAGTCGGCGCGCATTACCTCGGCCAGCCAGGTGTCGTGCCACCGGCCGTCGCGCCAGATGTGCTCGCGCTCCACGCCGATCTCGCGATAGCCGCTCTTCATCAGCGCGCGCTTGCTGCCCTCGTTCTCGAAGAACGTGAACGAGCTGAGCTTGTGCAGGTTCAGCTGGCGGAACGCGTATGCGGTCCGGAGCGCCATCGCCTCCGAGGCGTAGCCCTTCCGCCAGCAGCCCTTGTCGCCGATGACGATCCCGGTGATGGCGTGGGCGTTGATCCAGTCGATCTGGTGGATGCCGATGCCGCCGACGGCCTTGCCTTCGGCCTCGATCACCCACCAGACGAGGTTCTTGTCCTCGCCGAACTTCTTCAGGATCTCCTTCTCCTGCTCGAGCGCCAGCGGGAAGGTGACTCCGAGGTAGCGCGTGACCTCCTGGTCGGCGAACCATTCCACGAACCGCGCGGCGTCGGTCTCGTCCGGCGGTCGCAGCGTCACCTTCTCTCCCTTGAGGACGGGGCCGTACATGGCCCGGGAGGATAGCCGCGCGCGAGGTCGGGCTCAGGCGGGCGGGAACTCCTTCGACAGCTCGAGGACGTGCTCGTGCGAGTGCTGCGCCTGGTAGGCGGCGAGGTGCGCGGCGTTCACCCGGCCCCACTCGCCATGGATCGCCGGCCGATCCGCGGCACCGGGCTGCTGCATGAGCGCGACGATCCGCTGGTGCGCCCGGAGGAGGCGCTTCGAGAGATCCATGACGTCGCGGTGCGGATCGCCGGTCATGCCGTCCGG
Organism: Chloroflexi bacterium RIFCSPLOWO2_02_FULL_71_16; assembly: GCA_001795345.1. Taxonomy (GTDB): domain Bacteria; phylum Chloroflexota; class Limnocylindria; order P2-11E; family P2-11E; genus GWC2-70-10. The sequence continues at coordinate 22,266 of MGON01000032.1, read as the reverse complement.
GACGGGCTCGAGGCGAGGAGCGTCCTCCTCGAGCGCCCGGCGGACGCGCTCCGCGAACACCTCGCCTACGTCGGTGACGTGACCGATGAGGTCGACCGCCGTCCAGTCGCCGAAGCGCGTCGCCTGGAGGCGATCGGGCGGGACGCGGCGGACGATCGCGCTCACGGTGGCCGCGTCGTCCATGAGCGTGAACGCGGTGTCCTCGTCGTACCCGAGCAGCTCCACCACGACGGCGACGCTAGCAGGCCGACCGAGCTCAGTCCGCGGCGTCGCCCTCCAGCGCGGCGAGGCGCTCGGCCTCGTCCCTCTCGAGGAGCGCGTCGATCATCTCGTCGAGGTCCCCGTCGAGCAGCCGCTGCATGTTCGAGAGGTTGTAGCCGAGGCGCTTGTCGGTGATGCGGTCCTGCGGGAAGTTGTAGGTGCGCATCTTCTCCGCGCGCTCGGCGCGGCCGATCTGGGCGCGCCGAGCCGCGCCCTCCCTGGCCTCGCGCTCCTCGATCTGGGCGGCCAGGAGCCGCGCGCGCAGCACGGCCATCGCCTTGGCCTTGTTCTTCAGCTGCGAGCGGTCGTCCTGGCAGGTGACCACGAGGCCGGTCGGAAGGTGCGTGATCCGGACCGCGGAGTCCGTGGTGTTGACGCCCTGCCCGCCCTTGCCGCCGGCGCGGTAGACGTCGATCTTGAGGTCACGCTGCTCGTCGATGACGAGGTCGACCTCCTCCGCCTCGGGCAGGACGGCGACGGAGGCCGTCGAGGTGTGGATGCGGCCCTGCGCCTCGGTGGAGGGGACGCGCTGCACGCGATGGACGCCGGACTCGAACTTGAGGCGGCTGTAGGCGCCCTTCCCGGCGATGCGGACGATGACCTCCTTGAAGCCGCCCTTCTCGCTCTCGCTCTGAGAGAGGATCTCCGTCTTCCAGCGCTTGCGCTCCGCGTAGCGCGAGTACATGCGGAAGAGGTCGAGCGCGAAGAGGGCGGCCTCCTCACCGCCCTCGCCGCCGCGGATCTCGAGGATGACGTTCTTCGCGTCGAGCGGGTCCTTCGGGACCAGCTGCCGGCGCAGCTCGCCGGCGATCCGGGCGACGTCGGCCTCCGCCGCCGAGAGCTCCTCGCGCGCGAGGTCGCGCATCTCCGCGTCGTCGCTTCCGACGAGCTCGCGCGCCTGGTCGCGAGCCTTCTCGGCGCGCTCGAGCGCGTCCACGCCGGCGACGATCGGCCCGAGCGAGGCGTGCTCCTGCCCCAGCTCGCGGAGGCGGTCCCGGTCCCCCAAGACCGACGCGTCGCCCATGAGGCGGCCGATCTCCTCGTAGCGTGCGGCGGTCTGCGCCAGCCGCCGGCGCAGGCCCGGCGACAGCTCGGTCACGCCGCGGCCTCTTTCTCCCGGTCTCCCGCGATGGCCTCCTCGAGCGAAGCGACCGCGATCTCGATCATCGGACGCTCGGGCCGGCGGGTCGTGATGCCCTGCAGCATGATCCCGGGCCACACCAGCGCCCGCATGAGCGGGTGGCGCTCCCGGCTCGCGCCGAGCTTCAGCAGCTCGTAGGAGATCGCGGCGACGGGCACGACGAGCGCGAGCCGAGCGACGAGGTCCACGAGGATGTTGGTGCGCGGCATGAACGTGAAGAGCACGACCGCCACGAGGACCACCAGGAGGAGGAACGCGGTCCCGCAGCGCGGGTGGGCCGTCGGGTACGGCTCGATGTGCTCGGCGTCAAGTGGATCGTCGTGCTCGTAGGCGTGGATGGTCATGTGCTCGGCGCCGTGGTACGCGAACACGCGGCGGATGTCGGGCATGAACGAGATCCCGACGATGTAGCCGATGAGCAGGCCCACGCGGATGAGCCCCTCGATGACGTTCAGGATCGTCGCCGAGGACACGACCGCGTGCAGCAGCTGCGTCGTCACGTAGGGGATGCCGACGAAGACGACGAGCGCGAGGCCGACGGAGACGGCCACGATCCCGGCCATGCCCGCGGTCCCGGGCCTGGGCGCCTCGGGCGTGCCCTCCATCTGGATGTCCGCGGAGCGCATCAGCAGCCGGGTGCCGTGGGCCAGCGACTCCCAGAGCACGACGACGCCGCGCACGAACGGTAGGCGCGCGATGCGCGAGCGCTGGAGCGGCGAGTCGAGCGTCTCGCGATAGCGGTAGACCTCGCCGTTCGGCCGCCGGCAAGCCATGGCGAGGGTGTGCTTCCCCCGGATCACCACGCCTTCGATGACGGCCTGCCCGCCGTACAGCGGCCGAGGCGCGGTCACACCGCCGCCTTGGCTCGGCGAGGCACCTGGTGATGGGCGCGGCAGCGGGCCTCGTAGGCCTCCTGCGCGCCGATGACGATGATCGGGTCGTCGTAGTCGGCGGGCACTCCGTCGACGATGCGCTGGGTGCGCGTGCCCGGCTCGCCGCACTGGACGCAGATCGCCTGGAGCTTGTCCACGCGCTCCGCGAGCGCGAGCAGCGCGGGCACCGGCCCGAACGGCTCCCCACGGAAGTCGAGGTCGAGGCCCGCGCACACGACGCGGCGGCCCCCCGCCACCAGCGCGCGGCAGACCTCGACGATGCCCGCATCGAAGAACTGGACCTCGTCGATGGCGACCACGGTCGTCTCGGGAGCGAGGCGCGGCGGGATCTCGGAGCTCGTGCGCACCGGGACGGCCACGAACGAGTCGCCGTCGTGGGAACGCACGACCTCGACGCCGTACCGATCGTCGAGGAGCGGCTTGAAGACCTGCACGGCCCGGCGGGCGATCACCGCGCGCTTGGCGCGGCGGATGAGCTCCTCGCTCTTGCCGCTGAACATGCTCCCAACGATCACTTCGAGCGAACCGTGGGTCATGGGTCTAGGTCCATCGCCGGTCGACATGTTCCGACGAGGAGGAATGGCCCTCGATCGGAGGATCCTTGATCCAGGGCGGCGAGCTCCTAAAGCGTCTTGGCCGCGGCCGGCTGCTCCGCCTTCTTCGCATAGCGCTTCTGGAAGCGGTCGACGCGGCCCTGCGTGTCGATGAGGTGCTGCTTGCCGGTGAAGAACGGGTGGCAGTGCGAGCACACCTCGACGTGGAGCTCGGGCTTGATCGACATCGTCTGGAAAGCGTTGCCGCACGCGCAGACGACCTTGGCCTGGACGTAGCTCGGGTGGATCTTGGCCTTCACGGCGTCCTTCTCCCTATGCCCGCGGGACGATGCTCACGCGGCGACGGTCGTCGCGCGCGGGCGAATGCCGGACGGTCCCCGCGACGAGCGCGAAGAGCGTGTGGTCCTTGCCGACGCCGACGTTCTCGCCCGCGAGGAGCCGGGTGCCCCGCTGGCGCACGAGGACCGCGCCGGCGTCGACGACGTTCCCCGCGTACTGCTTGACGCCGAGCCGCTGGCCGGCCGAGTCGCGGCCGTTGCGGGTGGAGCCGCCGCCCTTCTTGTGTGCCATCTCTCTATGCCTCGATCTTCGTGATCTTGAGCTGCGTGCCCAGCTGGCGCTGCCCGCTCTGCTTGCGCTGGCGGGTCTTGTTCTTGTAGTGGAGGACCCTGATCTTCTCGCCCTTCGTGTGCGCGACGATCTCGGCCGTCACCCTCGCCTTCGGTGCGGCCTCCAGCCGGTCGCCGTCCGACAGCAGGATGACGTCCTCGAGCGTGACCGTCGTCCCGGGGTCGCCCGCCAAGCGGTCGACCGTGACCACGGCACCCTCTTCGACGCGGTACTGCTTCCCACCGCTGCGCACGACGACCTGCATCAAGACCTTCCCATACAACAAAAGCCGTCGCGCCGGCGGCGCGACGTACGCAAATGGTACCAGACGCGCGCGCAGGAAGGGTCGTCATCACCGTCCGAGCGGTCGTGGGACCTCCCCACGATCTTCATGATCGATCCACATCTCGGAGCGAGCCTCTCATCGAGAGACCGATGGAGGTGGATCACATGAGAGGCGTCGCGATGGCGATGGTCGCTTTCCCGCGGCCTACCCCTATCTCTGGCCGGCCTTCTTCTTCCCGTTCGGGTTCCTGTTCCTCTTCCTGATCTTCGGCATGGCCGCCGCGGCTTTCGGGCGTCCGCACTCGGGGGGCGGGTACGGCAGGCACTGGGGCCCGAGAATGGACGAATGGCACCGCGAGCTAGGCCGAGAGCTACGACCTGGCGCGCGAGTCGAGGGCCACGACCTGGAGCTCGCCGGGGAGCGAGCTGCGCGTGACCGACAGCTTCGGCACCGGCGTGAGCTCCTTCACGCCGAGCTCATGAAGGAAGCGGGCGAACGGGCTGTCCTTCTTCTGCTTCTCGGGGTCGAACGACATCGGGATCACCACCTTGGGCTCGAGCTGGTGGACGATCTCCGCCGCCATGGCGGCCGACAGATTGACGTCGGGCCCGCTGATCGGGACGAGCGCGATGTCGACCTGGCCCACGCGCTCGAGGTCCGCCGGAGGCAGCACGTGGCCGAGATCCCCGAGGTGGCAGACGATCAGGTCGTCGAGCCGGATCGCGAAGAGCGTGTTCTGGCCGCGCGCCGTCCCCTTCTCCTCGTCATGGAAGGTGCCGATGCCCGTTACGAGGATCTCCTGGACCTCGTACTCGCCGGGCCCGGTGAGCACCACGGGCTCGCCCCCGACGGACCGCATGCTGGAGTGGCCCGGGTGGGGGTGCGAGACCGTCACCAGGTGCGCCTCGGTCTTGGGGATGGCGTGACCCGACTTGGGGTCGGGCGGGTCGGTGAGGACTATCCCCTCCCTGCCTCGGATGCGGAAGCAGGCGTGACCCAGCCAGGTGAGATCCATCCGCGTGCGACGATACGCGAAACACCGGGGCGCTCCGCTGAGTAACACGAGCAGGGATCGGCATCGCGCGGCCCGCGGGAGGGGATCTCCGTCGTGACGGACCAGGAGGTCGTCGCGCGGTGCCTCTCGGGTGACCGCGACGCGTTCGCGATCCTCGTAGAACGCTGGGGAGGCCGGGTGTACAACGTCGCGCTCCGCATCACCGCCGACGCCGACGCGGCGTCCGACTGCGCGCAGGAGGCGTTCGTGCGCGCGTATCGCTCGCTCCACCGCTACGACCCGGCCTATCCGTTCGGGCCATGGATCCTCAAGATCGCGACGAACGCCAGCCTCACGCACCTGCGAAGCTGGCACGCCCACGAGGAGCCGATGGGCGACGAGCCGCCCGAGCACGCCGAGCCGGGCGAGGCCGGCCCCGAGGAGACGGCCGTGCGGCGTGAGGCGGTCTCCGAGGTCTTGGCGGCGATGACCGCGCTGCCGCCCGCTTACCGCGCCGCGCTCACCCTCCGCCACCTGCAGCAGCTCTCGTATCAGGAGGTCGCGGACGCGCTGGAGCTCCCGCTGGGCACGGTGAAGACACATCTCCACCGGGCCCGCGCGGCGCTGCGCGCCAGGCTGGCCGGGCGGCGGAAGGGGATGTCATGAGCGGACATCGCCCCGCGGACCTTGCTCCCGAGGAGCGCGCCGTGGACCGCGTCCTCGCGGCGGTCCCGCCCGTCGCGCCGCCGATCGGCTTCCGCGACGCGGTGCTGCGCCGCATCCGCGCCGAGCGCCGCTCGCCGTACGAATGGCCGATGGCGCTGGCGCTCGCCCTCCCGAGCCTCGCGTACCTCTTCTGGACCGTCGGCCTGAACGGCTCCGACATCGCGGTCGCCATCGAGAACGTGTTCGCGCTCGCCGCCGGGACCGAGGGGCAAGCCTTCTTCTCCGTCGACGGACTCCTGGTGCTGGCGTTCGCGCTGCTCGGGGTCGGCGCACTCCTGGGCACCCACGCGCTCATCACGCCGGCGGAGGAGGCCGGCCGATGAGCGACCGGAGCATCGCGGTCCTGCTGGGCGCGGTGATGATCGCGGGCGTCCTCGGCCTCGTGCTGTTCATCGGCGCCGCCGCCGCGCTGGGAGAGCGCGGGGGCGAGACCGATCCGCGCGTGTTCTTCGGAGATCGGCCACCTCCGGCGGCCCGCACCGTCGCGCAGATCCAGGAGCGCGTGCCGGGCGCGGTCCGTCCGCTGGTGCCGGCGCAGCGACAGGTCGCCGCGGCCGTCCGTGACGGGGCGGGCTACCTGCTCGTGCTCATCGGCGTCGCCGCCGCGCTGGTCTTCGCCCGCGGACCGGTCGTGGCCGGCTACCGCGCGACGCTCGGCGGGTGGCGGACGCAGCTCCGCGCCCTCGCGCTCGGCGGCGCGCTCATGGGCGTGATCGCCTCCGCGCTCTTCCTCACGTTCGTCTCGATGCTCGGCACGGTCGCCGCTCGCGGCCCGTCGCTCGAGAGCGTCACCGGAACGGGGCGCAGCCTCGCCGCGAGCGCCGCCCTGGGACCGCTTCTGCAGGTCGGCGTGACCACGATCGCCGTGGCGATCGTGCTCGTGTCGATCGTCGCCACCATCGGCCTCGCCGCAGCCTCGTGGCGCATCGGCGACCGGCTCCTCCAGGTCCGCCCGCTCTCGCGCATCGGGCAGAGCGCGCCGCCGACGCTCGTGGCGCTGCTCGGCGTGAGCGTGGTGTACGTCCTCGCGCACATCCCGGTCGTCGGACCGCTCGTCACGCTCGCCGCCGTCGCATACGCGCTCGGCGTCGTCGCGGTCGCACGCCTGGCGCACGCGGCTCCGGCAGCGGCCTAGGCACCGGAACAGGGAAGGGAACATCAATGAGCGTCATCGGTAACGTCCTCGGCAGCTGGGCAGGGCGCGCGGCCGTCGGCATCGCGGTCGTCGCGGTCGTCGGCGCCGTCGTGGTGGCCCCCCGGATCGCGGCGAGTCCGGCGGAAGCGGAGATCCGGACCGCGCGCGTCTCGCGCGCGAGCATCACCGAGACGATCCTCATCTCGGGCTCGGTGAGCGCGGCAGGACAGCTGAGGCTCAGCTTCGATCGGGCCGGGCGTCTCGCGGAGCTGCTCGTCAAGGTCGGTGACCAGGTGACGGCCGGACAGATACTCGCGCGCCTTGGGACCGCGGACCTCGAGCTCGACGTGCGTCAGGCCGAGGCGGACCTTGCCACGGCGCAGGCGCGCTACGCCCAGGCCACCGGCGGCGCGACGCGCGAGGAGATCGCCATCGCGCGCAACTCCGTGGAGACCGCTATCGCGAACTACCAGGACGCCGAGCGCTCCACCGCGAGCGGCGTCGCCGCGGCCGAGGCGGACCTCGAGCGGGTCGAGGCGGAGCACGCGACCGCGAAGGCGAAGCTCACGGCGACGCTCGCGGCCCTCGAGAGGGCGCTCGACGACCACCTGGCCGGCATCGAGACCGTCCACGCGGACGCGCTCGCGGTCCGCGACGCGCTCGAGGCGATCATGCGGCCCGGCGACATCACGACCGCGCGGGACGAGATCAACGAAGCTGACCTCGCGCTCACCACCGCGGAGGAGTTCCTCGGCGC
>MGON01000032.1:8572-14891 GCA_001795345.1 Chloroflexi bacterium RIFCSPLOWO2_02_FULL_71_16 | reverse complement strand
GCCGACTTCGACGCGGCCCGCGATGCGCTCCTCGCGGCGATCGCCGCCTTCGACCGCGCGGTCGCGGCCGGCGATGGGACGCTGGATGAAGGCCAGGCGTTCGAGACCGCGCTCCCGACGTTCGACGGCGCGGCCGCGCAGCTCTCGACCGCCGTGGACGCCGCGGCCGGCGAGCTCACGAGCGCGCAGTCCTCGCTCACGAGCGCTCGCGAGACCCTCAGCTCGCCCGACAGCCTCCCGCTCACGCTGCTCGCGGAGGAGCGCGCGCAGCTCGCGACGGTGCAGACCACGCTCCTCGCGGAGGAGCAGCGCGCGCCCGCCATCAAGGGCGTCATATCCCAGGCGACCACGGACGCGGCCGCGCTGTCCGCCGCCGTCACGGGCGGGCACGCGGATGCGCGCGACGCCATCGACGACGCGAAGCGGAAGGCCGAGTCCACGCTGCTCGGCCAGCAGAACGCGATCCGCTCGGCGGAGCTGTCCCTGGCGAAGACGGCGGCGTCGCCCGCCCAGGCGGACATCGCGTCGGCGTACGCAGCGCTCCTGGGAGCGCAGGTGTCGCTCGACCGCGCGCGCCAGGATCTCGCGGACGCGACGCTCACCTCCCCCGGCGCGGGCGTGGTCGCGGCCATCTCCGCGCAGGCGGGCGAGATCGTGTCCAGCGCGGCCGATCCGCTCATCACCATCGCGCAGACGGACCGGCTCACCCTCGAGGGGACGGTCGGCGAGACCGAGGTGGCGCGCCTCCAGCTGGATCAGACCGCGACCGTGACCGTGGACGCGATCGGCGGGGTGGCGATGACCGGACGCGTCACCGCGATCGACCCGGTCGCCACCATCCAGCAGGGCGTCCCCGTCTACGGGGTGGACGTGGCCATCGACCGGCCCGAGCGGGCCATCCGCGCGGGCATGAGCGGAACGGCGACCGTCCTCGTGGCCAGCCGGCAGGACGTCCTCACGGTCCCTAACCTCGCGATCCGCAGCCTGAACGGCCGCCGCTTCGTCGAGGTGCTGCGCGATGGGAAGGCCGAGCCGGCACGGGTCGCGTTCGGCATCTCGAACGACGCGGTGACCGAGGTGACCGAGGGGCTCCAGGAGGGCGACGCCGTGGTCATCCCGTCCGCCCGCGGGACCCTGACCCAGGAGCAGATCCTCCGGCGCCTCGGCGGCGGCGGGCAGGCTCCCGCCGGGGGCGCTCGGCCGCCGGGACGATGACCGCGCTCCTCGAGCTGCGCGGCATCCAGAAGACCTACCGCATGGGCAGGGACGTGACGGTGCGGGCCCTGCGCGGCGTCGATCTCGACGTCGAGCCGGGCGAGCTCGTCGCGATCATGGGCCCCTCCGGCTCGGGAAAGTCGACGCTCATGAACGTGATCGGCTGCCTCGACGTGCCGGACAGCGGGACCTACCGCCTCGCCGGCACGGAGGTGGGCTCGCTCTCGGACGATCGCCTCGCGGGGATCCGCAACCGGTCGATCGGGTTCGTCTTCCAGACCTTCAACCTGCTTCCCCGGCTGAACGCGCTCGAGAATGTCGAGCTGCCCCTCGTGTACGGCGGCGACGGCCGCGACCGGCGGCGCCGTGCGCGCTCGGCGCTGGAGCTGGTGGGCCTGGGTGAACGCATGGGCCACCGCCCGAGCGAGCTCTCCGGCGGGCAGCAGCAGCGGGTCGCGATCGCGCGAGCGCTCCTGAACGATCCGGACCTGGTGCTCGCGGACGAGCCGACCGGCAACCTCGACTCCCGGTCCAGCGCCGAGATCCTCGCGATCTTCCAGAGCATCAACGCGGAGGGCCGGACCGTCGTGCTCGTCACGCACGAGCCCGACGTCGCGGCGCACTGCGGCCGGATCGTGCGCATGCGCGACGGCGTCATCGCGTCGGATGAACGGGTGGCGGCGCCGCACCGGGCGACCGATGCGCTCGCTCTCCTCCCGGCGGCCACGGCATGAGGCTGCTCGACAGCTTCCGCGAGGGCCTCCGCTCGATCCTCGTCAACAAGCTGCGCTCCTCCCTGACGATGCTCGGCGTCATCATCGGCGTCGCCGCGGTGATCGCGATGGTCGCGCTCGGGAACGGCGCGTCCGAGTCGGTGACCCGGTCGATCAAGGCGCTCGGCTCGAACCTCATCACCGTGACGCCGCAGCTCCAGACGCAGGACACCCTGCGCGGCGCCGGCGTGACGAGCCAGAGCCTGACCCTCGAGGACATGCGCGCTATCGAGCAGCAGCTCGGCGCCGACATCCTTGCCATCGAGGCGGAGCAGCAGGCCGGACGCTGGCAGCTCGTGGCGGCCGCGACGAACTGGAACAGCTCGGTGACCGGCGTCACGGAGGACTACCAGACGGTCCGCGAGTGGCCGCTCGCGACCGGGCAGTTCTTCGACGACTCACAGGTCCGCTCCGCCGCGCTCGTCGCCGTCATCGGCTCCGCCACGGCGGACGCTCTGTTCGGCGAGAACGATCCCGTCGGTCAGAGGATGCAGCTTCGCCAGGCCACGGCGCAGGGACGCGCTCGGATACTGAACTTCCGGATCATCGGCGTCCTGGAGGCCAAGGGCACGACCGGCTTCGGCCTCAACCGCGACGACCAGGTGCTGGTGCCGGTCACGACGGCGCAGCGCGTGCTCACGGGCCGGACGGACTCGGTGAACGCGATCGTGATCAAGGCCGCGTCCACCGAGGCGATGACCTTCCTCACCGAGGACGTGACCACCGTCCTCCTGAGCCGCCACAAGATCGAGGACCCGGAGGACGCCGACTTCCAGGTCCTGAACCAGAACGACGCGCTCGGGGCGCTCTCGTCCATCACCGCGACCTTCACCATCCTGCTCGGATCGATCGGCGGGATCTCCCTGCTGGTCGGCGGGATCGGGATCATGAACATCATGCTGGTCTCGGTCCACGAGCGGACGCGCGAGATCGGCATCCGCAAGGCGGTCGGCGCGCGCCGGCGCGACATCCTGTCGCAGTTCCTCATCGAGGCGGTGACGCTCACCGGGAGCGGCGGCCTGCTCGGGATCGGCCTCGGCTGGGCCATCACCGAGCTCGTGGGCCGGCTCTCGCCGGACATCCTCGTGATCATCACGGCGCCGACGGTCGCGGTGGCGGTCGGGGTCTCGGTCACGATCGGGATCGTGTTCGGCCTCTATCCGGCGATGCGCGCGGCGCGCCTCCATCCCATCGAAGCGCTCCGGTACGAATAGCGACCCCTAGAGCGGCAGCAGCGCCCCGACCGCGAGCACCGCGACGAACAGCACGGCGAGGAGCAGCGCTTCGCGCTGCGCGCCCTCGAGCGCGTTCCCCGCGCGGTGCGACACGACGTCGCCCAGACGCATCGCGAGGGGCGCGGTGAGGAACGGGAGGAGGCCGCCGGTCGGCAGCGCGCCGATGGCCCACGCCAGCGGCAGGAGCGCGAAGGCGGCGACGACCAGGATCGAGTAGACGACCCGCGTCGCCGTGGCGCCCAGAAGCGTCGCGGCCGTCCGTCTTCCCGAGGCGCGGTCCCCGTCGAGCGTCCGGAGCTGCGCCACCAGGGGGACGCTCGCGCCGAGCAGGACGGCCGTCACGATGCCGACGATCAATGTGCCGGGAACGGAACGATCACATGTGCTCGGGCGCCGAGATCCCCAGGAGCCCGAGCACCTGGCGCAGGGTCACCTGGACGGCCTGCACGAGCCGCAGGCGCGCCCGCGAGAGCGCCTCGTCGTCGCCGACCACGCGGTGGTCGCGGTAGTACGCGTGGAAGGTCCCCGCGAGCTCGAGCGCGTACACGGTCAGGAGATGGACCGCGCGGCGGTCGCGGATGTCGTCCAGCAGCTCGGGGAAGCGCAGCAGCGCCTTGACGAGGGCGACCTCGGCGGGCGCCACCAGGAGCGAGACGTCGGCGCCGTCCGCGGACAGTCCGCGCTCGGCGGCGGTGCGGAAGATGCTCACGATCCGGGCGTGCGCGTACTGGACGTAGTACGCCGGATTCTCGTTGGACTGCTGCACGGCGAGCTCGAAGTCGAAGTCCAGCGTCCGATCCGCCCCCGCCTGCAGGAAGAACCAGCGGGCGACGTCGGCGCCGACCGCCTCGACGACGTCCTCGAGCAGCAGGAACCGTCCCGTCCGTCTCCCCATGCGGGTGAGGACGCCCTCGTGGACGAAGCGCACGTACTGGTAGAGCACGACCTCGAACCGCGCCGGGTCGATCCCCAGGACGGGGAGGGCGATCTTCATCTGCTGGAGGTGGTACTGGGTGTTCGCGCCCCACACGTTCAGCTTGAGGTCGAAGCCGCGCTCCTCGAGGCAGAGCCGGTGGTACGCGATGTCCGTCCCGAGGTACTTCGGATCACCCTGGGCATCGACGAGGACCCAGCCCTCCTCGCCTTCCCGGGTGAGCGCGACGGCCTCGGGCGTCTCGAAGAAGACGACGCCTTCACGGTCGACGATCACTCCGCGCTTCCGGAGCTCCCGGATCGTGTCCTCGAGATACCCGGACTCGATGAACGACGACTGCTTGAACCAGGTGTCGAACCTGATCCCGAGCTTGGCGGTCACCCTCTGGGCGTCGGCGACCACCCAGTCGATCGCCATCGGGGCGAAGACCTTCGCCTGCTCGTCGATCGACAGATCCCGGTAGCGGTCGCCGTGCCGGTCCCTTATCTGCGCCGCGATGTCCTTCACGTACTCGCCCTGATAGGCGTCGGCGGGCAGCTCGGCTTCCTCGCCGAGGAGCTGCCGGTAGCGGACCGCGACCGAGACGCCGAAGCGCTTCATCTGCGTGCCGCCGTCCTCGACGTAGTACTCGCGGTGGACGGCCGCCCCGGCGAACGCGAACACGTTCGCGAGCGCATCGCCGATCGGACCGCCTCGCGCGTTGGCGACGGTCATCGGTCCGGTGGGATTGGCGGATATGAATTCGACTTGGATGCGCCTGCCGGCCAGGTGTGTCGAGCGGCCGTAGTCGGCTCCCGCGGCGGCGATGGCGTCGGCCTGCTTCGCCACCCATTCGTCGGCGAGCCGCACGTTCACGAAGCCGGGCTTCGCGACCTCCACCGAGGCGATCGGCTCCGAGGGCGGCATCCGCTGCCGGATGGCCTCGGCGATCTCGAGCGGCGGTCGCCGGAGCGGCTTCGCGAGCCGCATGGCGATGCTGGTCGCGTGGTCGCCGTGCGCCGGGTCGCCGGGGCGCTCTACCGCGAGCGGCATCGCGCCGGCCTCGGCGGGCCAGCCGAGCTCGGCCACCGCACGCTGCAGCGCGGCGCGCAGCGCCGCGTCGACGAGGTCGCGACCGCTGGGGATCACAGCGGCGAGTCTCGCAGAGCCTCCACGACGACGGCGTCGCCGCGCGGCTCGTGCTCGCGAAAGAGCGCGAGCGTGACGATCGCGGCCACGCTGTAGGCGGCCGCGAGGGTGACGAGGTTGATCGTCCACCCGACGTCGCCGAGCTGGGCGCGCACGGCGCCCGAGAGGACCGAGCCGACGGCCGCCGTGGCGCTCCAGGCGATGGTGAGGATGGCCGCTACGCCAGCGCGCTCCGCCGGGCTGAAGGACGACAGCGTGTACGCGCGGTAGGTCGACGAGGACCCGTACATGAGCCCGGCGCGGATCGTGAGCAGGCCGGCGACCGCCATGGCGACCGGCACGACGCCGGCGGCGACGGCGAACGGCACCGAAAGGAGCTGCACGGCCACGACGGAGCGCAGCTGTCCCATTCGCGGCGCGAGGTGGATGCCGTGCAGCAGCGCGCCGAAGCTGCCCCCGACCGCGATCGCGCCGAGAACGACGCCCAGGGTGGCGAAATCGAGGCCGAAGCGGTCCACGAAGAAGAGGTTCACGAAGGGCAGGAAGCTGCCGGCTCCGAACCCGAAGATCGCCTCCACCGTCCCGAACCGCAGGAGCAGCCCGCGCCGCGCCGGCGCCTCGAGGGAGCCCCGCGGTACCGGCATCGCCCGCACCAGCAGGATCGGCAGCGCCGACGCCGCCGCCACGATGCCGCCGAGCGCCACGAGCGCGCGGACGGTCACGAGCGACGACGTGGTCGCGTCGAGCGCGCGCGCGACCGGGTCCGCGAGCTGTCCGGCGACGTAGGCGGCGGCGAACGCGGCGATCGTGCCGATAGCGATCTGCTGGCCGAACCGCCGAGGACGGTCCCCGGTGGCCGTCGCGTCCGCGAGCAGCGCGGTCCCCGCGGAGTACACGACGATCCCACCGGCACCCAGGAGCGCGGCGGCCGCGAGCTGCGCCCCGAGGGCGTCGACCACGAGGATGCCGACGATCCCTGCCGCCGTCACGACGCCCCCCAGCAGGATCGCCGCGCGCCGCGAGCGCGATCGCGC
>MGON01000032.1:4069-8543 GCA_001795345.1 Chloroflexi bacterium RIFCSPLOWO2_02_FULL_71_16 | reverse complement strand
GGCGAGGTCGTCGAAGCCCAGCGCTCGGTAGACGAAGTTCAGGTAGAAGGCCGCGACGCCGAGGCCGAAGCTGCCGACGCCGCTCGCGAGCACGTAGAGCCGTGCGTCGCGGCCGCCGAGCGCCGGGCTAGGGTCTCCCGAGGACGACGTCCGTGACCTGCTCGCGTCCATTCCGGACGATGGTGAGGCTGACGCGGTCGCCCGGCCGGAAGCGCAGCATGATCGTGAGCAGCGGATGCTCGAGGTCGATCCGCTGCTCGTTGACCTTGGTGATGACGTCGCCCGGCCGGATGCCGGCCCCCGCGCCGGGTGATCCGGGGACGACCTCGGTCACGACGATCCCGGTCGCGCCCGCGGGCAAGCCGAGGGACGGGGCCTGCCGGCCGGTGAAGCTCTCGTACACGATGCCGATCCGGCCACGCTCGACCCGGCCGGCCCTGATCAGCTCGTCCGCGATCGTGCGTACCGTGTTGCTCGAGACGGCGAAGCCGAGGCCCTCGGATCCGGGCTCGCGCAGGACGAGGGTGTTCACGCCGATGACCTGTCTCGTCGCGACCCAGATGAGCGGTCCGCCGGAGTTCCCGGGGCTGATCGCCGCGTCGGTCTGGATGAGGTCCTCGAGGAAGATGTCCCGCCGCAGCTCGCTCGGAAGGCGCCGGCCCTTTCCGGACACGACACCGGCGGTCACGCTGTTGCGGAACTCGCCGAGCGCGCTGCCGATCGCGACCACGGTCGCCCCGCTGGGCACCGCGTCGCTGTCACCCAGCGTGAGCGCCGGTACTTCCTGACGGCCGATCTCGAGGACCGCGACGTCCGTGTCCGGATCCTGCCCGACGAGCCTCGCGTCCACCCGCCGGCTGTCCGGGAAGATGACCTCGAACGCGTCTCCCGAGCCGGTGCCGCGAGCGTCGGAGACGACGTGGCTGTTCGTAACGACGTAGCCGCGCTCCGCGTCGACGACGAAGCCCGATCCGCTCCCGAGCGTGCGCCCGTCGGCGAGCAGGTTGACCACGGTGACGACGCTCGGGGAGAGCGCCTCCGCGACCGCGGCGACCGCGCTCGGGTCCTGCGCACTTGCTGGTGGCGAAGGCGCGGGCGGCAGCGGCGCGGGAGCGGCCGTGGCGGTGACCGGCGCGATCCCGCCGCCGTCGCGCCGGGCGACGGCCCCGCCCGCGACCCCTCCTGCGATCCCCCCGACGATGGCGCCGACGAGGAGGAGCGACAGGCCGCGCGGGCTGTTCGAGGAGCGCGGCGGCGCGGCTGCGGGCGGCGCGCCGAGCGGATCGGCCACGCGCGGCCCCTAGCGGCGGGCTCTGGCTGGGGCCGGCACCGGGACCGGCGCGGCCGGCGCCGTTCCGGCGGGAGGCGCCGCGGGCCGGCGCGCGCGCCGGGTCGGGCGCATGATCTCGGGCTCGACCATCTGCCCGACCGCTGTCGCGCGGATCTCGAGGTCGGTGTGCGCCCCGGGCTCGATCGTGACGGCCCACGAGCACGCGATCTCGGTCTGCTCGTACAGGCGCTCGAAGCCCTGCTCCGAGTTCGCGACCGCGTAGATGGGCTGCACCGCGACCTCCGCACCGGGCTCGATCGCGAGGGTGATGTCGAAGTGCCTCGTCTCCGAGTGGACCAGCACCTCGGTCACGTTCCGATGCGTGAGCGGCTTGCCCGGGGTCGTCTTCCGCGTGCCGAGCGTGATCGTGTCGCCCGCTCCGTTCTCGGTCAGGAGAGCGAGGTTCAGGGCGCTCGTGAACGTCGCCGTGATGTCCTCGTCACCGTCGTTGCGGAGCCGGTAGCGCACGCCGACCGCGAGCCCCTCGTCGGCGATGCGCAGGTCCTTGCGGATGCCGAGCCCGGGGACGGCGGCGATCGAGCGTGCCGGCGGCTCGAGGATGAGGCTGACCGTGCGGGCCTCGCGCTGCGGGGTCAGCGTGTACGGGACCGCGTGGAGCACGACCGGCTCGTTGCGGCCCACCCTCACGGTGTCCTGAAAGAACGCGCGGCGCCCGGGGTCGTAGTCGAGCAGCTTCGTAAGGCCGCGCTCCTTCGCGCGTACGCCCTCGTGGATGGAGCGCGAGCTCTTCTCGCCGGCCTTCCCGATGAGCAGCTTCCCGGCCTTCTCCGCGCGGCGCAGGGCCTCGTGCGAGGCCTCCGGACGGCGCGCGAGGGTGTCGATGAGGTTCGTGGCGGAGGCGTAGATGTCCCACTCCGTGACCGTGCCGCCCTCCAGGTGGACGAAGACGGCGCCGGCGTTCCCGCGGAAGAGGTACTCGTCAACGCCGTCGATGTCGTAGTCGCGCTGCTCGCCCGCGGCCACGCGGCGCTCGGCGAGGAGTCGCTCGGCCTTGAGGAGCGATCCGTACGCGTCGGCGCGGAGGTGCGGCAGGTACAGGCCGCCGAAGACGCCATGCCAGTACACGTCGTTGCCCTGAGCACGCCACAGGTTCTGCTGCGCCTGGCGGACCTCGATGGAGCTGTCGAGGATGCTTCGACGGGCGAGCTCCTCCGAGACGATGAGCATGCGCTTGTGCAGCGCGTTCGCCTCGGGGTACTTGGCGAAGAAGTTCCGCCACGGCGGCGTCACCACGAGCGAGGCCAGATCGTCCTTCAGCGCGTTGCGCGCCTGCGAGAAGCGGCGTGCGGCCGGCGCGTCGACGGCCCACTCTCCCATCTCGGGGTATGACCCTCCCGGCAGGTACACGCGCCGTGACGGCCGCTGGAAGATCCACGCGTTCTCGAGCGTGACCGTCTCCAGCCAGTCCTGGCTCGTCAGCGCGGTGAAGAACTCTTCGAGCCAACCGTCCTTGTGGACGCGCTCGAACGTCCCCGGCCACGCCCCGAACTTCTCGCCGTCGTCGGCATAGACCTGGAGCCGGGCCCCCGCGGCGTGACGCTCGCGCAGCTCCTTGATCGCCGCGCTCACGTCCCGGAAGGGGATGAGGTACCGGAGGCGGACGCTCCCCGGGAAGACGACGAGCGGGAACCCCTGATCCTCGGTGATGAACGAGGCCCCGAGGTCCTCGCGCCGGAGCCCGGCCTGTAGGAAATGCTCCTCGTCGAGCGTCGTGTACGCGACGCCGGCCTCGGCGAGGAGCGATGGCACGTGCGGCTCCCACACGCGCTCCGTGAGCCACGCGCCCAGCGGCCGGTGGCCGAAGATGGCGACGATCCGGTCGGTCAGCGCGCGGACCTGCCCGACCGCGTCGCGCCGCGGCACGCCGACGAGGACGGGCTCGTAGTAGCCGCCCGTGAGGAGCTCCACCTGGCCGCGGCGGAGGAGGTCGGACAGGTCGCCGACGACGTCCGGGCGGTTCGCCTCGAGCCAGTCGAGGAGCGGGCCCGAGAAGTGGAGCGTCGCCTTCACTTCGGGATGCCGGTACAGGCTGGCGACGAGCGGCGCGTAGGCGCGCTCGGTCACCTCGTCGAAAACATGTGGGAAGTTCCCTGCCGGCTGGTGCTGGTGGAACACCAGCGCCAAGCGCAGCCGGTCGGCCATCTGCGAGCGATCTTACCGCAAAGCCTGTCTGTGGCCTTCGTTCGTACGCTGGGCGTACGAACGCGGCGCGCGGATGTCTCGAGCGGCGACATACAGACGCTGCGGGGCGCTTCCCAGACCCTTGCTCGGCGGTGCGCCGGCGCGGATATGTCCCCTTCGCGGTCGATCGGCCGCCCCGTTCGGTCGTTCGGACGACCGCGGGCCCTACCTCATACACTTCATCTGCGCGCTCGTCCGGCTCGCTTTCGCATCGTTGGCCCAGGGGTAGGGGCCCCTGTGCGCGTAGCGCCCGCCTCGCTCCGCACGCTCGATCGATAGAACAGGGGTAAGTAGTGGCTGAAGCCGTGAAGCTAGCCGTTCGCCAGCGGACGGTCATGGGCAAGAAGACGGAGCGTCTGCGCAGGGCGGGGATCCTCCCGGGCGTGGTCTACGGAGGCCACGGGGAGTCCGTCCCGGTGGAGACCGACGCCCGCGCGTTCGAGATGGGGTACCGCCGCTGGGGCGCGACGACGCTCCTGACCCTCGAAGGCCTGGACGGCGACGGCACGCCCGCGCTCATCCACGACGTCTCGCGCGACCCGGTCACGGGACGGCTCCTCCACATCGACTTCGAGCGCGTCAGCCTCACCGAGCGGACCCACGCCGAGGTCCCGCTTCACTTCGTCGGCTCGTCGGGCGCCGTGAAGAACGGCGCCGTCCTCGTGCACGCGAAGGATCACGTGCGCGTGGAGGCGTTCCCGCAGGACATACCGCACTCGATCGAGGTCGATCTCTCGCGCCTCGAGACGATCGACGACGCGGTCCACGTGCGCGACCTCATCGTCGACACGACGAAGGTCGAGATCCTCGATCGCAGCGAGGAGCTGGTCGTGAAGGCCGTTCCGCAGCGCGTCGAGGAGGTCGCTCCGGTGGTCGCGCCGGCCGCCGAAGGTGCCGTTCCCGTCGAGGGCGAGGCGGCCGAGGGCGAGGAGCCCGCAGCCG
>MGON01000032.1:3800-4063 GCA_001795345.1 Chloroflexi bacterium RIFCSPLOWO2_02_FULL_71_16 | reverse complement strand
CGCCTGCCGCCGCTGGCGCGAAGCCCGCATCGCCTGCGGCAAAGGCTCCCGAGAAGAAGTAAGCGCGCTTCGGGCATAGGGGTCGGCCTTCTCACCGACCTCGCGCTCGACCCCCGATGGAGCGGACCCTCAACGCCAGCTTGTTCCCGGAACCTCACCCGCCTATTCGCGGGTTCGGACGGGTCGAGCGCGAGGTACGGCTCGCGGCCGTCCCCCTACGCCGAGAAGCTGTTTGGGTCTATGTCCCTAAATGAGTTGTCGGC
>MGON01000032.1:2564-3776 GCA_001795345.1 Chloroflexi bacterium RIFCSPLOWO2_02_FULL_71_16 | reverse complement strand
CTCGTCCGCGCTGCCGGCGTGGCGCGCGAGCTCGCAGGCGCGGTGGAACCGAAGCTGGTGGCTCCGGAAGCGGTCGCCGGCGTAGTCCGCTGCCTGTCCGGTCGTGACGAGGAACGGCCAGTCGCTCGACTGCGCGAGGAGCAGCTCGCGCGTGGCCTGGCGGAGAGCGCGCTGGTGCAGGTCGTCCGACGCCACGGTCGGCCGAAGCTCCGCGAAGCGGCTCCGCATCTGGTCGAGCTCGTGCCACATCCACGCCGTCTTCTCGTTCAGCCAGGTCGAGTGGTCGGTGTCCTTGCCCCAGGAGCCCTCGCGCAGATCGATCCGCTCGGTCGGAGGCTCCTGCGCGAGACGGTCCGCGATCGTCGTCGTCGGCGGGCCGGCTGCCGCGAGGCCGCGCAGCACCCCACCCAGCCAGTCGACGCCTTCGAACCACCAGTGGCCGAAGAGCTCGCTGTCGAAGGTCACGACGAGCATCCCGTCGTGCCCGGTGCGTGCCCGGCCGGCATCGAGCTCCGACCGGACGAGGTCGATGAAGTGGGCGGTGTGGGTCCGCACGCGGGCAGCGGCCAGGGCCGGCGCGTACTCGGCCTTCTCGTGGAGCCCGGTGCTCACGTCGGTCACGCGCCAGTAGCGCAGGCCTGAGCGCTCGTCCTTCCGGTGGAACTCCCGGTAGTGCGGGTCACCCGGGTACCCGCGGTGCGCCGACCACACCTGTCCGCTCACGAGCGGGTGCCGCGCGATGACGGCGACGTCGGAGTCCGCCACGAGGTAGGGCCGGAAGACGTCGGTCGCGTTCGTGCCCTGGGCGGGGGGCTGCTCGATCGTCGCGACCGCCGCGAGCCCCGCGCCCGAGCGATGACGCTCGCGCGTGGAGCGGCGCATGCGGCCGCGCGCGATGGAGCGGCCGAGGATCAGCTCGGCGTCGGTGAAGAAGTGCGTGAATCCGTGCGCCTCGAGGATCCGCTCGAGTCCGGGCCGGTATGCGCATTCCGGGAGCCAGATCCCGGTGGGCTCCACGCCCAGCAGACGGCGTGAGGTGCGCCTGCCGGTCTCGAGCTGCAGGTGCACCGATGGCTCGTCGAGCAGCGGCAGGTACCCGTGGGTCGCCGCGCTCGTGAGGATCTCGACGTGGCCCGTCGCGGCGAGGTCGGCGAAGGCCCCGACGATGTCGCGCTCGAACCGGACGACGTACGCGCTCCCGAGCGAGCGGTA
>MGON01000032.1:423-2468 GCA_001795345.1 Chloroflexi bacterium RIFCSPLOWO2_02_FULL_71_16 | reverse complement strand
GATGGCGCGGTGGATCACGTCGCGGTCCGCGAGCTGCTCGAGGAGCACCGGGGTCAGGCCGAGGGTCAGGCGGTACGGCACCTCGGCGGCGCGCAGGTCGTGCAGGGTGACGAGGAGCGGGAGGTAGGTGCCCAGGATGGCCTCGTGCACCCACTCCTCGCCGTGAGGCCAGCGTCCGGCACCGCGGGCGTAGGGCAGGTGGGAGTGGAGGACGAACGCGAAAGCGTCGGACACTTGAGCCCATTGTGTGCGGCGAGCACGTCTCGCGGGAGACCGGCGAGCACCGTTCCCACCGCCTGCTGGTCGAGGCGCTCCGGGCCTGAGGCTTCCTGAGCGGCCAGACGGATACCTTCCACCCGCTCGATCGCTATAGCGTTCATCGGGCCAGGGAAACCCTGGGGGGCCGACCGACCCGGCCGGGCCCGAGGCGTCCTCCGCCGTCGGGATGAGTGAGGGAGCGTCATCGTGCTCGAGATCCTTGCCGTCGCACTACCTGTTCTCGTGCTCGTCGCGCTGTGGGGCACGAGCATGAGCCTGCGGCTGAGCGGGCGGCCCGCTCTTCCGGCGGTCCTGTACGCGATACCGATCGCCGGCCTGGTCCTGGCTGCGGCCGCCAGCGCGGCCGTCATCGTCGAGGCCGGCCATGTCGGCGTCGTCACCCGTTTCGGCGCCGTGACCGGCGTCGTGTTCGAGCAGGGCCTGAGCTACAAGATCCCGTTCGTCGAGGGCGTGTGGATCGCCGACGTCCGCACCCAGAAGGAGCAGGTCGACGCAGCAGCCGCCTCGAAGGACCTGCAGGAGGTGAAGTCGACCATCGCGCTCAACTACCACCTGGACGCGACCCAGGCCGACACCGTCTACCAGGCGATCGGTCCGCTGTACAAGCAGCGCATCGTGGACCCCGCGATACAGGAGGCCTTCAAGTTCACGACCGCGCAGTTCAACGCGGAGGAGCTCATCACCCAGCGCGAGACGGTCAAGGAGCGCGCCCGCGAGTTCCTGCGCACCCGGCTCGGCAACTTCAACGTCATCGTCGAGGAGCTCAACATCGTGACCTTCGAGTTCTCGCGCGGCTTCAACGACGCCATCGAGGCGAAGCAGATCGCGGCGCAGCGGGTCCTGGAAGCGCAGAACGTGCGGGAGCGCGCGCGCGTCGAGGCCGAGACACGGGTCGTCGCGGCCGAGGGTGAGGCCAATGCCGTGCTCGTACGGGCGAAGGCCGCGGCGGAGGCGCAGCAAATCCAGCGCTCCACGCTGAGCGACCTCTACGTGCAGTTCCTCGCCGTCGACAAGTGGGACGGCAAGCTCCCTTCGGTCACGGCCGGAGGCAACGGCGCGGTCCCGTTCATCCAGCTACCGACGCCGGGCGCCTCGCCGGCCCCGTAAGCGCGTGATCCCTGACGAGAAGGCTCCTGCCGTCGCCCGGCCACCGGGCGCGGCAGGCGCCTCGGCCCCGGCGATCTTCGCGAGCCTGCTCGTGGCCCTGGTCGTCTCGGTCGGCGCCGCGGCGCTGGTGCTGGCAGGGGTGGGGCGCGCACCCGCGGCCGAGCCCGCGGCGACCGCGCCCGTCCTCATCGGGGCTCCCGCGGCGACCCCGAGGCCGGCCGCCGGAGGTGCCGAGGGGCGGGTCCAGGTCCAGAGCGCGAGCGGCAGCGCGGTCCCGACCGGCGCGGGCGCCTACCGCGTGACCTTCACCTGGTCGCTCCAGGGTGCCCGCGAGAACGATCCCGCGGTGATCCACTTCTTCCTGGGCAACCAGTTCGCCGGCGAGCAGCGCGGGATGCTCGACGCCTCGATCTTCTCGTTCTCGAGCGGCACGCTCACGCTCGTCAGCCAGCAGGAGTGCTCCGACGTGGGCTGGGGGGCGGAGATCGTGAGCATCCGCGGCGCACCGGTCGAGGGTGAAGGCATCGCGACCATACCCGGCGTCGATTGCGACTGAGGGGGCCCAACGGACGAAGGGGACTGAGCCGACGTCCTGGGCAGCCGCGCACTACGCCGCGTCAAGAGGCGGGCGCTGTTACGAAATGGCGGCGGACACGGCA
>MGON01000032.1:0-397 GCA_001795345.1 Chloroflexi bacterium RIFCSPLOWO2_02_FULL_71_16 | reverse complement strand
CTGCTCGGGCACCACGATGACCATCGGCGCGCTCGGCCTATGGGCGAACGCTTCGGGCATCCGCGCGGATCGTCGGCCTCAGACGCACGTTCTGGGCGGACCAGCGCGCGCGCAGGTGGTTCAGTTCACCTCGCCGAGGAAGCGCAGCGCGCGCTCGTTCACGAACGCGGCTCGGTCGCTCGCGAGCGCGTGACCCGCGCCCGGAACGACCTCGGCCACCCGCAGATCTGCCAGAACGCGGTGCGCCTGCGCGATCACGGCGCGTGGGTCGAAGAAGATCTCGCGCTCGCCCAGCAGCACCAGCGTCGGGCACTACGTCGACATGTACCCGGGCATCTACCAGGGCAGCGAGACGCGGTCGGCGAACTACAAGATGCCGCAGCTCACCGCGCTGGAG
>MGON01000031.1:8530-8634 GCA_001795345.1 Chloroflexi bacterium RIFCSPLOWO2_02_FULL_71_16 | reverse complement strand
GCTAGGGCGCGCCCGCGAGCAGCTCCCGGCCGATACGCCGGCGGAGCTCGTCCCGTACCTCGCGGAAGACCGCGAGCCGCGCCTCCTCGCCCCCGGCCGCCTTC
>MGON01000031.1:7608-8515 GCA_001795345.1 Chloroflexi bacterium RIFCSPLOWO2_02_FULL_71_16 | reverse complement strand
GACCAGTGGATCTGCTCCCGCGCTCCGGGGAAGTACGGGCAGGCCTCGCGTGCCTCGTCACATACCGTGACGACGAGGTCGAACGGCTGTCCGGCGTACTCGTCGAGCGTCTTGGAGCGCTGCGCGCCGATGTCGATCCCGATCTCCTCCATCGCGCGTATCGCGAGCGGACGGACGTGCGTCGCCTCGGTGCCGGCGCTGTGCGCCTCGAACCCGCTGCCGCCGAGCTCGCGCAGGAGGCCCTCCGCCATCTGCGAGCGCGCGGAGTTGTGGGTGCAGAGGAACAGGACGCGCCGGGGCGTCACGTGGCGCGGGCGGCCGCGACGTAGGCGGCCTCCGTGCGCTCCGCGACGATCGGCCACGTCCAGCGCTCGCGGACCCGCGCGCGGCCGGCGGCCCCCATGGCGAGCGCGCGTGCCGGATCGGCGATGGCGCGGAGGATCGCCCTCGCCACGTCGGCCGGCTCGTTCCGCGCGTGCCATCCGTCCACGCCTTCGCGGACGATCTCTCGCAGCGGCGGGATGTCGCCGGCGATGACCGGCCGGCCGGCGGCCCAGGCCTCGAGGTACGTATGCCCGAAGGTCTCGTGCTCGCTGGGCATGGCGAGGAGCGTCGCGTTCGCGTAGGCGCGCGCCTTCGTCGCTTCGTCGACCACCGGGAGGTCCGTCCACCGCTCGTCGCGCCGCCAGCGCTCGAAACGCCCGTGCCAGGCGCGCTGCCCGATGGCGACGAACCGCGCGTCGGGTCGCTCCGCCCAGACGATCCGCGCCGCGTCGCGCAGCGCGTGGTAGCCCTTGTAGCGCTCCTTCCGGCCCACGAAGAGGACGGTCGCCGGGTGCGGCGTCGCGTCGGGAAGAGGATCGGCCGGCGCCCCGATGCCGGTCACGTGGACGCTGCGGGCTCCGCG
>MGON01000031.1:1361-7461 GCA_001795345.1 Chloroflexi bacterium RIFCSPLOWO2_02_FULL_71_16 | reverse complement strand
GAGGAGCGCGGCGAGCGCGCGGGGGTCGGCGAGCGACGTCGGCAGGAGCCCGTCGATCGCGGCGCCGACGCGCCCCAGGCGCGGCGGCAGGTAGACGTACCGCAGCGCGCCCTCGACGACCGTGGCCGGGCCGGCCATCGACCCGGGGACGTGGGCCGGGATCCCGGGGCGCGGCCACGCGGGGCGCAGGCCGATGCAGGTCACGTCGTGCCCGCGCGCGGCGAGCGCGTGGCCCAGGCGCCGGGCCACGACCTCCGAGCCGCCGACCGAGGAGAGGAGCTTCTTCGCGATGACGATGCGCATCGGCGCTAGGCCAGGGCTTCGGCGGCCTCGGGCAGCTCGAACGCGGAGACGGCGCGCGCGTAGGCCGACTCCACCCGGTCCATGACGAGGTCCCAGTCCCACCTCTCGCCCACCTTGACTCGCCCCGCCGCGCCCATCGCGCTTCGCAGCGAGGCGTCGTCGAGGAGCCGGACGATGGCGGACGCGACCTCCGGCGCACGCTGCCGCACCAGGAGCCCATCCACGCCGTCTTCGATGATCTCGCGCAGCGGGGGGATGTTGCCGCCTATCACCGGGCGGGCGTGCAGCCACGCCTCGAGGTAGCCGAGCCCGAACGTCTCGTGACGCGACGGCATGGCGAACACGTCGCAGGCGTCCAGCGCCGCCGCCTTCGTCGACTGGCTCGCGCACTCGATGTCGATGATCCGGTCGTCGCGGTAGCGCGCGAAGTCGTCGAAGAACGTGGAGTAGAACCCGTCGATCCCGATGAACACGAAGCGCGTGTCCGGATGGCGCGACCACACCAGCTCGGCGGCGTCGAGCAGCTGGATGTACCCCTTGTACCGCTCCTTGCGACCGATGTAGAGGACGAGAGGAGCCGATGGCGGGATGCCGTGCGCCGCGCGGAAGGAGCGGCCGTCGCGCGACAAGACGGCGTTCGGACCCATCCCGGTCGTCACGACGCGCGACGGCTCGATCGCGTGGTCGACGTACCAGCCGCGCTCCCAATCGGTCATGGTCGTGATCGCCGAGGCGCGCCGGTAGCGCTCGAAGTCGCTCCTGGCGTCGCCGCCGTGGAACTGGCCGGGATGGGCGAGGGGCGTGAGGACGATGGGGACGTCGAGCTCCTCCGCGACGTCGAGCGCGGATCCGAGGTACTCGCGGCCCACGTTGTGAATGAGCTCACGGTCGGCGGCGTAGCGCTCCAGGATGTCGCCGCGCATGAGGTCGACGAGCGTCGTCGCGTCGGCCGCCAGGCCCAGGAGGCCGCCGCGCGGCTTCACCTGGACGACCTCGACGCCGCGGTGCTGGAAGACCCGGTGGTCCTCGAAGACGTCGGTCCCCTCATGGTCGAGCTGCCACTTCGCGTGCTCGCGCTCGCTGGGCCACGCGCAGGCGACGCGGACGTCATGGCCGCGCGCGGCGAGGCGCGTCGCGAAATTGAAGCAGAGGCTCTCCGAGCCGCCGATCGGCGCGTAGCCGCGCTTGACGAACAGGATCCTCATCTAGCTACGCCAGGCAGACCGGCAGATCGGGTGCCAGTCCGCGCTAGGACGCCGCTGCGCTCTCGTCCACCCCAAGGAACTTCAGCCACGTTCGCTCCCCCGCCCGGATGTACGAAGAGAAGAGGTATCGCGGCGTCGAGGGCGGTCGGAACGGTCCACGAAGCATCGTCATGTGCGCTTCCGCGGCCGTGCGTCCGCCCTTGCGGTGATTGCACGCCTTGCATGCCGTCACCACGTTCTCCCAGGTGTGCTGGCCGCCGCGGTGACGCGGGATGACGTGGTCGATGGTGAGGTCCGGGCCGTGCTTGCCGCAGTACTGGCACCGATGGTCGTCGCGCGCGAGGATCTCGCGGCGCGTCAGCTTCACGACGGGCCGCGGGCGCTTCACGTGGTACGCCAGGCGGATGACGGAGGGCGCCCGGAGGGCGCGCCGCTCGCTCCGGATCATGGCCCCGTCCAGCTCGACGGTCAGCGCCTTCTGCTTCTCCAGCAGGACGACGGCGCGCCGGACGTTGCAGACGTTGAGGGGCTGGTAATCCGTATTGAGGACGAGCACATTCGCGTCGACGACTCCCATGGCAACATCAGCGTAGCAGGCGCGCTGTACGATCTACTGCGGGTATGACGTCTCCAACGGGCCCCAACGGCTCGTCCGCCACGACCGGCACCTTCACCCTCAAGAAGGGTCTCGCGCAGATGCTGAAGGGCGGCGTGATCATGGACGTGGTCACGGCCGAGCAGGCGAAGCTCGCCGAGGACGCGGGCGCGGTCGCGGTCATGGCGCTGGAGCGCGTGCCCGCGGACATCCGGGCGCACGGCGGCGTCGCGCGCATGTCCGATCCGCAGAAGATCGTGGAGATCATGTCGGCGGTCACGATCCCGGTGATGGCGAAGTGCCGGATCGGCCACTTCGTCGAGGCGCAGGTCCTGGAGGCGCTCGGCGTCGACTACATCGACGAGAGCGAGGTCCTGACGCCGGCCGACGAGCAGTTCCACGTCCAGAAGCACGGCTTCAAGGTCCCGTTCGTGTGCGGCGCGCGCGACCTCGGCGAGGCGCTGCGCCGGATCGGCGAGGGCGCCGCGATGATCCGGAGCAAGGGCGAGGCGGGGACGGGGAACATCGTCGAGGCGGTACGTCACCTGCGCGCCATCACGTCGCAGATCGCCGCGCTGGGAACGATGGATGACGATGGGCTCGAGCGCGCCGCGGTCGAGTACCGGGTGCAGGTGGAGCTCGTGCGCGAGGTCGCGAAGGCCGGGAAGCTTCCCGTCGTCCTCTTCTGCGCCGGCGGGATCGCGACGCCCGCCGACGCCGCGCTCACGATGCAGCTCGGCGCGGAGGGGAACTTCGTCGGCTCCGGCATCTTCAAGTCGGAGGATCCCGCGCGGACCGCGAAGGCGATCGTCGAGGCGACCACCCACTTCACCGACGCCGACCTGATCGCCAAGGTGTCGCGCGGTCTCGGCGAGCCCATGCGCGGCCTCTCGCTCGAGACGATCCCTGCCGTGGAGCGACTCGCCGCCCGAGGCTGGTGACCCGCGCCGGCGTCCTCGGACTGCAGGGAGACTTCGCCGAGCATCTGCATACGCTGCGCGCGATGGGCGTCGACGCCGTCGACGTGCGCCGGCCCCAGCAGCTCGACGAGGTCGACGCGCTGATCATCCCGGGCGGCGAGAGCACGACGATCGGCAAGCTCGCGGCCCAGTACGGGATCATCCCCAAGCTGCTCGCGCGCGTGGAAGAGGGCATGCCGGTCTGGGGCACCTGCGCCGGAGCGATCTTCATCGCGAAGGACGTGCCCGGCCATCCGCATCCGATCGCCGGCCTCATGGACATGACGGTCGAGCGCAACGTGTTCGGGCGCCAGGTCGACTCGTTCGAGGCGGACCTCGCCATCGCCGGCATCGGGCCCGAGCCCTTCCACGCGGTGTTCATCCGCGCGCCGCGCATCGCGAGCGTGGGTCCCGGCGTCACGGTCCTCGCGGCGCTCGCCGACGGCACGATCGTCGCCGCGCGCCAGGGCCGGCTCCTCGCTACGTCCTTCCATCCCGAGCTCACGGACGACCAGCGTCTGCACCAGCTCTTCCTCTCGCTGGCGAAGGGATAGGCGTGGGGGTCCGAGCCGCCGGGCCGCTCGACCTCCCCGGCGTCAGCTCGTACGTCGACCGGGTCATCCGCGATCCCGCGGCGATCATCGGCTGCGTCCTTCCCGGCCCCCTCGCGGGCCGGGCGTTCGCGGGGTGGCCCCGGCTCGTCCCGGCGCTCTTCGGGCTGCGCTCGCGCATGCGGGTCTGGATCGAGACGACCGGCGGCCGCGTCCGCAGCGCCGCCCTCGTGTACGAAGGTCACCGCCCGGAGTGGGTCGTCCTGCTGCTCGTCGGCGATCCGACGCCGGAGGGTGCGGACGCCGCGTTCCGGCTCCTGTCGTCGCTCTGCGCGGCGGCGGCGCGCAGCGGCATGCACCGCGTCTTCGGCAGCGTCCCGGACGAGGCCAGGCCCCGCGAGACCTTCTTCCAGGCGGGCTTCTACTCGTACACGCGCGAGACCTGGTTCGTCTCCGCCGGCCCGAGCCTCCCACGGCCGTCGGCCGAGCTCGCCGCACGCACCGCGCGCAGCGTCGACGCGCACGACCTCTTCCGCTTCTACGTCGCGACCACCCCGCACGCCGTCCAGCGCGCCGAGCAGCTCTCCGTGCACGACTTCGACGTCGATCGCAGCGCCGGCGCGTTCGACCCGCCGCACCTCATCGGCGGCAACCCGCTCGGCATGCGGCGTTCGACGGTGCTCCTCGACCGCGCCGACGATCGTCCGCGCGGCCTCGCCGTCGGCTTCCGCGGGCTCGAGCGGCATCCCCACGTGCTGAAGGTGCGCAGCGCCGAGGGCGACGTCGACCGAGCCCGCGACCTGCTGCGCGCCGCGGCGCGCGGTCTGCCGGCCGACCGGCCCCTGGTCGCCCCGGTCCGCTCGTATGAAGAGCACGTGGCCCGGGCGCTGCTGTCGGAGGGAGCCAAAGAGAGCGCCACGGCTATGCTCTTCGTCAAGGAACTCGCGGTGCGGATCGAGGAGCCGGCGCTCGCTCCAGTGGTGGTGAGATGACGCTCGAACGACCGGTCACGGACGATCTCGACGCACTACTCCGCTCCCTCCCTCCCTATCTGGACCAGAAGGTGCGCGCTCTGCCCGGCCTCGATGGGCTGCTCGAGGTCGTCATGGACCTCGGGCGCATACCGGAGGCGCGCTTCCAGTCCCGGGAGGAGAACCTGTCCGACCGCGAGGTATCGCCCGAGGACATCGCCTTCGTGATGTCGCGGATCGGCCAGTTCGGCGGCGACAACCGCGCGGGCATCGAGCGGACCCTGCACCGGATCAGCTGCCTGCGGAACCGGGCGGGGAAGGTCGTGGGGCTCACCCTGCGCGTGGGCCGCGCCGTGTACGGGACGGTCGACATCATCCGCGACGTCGTCGAGTCCGGTAAGAGCATTCTCCTCGTCGGCCGTCCCGGCGTCGGAAAGACCACGCTGCTGCGCGAGGCCGCGCGCGTCCTTGCCGACGAGCTGGGCAAGCGCGTCGTGGTGGTCGACACGTCCAACGAGATCGCCGGCGACGGCGACATCCCGCACCCCGGCATCGGGCGCGCGCGGCGCATGCAGGTGCCGACGCCGGCGCTGCAGCACGCGGTGATGATCGAGGCCGTCGAGAACCACATGCCCGAGGTCGTCGTCATCGACGAGATCGGGACCGAGCAGGAGGCCGGCGCTTCGCGGACGATCGCCGAGCGCGGCGTGCAGCTCATCGCGACCGCGCACGGGAACTCCCTCGAGAACCTGATGCTGAACCCGACGCTCTCGGACCTCGTCGGCGGCGTACAGACGGTGACGCTCTCGGACGAGGAAGCCCGCCGGCGCGGCACGCAGAAGTCCGTGCTCGAGCGGAAGGCCCCGCCGACCTTCCAGGTCCTGGTCGAGATCCAGGCGCACCAGCGGATGGCCATCTACCCGGACGTGGCGCAGACGGTGGACGCGATCCTCCTCGGTATTCCCGTCGCGCCGGAGATCCGCGAGCGCGGGCCGGAGGGTGAGGTCGCGGTCAGGTCGGCGCCCTCGCCGAGGGACCGGCCGTCCAACGGGTCCGGGCGCCGGGTCTCCGGCCCGAGGATCGCGGCCGGACGCGAGCTGGTGAAGGTCTACCCGTTCGGGATCTCGTGGCAGCGCGTCGAGGAGGCGGCTCGCGGCCTCGGGCTGCCGATCGCCATCGTGCGCGAGCCCGACGAGGCGGACGTAGTCATCACGCTCAAGAACTACTACCGGCGCAAGACGCCACGCCTCCGCGACGCCGAGTCCTCGGGCATCCCGATCTTCATCGCGCGGAGCAACTCGGCGACCCAGATCGCCGGCGCGCTCTCGAGCGTCTTCGAGATGCGCCGCGGGCCGGAGGATGAGGCCCTGGACGAGGCGCGCGAGGCGGTGGAGGCGATCCTCAACGGGCAGGCCGAGGAGGTCGAGCTCTCGCCGCAGCCCGCGCTCGTCCGCCGCCTCCAGCACGAGCTCGCCGAGCGCGCGAACCTCTCATCCGCCAGCAGCGGCCACGAGCC
>MGON01000031.1:0-1334 GCA_001795345.1 Chloroflexi bacterium RIFCSPLOWO2_02_FULL_71_16 | reverse complement strand
AGCAGCGCCGCGGGAAGCGGCCGGTTCTTCTCGTTCGAGGGCGGGGAAGCGTCGGGGAAGTCGCTCCAGGTCGGTCGGCTGGCCGCGACGCTCTCCGCCCGCGGCTTCGAGGTCGTGCTCGTCCGCGAGCCCGGCGGTACGCCCGCCGGAGAGCGGATCCGCGAGATCCTGCTCCACGCGCGCGAGATCGCGCTCTCGGCGGAGGCCCAGGCGCTCCTCTTCACCGCGTCACGCGCGCAGCTCGTTCGTGAGGTCATCCGTCCGGCGCTCGCGCGGGGAGCGGTGGTGATCGCCGATCGGTACTTCGACTCGACGCTCGCCTACCAGGGCGCGGCGCTCGGAGCCGAGCCCGAGGGCCTGCGCGCGATCACTCGCTTCGCGGTGGGGGACACCATCCCCGACCGGACCTTCCTCCTCGACGTGCCGGTGGACGTCATCCTCGAGCGGGGCCGCGCCCGCAAGGCGGATCGGGCATGGGACCGGTACGAGGTGCGGGAGCGCGACTTCCACGAGGGCCTCCGGGAGGGGTATCTGCGGCTCGCCGCCGCGGAGCCGTCCCGGTACGTAGTCGTCCAGGGCGACCGGGACGAGGCGACGGTCGCGGCGGAGATCCTCCGGGAGATCGACACGATCATCGCTAACATCTCGCACCGATGAAGCTCGTCATCGCCATCATCCACAGCGAGGACGCGGGATCCCTGGTCGACGCCCTCACCGACAAGGAGTACCGGGTCACCAGGCTCCACTCGAGCGGCGGCTTCCTGAAGCAGACGAACGCGACCGTGATGCTCGGCGTGGAGGAGGGCCAGGTCGACGAGGTGCTGGCACTCATCCGGGAGACCTGCCACGCCCGCAGCCAGTACATCAACCCGATGCCCCCACTGATGGAGCCGGGCGAGTTCTACATGCCCTACCCGGTGGAGGTCACCTTCGGCGGCGCGACGGTCTTCGTGCTCGACGTCGCCCGCCACGAAAGGCTCTAGCCAGGCCCTGTCGCCTCGCTAGGCGGGCGACCGAGTACAGCCGTACTGCATTCGTCCGCAATCTCGGCTATAGGTATCAATTTCGTCCAGTGCAGCGTTTAGTTCGGTCAGTTGAGTATCGCGACGGTGTACAGTCCGTCGCACGCTTGCCGGCCAAGTAGACGGGGGAAGGGCCGGAGCGATGTTATGTGGAGGGTTTCAAATGCGTCGCATCGTCTCTGTGCTCGCCGCGCTCGCGGCCCTGGTCCTCGGCGGTGGCGCCGGCGTCTCTGGCTTCTAGAACGAACAGCGCCCTATCGGAGGGATGAGGGAGGACCGGAGACCGGGGCCTCCCTCATCTTTTTGCCTCTC
>MGON01000030.1:4055-10075 GCA_001795345.1 Chloroflexi bacterium RIFCSPLOWO2_02_FULL_71_16 | reverse complement strand
TCGCGCATACGGCGGCCGCACCGGGTGTCCAGTCGGGCCACTCGACGATGCGGTGCCCGAGGCGGCGGAGGTGCTCGCGCGCCTCGGCCGGCACCCGGCCCTCCACGCGGAGCTCGCCGGGCGAGTAACGGTGCGGATGGAACGACCAGGGGAAGCTCGCCGAGATCACCCTGGGCATCTCGATCGCCGCCTGCGTGTCCATGCCGAAGTCCACGATCCCGCACACGAACTGGACCATCGCCTGGCACTGCGCGTCCTCGCCGGGGCAGCCGAACGGGGCGTAGGCGCGGCCGTCGCGGACGAGCATCGCCGGGTTCGGGGTGAGCCGGGGACGCTTTCCGGGCGCGATCGCCGACGGGTGCCCCGGGGTCGTCCAGAGCTGCGCCCCGCGCGTCGAGACGAGGAGGCCGAGGCCCGGGACCAGCGGGCCGTGCGCGGCTGGGTCCGACGGCGTCGCCGAGAAGGCCCAGCCCTCCGCGTCCATCGCGCAGGCGTACGACGTGTCCGGGTATCCCTCGCCGCCCCGGGGCACCGGCCGGTACCCGGCGTGCCCCTGCCGGCCCTCGTAGCGCCACGGATCGCCGGGAGGCGGCAGCTCGGGCCAGGCGCGGTCGTCGCGCACGAGCGCGGCGCGCTCCTCCGCGTAGCCCTTGTCGAGCAGGCCGCGCATCGGCACGTCGACCTGGTCGGGATCGCCGAAGAAGCCCTCGCGGTCGGCGCACGCGAGCTTCATCGCTTCGGCGTAACGGTGGAGGAACAGCGGGGATCCCGGCCCCATCGAGGCGACGTCCCACCGCTCCAGCATGTTCAGCGTCATCGGTACGAGCGGGCCCTGCGACCATGGCCCGCACGCGTACACGTCGGTCCCGCGATACGTCGTGTGCGTGCCCGGGCCGATCGTGACCCGGTAGCTCGCGAGGTCGTCCGCCGTCAGCGCGCCGCCTTCGCGAGCGCAGAACGCGGCCAGCTCGCGCGCGATGTCGCCCACGTACATCGCGTCGCGCGCGGCCATGATCGCCGCGGCGCGGCCGCGCGTGTCGTGCGCGTGCTCGATGGCTGCGAGCCGGCGGAAGAGGTCGCCCAGCTCCCGCTGGACCAGGATCTCACCGGCGCGGGGTGCCCGCCCGCCCGGCAGGAAGACCGCCGCCGTCGACGGCCAGGCGCGGATCTGCTGCTCCCAGATCGCCAGGCCGGCCGCGAGGCGCGGGAAGACCGGGAAGCCTTCGCAGAGCTCTATCGCCGGGGCCAGGACCTCGGCCAGGGTGAGGCGGCCGTAGCGCGCGAGGGCCGTGAGCCACGCGTCCGGAGCGCCGGGCGTGACGACCCGTGGCATGCCGTACGGCATGTCGTCGCCGTGCCGCGCCCGGTACGCGTCGAGATCCAGCGACCGCGGCCAGCGTCCGAGTCCGTCGATCGTCTCCGGCTCCGTCATGCCGGGACCGAACACCATGATCGGCGCGACGCCGCCGAACGACGTGAGGTGCGGCTCGACCACGTTGAGGGCGATGCCCGCGGCGATCCCCGCGTCGACGGCATTCCCTCCCCGCGGGAACATGCGCAGACCGGCGAGCGAAGCGAGGTAGTGCGTCGAGCTGACCATGTGCTTCGATCCGAGGACCGCGGGTCGGCCCTTGAGGACAGCGGTCGGCGCGGTCGGCGTCGCGGTGTCCGCGATGCGCACCTCTGGCACGGCGAGGCGATCCTATCCGCTGTACCCTCGCCACGCCGTGCGGGTGATCCCATTCCGCGTACCGCCGTTCGACAACGGGACGTACATCCTCGTCGACGAGCGCCGCGACGCGGTCGTCATCGACCCATCCATGGCCGAGCGCGAGATCATGCGGGCGCTCCGGGACGAGGGCCTGCGCCTGCTCGCGATCCTCAACACGCACGGCCACCCCGACCACGTCTACGGGAATGCCGCCGTGAAGGAGGCGACGAGAGCCCGCCTCGCCATCCACCGCCTCGACGCCTACCGCCTCGAGCTGGCGGCTCGGCCCGGCGCGTCGGCGCTGCCGCCGGCGCCCCTCGCCGCCGCCGACGACCTCATCGACGAGGGGCCGCTCGGGTACCTCGCGGATGTCCGGCTCGAGGCGCTCCACACGCCGGGGCACACCGAAGGCTCGACCTCGTTCCATCTCCCGTCGGAGGGGATCCTCTTCAGCGGCGACGTCCTGTTCGCCGGCGCGGTCGGGCGCGTCGACCTGCCGGGGAGCGACGCGGACCAGATGGAGGCCAGCCTGCGGCGTCTGGCGGCCCTCCCGCCCGGGACCCGCGTCTATCCGGGCCACCGGGCGCCGACGACCATCGCCGAGGAGCTGCCCTGGCTGCGCGACTTCCGCTTCCCGGAGCGCCGGGAGGCGCTCCGGTGATGGAGATGCAGATCCGCGTCCGTCCCTTCCACCCGCACGACTACCCGCGGCTCGCCAAGATCAAGTGCGAGGCCGAGGGTGAGCTCGTCGCCCCGAGCGACCTGCGGCGCTACGACGAGCAGTGGGACCACTCGCGCTTCGAGAAGGCGCGGGTGGTGGCTCAGGACGAGGAGGGGGTCGCGATCGCGTACGGCGAGATCCACCACGAGCCCGACCACTTCGACCCGCGCCGCTACTTCCTCCACCTCGCCGTGGACACCGCCTACCGCCGGCGCGGCGTCGCGACCGCTGTCTGGGTGCACCTGCGCGAGGAGCTGAGCGAGCGCGAGGCGACCCTTGTACGCATGCGCACCGACCCCGTCTCGCCTGGCGCGAGCTGGGCCGAGCGCCAGGGCTTCCGCTGGGCGGGCGAGGATGGCGAGACGGGCAAGGCGCTCTACGAGCTGCGGCCGTCCTGGACTAGTCGGTGACCCCCACGATGTTCATGCCGTTGTCGGCGTAGATCGTGGCGCCGGTGACGGCGCGCGACCAGTCGCTGGCGAGGAAGACCGCCACGTTCCCGACCTCGTCCTGCGTGATGTTCCGGCGCAGCGGCGCCTTCTCTTCCATCAGGTCCCGGGCCCGGGAGATCCCCTTCACGGCGCTCGCCGCGAGCGTCTTCAGCGGCCCGGCGGATATGCAGTTCACGCGGATGTTCTGCGGCCCGAGGTCCACCGCGAGGTAGCGCGTCTCGGACTCCAGCACCGCCTTGGCCATCGCCATGGCGTTGTAGCTCGGCACGACCCGCTCGACCGCGTTGAAGGTGAGCGACATGATCGAGCCGCCGCCGGCCTTCTCGAACAGCGGGACCGCCGCGCGGGCGAGCGCGAGGAGCGAGTAGGCGCTGACGTCGATCGTGTCGAGCATCCCCTTGCGGCTCACCTGGCTGAAGCGGCCGCGCAGCTCCTCGACCGGCGAGAACCCGATCGAGTGGACGAGGATGTCGAGGCGGTCCCAGCGCGATGCGAGGTCGCCGAACAGCGTCGCGATCTGCTCGTCGCTGGTCACGTCGCAGGCCAGCACCGGGACGCGCTCGTGGTCACGCAGCGTCGCGACCAGCTCGACGACGTTCCCTTTCAGCCGGTCGCCGGGGTACGTGAAGGCCAGCTCGGCGCCCTCGCGCTGGAACGCCGTCGCGATGCCCCACGCGATGCTGCGCTTGTTCGCGACGCCCATGACGAGCGCCCTCTTGCCGTCGAGCAGACCCATCTCGCCACCTCCGAAGGCGGACATCATTGCACCGCGAACTCAGATCCGATGCACGTGACGTGCATCACGTCGCCGCCGGGGTCAGGCCCGGGCGTACTCCGTGATACCGAGGCGCTCGAGCGTCTCGGCCTTCGGATGGCCGTCGTCGTCCCAGCCGCGGCCCGCGTAGTACGCGCGCACCTGCGCGGCGAGATCGTCGGGAGCGAGGCGCACCTTCGACAGCACGCCCGAGACGTGCGGCTTGGTGACCTGCTCCGGAAGGCGGTCGTCGGACACGCCGAAGCCCTCGCGGTCGTTGAAGAGCCGCGCGAGGGTGAGCGCGCGCTCGCCGATGTCGGTCAGCTCGGCCTGCGTGAGGCCCCACCCGGTGACCGCGTTCACGATGTCGAGCATCTTCGGCTCGTCATAGCGGAGGAAGAAGCACATGCCGACGGTGTTCCGCATGCTGCGCGGCGGCAGGTGCGCGAGCAGGTGGTCCCCGCCGCCCGGGCTGGTCGCGTATGAGACGCGGACGCTGCGCCCGTACTCCGTGCGCTGACGCGGGTCGTGCATCGCGATCTCGAGCCCCTTCACCGTGGTGAGGAGCTCCGCCCCGCCCAGCCGCTCCGCCGCGCGGGCGGAGCCTTCGGCGAGCGTGTCGCCGAGGCCGCGCCGGTGCGCGATGGCCTCGACGCCCGCCAGTACCGCGCGGGCGTTCCCGAACTCGAGGGGCTCCCCGTCCAGCTCGGCGTCCGGAAGGATGCCGCGGCGCCGGAGGTCCATCGCCCAGGCGATGACCGCTCCGGTGGAGATCGTGTCGATGCCGAGCGCGTTGCAGCGCTCGTTCGCCTTCGAGATCACCGCGAGATCGCCGACGCCGCAGTGCGAGCCGAGCGCGGCCGTGGACTCGAACTCCGGACCGCCGTACTTGGGGTCGATCCGGTACGGCTCCTCGAGCTTCACGACCTTCTTGCAGCGGACCGAGCAGGCCCAGCAGGCCTCCATCTTCACGCGGTAGCCCTTTTCGACGAGCGCCTCGGCGCTGATGTCCGCCGCCTGCTCGAACGGGCCGCCCTCGAAGTTCCGCACGGCCATGCCGCCGACCTTGGTGTAGCCGTCGAGGCCCATCCCGGTGCCGTAGTTGTGGAATGCCCAGTGCTGCTCCTGGAGCGTGTCGGCCACCCAGCGGGCGACCTCCTTCACCTTGGCGGCGTCGGCGAGCGGCAGCTGTCGCGAGCCCTTCACGGCGATCGCCTTGAGCCGCTTCGAGCCCATGACCGCGCCGAGGCCCGCCCGCCCGGCGATGTCCTTGAAGTCGTTCACGATCCCGGCGATCCGGACGCACTTCTCGCCCGCGGGCCCGATCTCGCACACCCGAGCGAGCCGCTCCCCCACCTCGGCCTTGAGCGTCTCCTCGGTCTCCATGATCTCCTTGCCCCAGAGGTGGGAGGCGTCGCGGATCTCGACGGCGTCGTCCTTGATCCATAGATACACCGGCGCCGCGGCGGCGCCGCGCACGACGATCCCGTCCCAGCCGGCCCGCTTCAGCTCCGCGCCCCAGAACCCGCCCACCTCGGCCTCGCCGAAGCCGCCGGTGAGCGGCGAGCGGGCGCCGATGGCGTGCCGCGAGGCGCCCGAGAGCGGCGTGCCGGTGAGGACGCCCGGCGCGAAGATGAGCAGGTTGTCGGGCGAGAGCGGGTCGGTGCCGGGCGTCAGCTCGCTGAGCAGGTAGTGGGCGATCATGGCGCGGCCCCCGGGACGCCGCCGGAAGGTCGCCTCGTCGAGCTCTTCCGCCCACGTGCGCCGCTCGGTGAGGTCGACGCGGAGGATCTTCCCCCAGGACCCGTATCGCTCTTCGCTCATCGGTCCATTCTCGCTCCTCGCGCTCGTCCGGGCTCGCTTCGCATCGCCCGGCCTGCGCCGCCTCGCTCCGCTCGATCACTGGCAGGCTCGCTCGGAGCGGCGGAGCCGCATCCTCGCTCGATCATTCATATGATCATCCCGTGACCGAGTACGACCTCGTCTGCGATCGGTGCGGCGAGGCCCTCGAGGTCGAGGACGCGGTCGTGTCGTGGACGGCCGGCGACGGCGGTGAGCGCGGATTCGCGCTCACCCACGCGGGACACGCCCCCGCGGAGGCGACCGAGCGCACCGAGGGACGCCAGCTCGTGTGGCCGAGCGGCTACCTGCGCTTCGTGAGCGAGCGCCTGGGGCACCCCGTCGCGGACCCGGAGCCGCTTCGCGCGATCCTCTGGGCGCTCGCCCCGTTCGTCATGCGTCACGACAACCCGACGGAGATGGACTCGATGCGCGCCGCCTCGTTCGGCCAGCGCCTGGGCGTCAAGCCCGGAAAGGTCCCGAGCGACACGCACGCCGGCAAGTGACCTAGCGCGAGAGGTCGAGCAGCTCCATCCGGCGCCG
>MGON01000030.1:3934-4029 GCA_001795345.1 Chloroflexi bacterium RIFCSPLOWO2_02_FULL_71_16 | reverse complement strand
GCCGTGACACGAGGCCCGAGTACTCGCCCCACGCCTTCGTCCACTCCTCCTCGCTCGCGCCCGCGTCGCTGACGCGCGCGTCGAGGTCGGCGAGC
>MGON01000030.1:2577-3928 GCA_001795345.1 Chloroflexi bacterium RIFCSPLOWO2_02_FULL_71_16 | reverse complement strand
ACGGCGACGCGCATCTCGTCGAAGAGCTGCCGCCACCGCTGGTCGGCGAGGTACCGGTTGCCGGCCATCAGTGGAGGCGGTCGTTCGGGTCGATGCGGCGGCCGCGCCAGTAGATGACGTCCCCGCCGCGGCGCGGCGTCCCGAGGTCGCGCGTAGCGACGTAGGCCCCCGCACCGAGCGCGGCGCCGGCCAGCGTCGCGATCCCCGCCAGGCCCATGAGGCGCAGCGCCGTCTCGCCCGCGGCCCACGCGGCGGCGATGATCAGCAGCCGCTGGAGCGCGGCGCGCTCCTTCGCCGTCATGCGCCGTTCCGGCGCACGAACGAGGCCTCCCGAGCCCATTCGCCGCAGCGTGCGAGATCTTCCTTGGACACGAACCCATACCGTACCGCCTGCCGGAGCTCCTCCCGGAGGGTGGTGCGGAGCATCTCCGGCCCGTCGGTGTTGAAGCTGAAGCGCACGCCGTGCTCCTGGAAGGTCTTGATGTAGTCCCGGAGCTCCTCGGGCCCCTTCACGACCTGCGTATCGAGGTTCGACGACGGGCAGATCTCGAGGAGGGTGCCACGCTCGGCGAGGAGCCGGCACACCGAGGGCTCCTGAGCCGCGTGGATGCCGTGCCCGATCCGGTCCGGCTCGAGGTGGCGGACGACCTCGTCCACCGAGCGCCAGTCCTCGTCCTCGCCGGCGTGCACGGTGGTCCCGAGCCCCGCGCGCCGAGCGTCGCGGTAGACCTCCGCGTAGTCGCGATAGCGGAACTCCGGGTTCTTGCCCCCGGCGATATCGATGCCGACGACGCCGCGGTGGCGGTACGCGACGGCCTTCTCGGCGATGATCTGGTTCAGGGCGCGGTCGAACTGCCGGTCGAGGCAGAAGATGAGCCCGGCCTTCACCGGGTACTCGAGGAGCGCTCGGTCGAGCCCGCGGATCGAGGCCATGATGATGTGGTCGAGGTCGCGCTCGCCGCCGCGGTTCCGCTTCATCGGGTTGTACCGCACCTCGAGCGTCGTGATGTTCGCCTTCCGGTAGGCCCCGGTCACGACGGCGTAGACGGACTCCTCGACGGCGGTCGGGCTCGACTGGATGAGCTCGGTCCAGTGGTAGAGCGCCAGGAAGTCCTCGAACGATCGCTTCTTCTCCGCCGGCATGGTGATGAGGTCGACGAACTCCCAGTAGTCCTTGGTCGGGAGCCGGATGCCCTGCTCGTGGGCGATGCGCCAGAGGTCGGCCGCATCGACGGCGCCGCCGAGATGGACGTGGAGCTCGGTGAGCTCGTCGCCGAGGGGGTGCGGCGTGCTCTTAGCTGCCCTGCTCTCGAGTTGGCGGCCGGCGGACGCGGCGGCGCCGGCGGGGCGC
>MGON01000030.1:1778-2536 GCA_001795345.1 Chloroflexi bacterium RIFCSPLOWO2_02_FULL_71_16 | reverse complement strand
AGGCGGTCCCAGACCTCGGCGCGCCGGAGCTCCTGCTCGGCGACCTCCCGGGTGACGGAGCGCTCGAGCATGACGTCGCAGTCGTAGGGGGATCCGGTGATGCGCCAGCCGTTCTCCGAGAGGAGGTCGATCAGGCGGGCGATCTCCGTCAGGCGCTTGGGCGTGTCCTCGACGAACTCACGGAGCCAGCCCGAGTACGTGCGCTTGCCACGGTCCGACCGGTCGAGCTCGTCGCGAAGCGTGCCGAACGCGTGGATCAGGACATAGGTAGTCATCAGATGCTTCGCATCAACTGACCGTCCTGCTGCTTCGCCTGACGGCTCCGCAGTAGCCGGGCCACATCGCCCGAGTCTATCTCCGCTCCGAGGCGGAACGGTACCCGCCGACCAGCTCCTTGCTCATCGCGCTCTAGCCTCGCTCCTCGACGAAGCGATAGCCACCATCAGAGTCCTTCGCGATCACGACGAGGGCGCCGCTCTTGAACCCCGCCTGACCCTTGAGGGCCGGACAGGTCAGGTGGTAGTGCTCGTGCTCCGGCGGGACGCATGCGCAGCGCTCGGCCCGGATCTCCGCGTCGAAGCGCCGCGCGCCGATACGGAGCGCGACGCGCTCGCCGGGCGACGGGAACAGCTTCCAAGCGTCTTTGGTGATCAGGATCCGGCTCTTGCGGACGTCCTCCGAGCTGAGGCGATGACGGTAGGTGGAACGAGAAACGCTCATGGGTGCATCTATTTTCGCACGACGCGCGCTTTCGCGCA
>MGON01000030.1:1502-1664 GCA_001795345.1 Chloroflexi bacterium RIFCSPLOWO2_02_FULL_71_16 | reverse complement strand
CTGCCCGGATCTGCAGGATGCATCCGGGGTTCGCGCTCACGACGACGTCCGGCCGCGCGGCGAGGATCGCGGCGATCTTCGCGCGCTGAAGCTCGTCCGCGACCTCCGGATGCGTGATGTTGTAGACACCCGCGCTGCCGCAGCAGCGCTCGGGGTCGGCGA
>MGON01000030.1:1281-1355 GCA_001795345.1 Chloroflexi bacterium RIFCSPLOWO2_02_FULL_71_16 | reverse complement strand
TAGGCCCGCAGGTGCGCACCGCAGCCGGCCGCGGTCACCACGACGGGGCCCTCGGTGCCCGCGAAGGCGCGCAC
>MGON01000030.1:1105-1251 GCA_001795345.1 Chloroflexi bacterium RIFCSPLOWO2_02_FULL_71_16 | reverse complement strand
GTCCGCGGCTCCCGGCGCGTAGGCCGCGCCCTCGCGCGGAGCGAGCAGCGAGTCCATCGCGCGGAGGCGCGACGGCATCACGCGCCGGGCGAGCGCTCGCAGCCCGCTGCGGTCGTAGAGGGTGGCGAGCCAGGACGCGGCGGTGA
>MGON01000030.1:987-1068 GCA_001795345.1 Chloroflexi bacterium RIFCSPLOWO2_02_FULL_71_16 | reverse complement strand
GCGCAGGGCCCCGGCGGCGCCGCGGGCGGCGGTCCGTGTGGCGATGTCCTCGCGAGCCGCCTCCATGATCCGGCCGAACGG
>MGON01000030.1:612-962 GCA_001795345.1 Chloroflexi bacterium RIFCSPLOWO2_02_FULL_71_16 | reverse complement strand
CACGCGCGGCAGACGAGGCAGGCGTCGAGGTGCGAGACCATCGCGGGATCGGGCGCTCCGGTCGTCGACACGAGCGTCCGGATGAGCTGGATCCGCCCGCGCGGGGAGTCCGCCTCGTTGCCGAGGACGCGGTACGTCGGGCAGTCGTTCAGGCAGAGGCCGCACGACACGCAGGTCGCGACGTCCTCTGGACTCACATGGGAAGCAGCGATGGCGATGCTCCTAGCATACGAACGGTGGTCATGACCCAGGACGCGATCGCGTCGCGCCTTCGCGCGATCGTCCCGAGCGAGCGCGTCCTGGATGACGAGAGCGCCCTCCTGCCTTACGCCTTCGATGCCTCCTTCTGG
>MGON01000030.1:0-573 GCA_001795345.1 Chloroflexi bacterium RIFCSPLOWO2_02_FULL_71_16 | reverse complement strand
CCCGAGACCGCCGCGGAGGTCGCGGCCGTGGTGCGCCTCGCCGACGAGACGGGGACCCCCATCGTGGCGCGCGGCGCGGGCACCGGCCAGACCGGCGGCGCGGTGCCGACGCGAGGCGGCATCGTGATCTCGTTCGCGCGAATGCGCCGCATCTTCGAGATCGACCGCACGAACCTCCAGGTCTCGTGCGAGCCGGGGATCGTGTACGCCGACCTGAACGCCGCGCTCGCCGCGGAGGGCCTCTTCTTCCCGCCGGATCCGGGAAGCGGGCGGGCCTGCACCGTCGGC
The DNA here is from genome assembly GCA_001795345.1 of Chloroflexi bacterium RIFCSPLOWO2_02_FULL_71_16. Lineage (GTDB taxonomy): Bacteria > Chloroflexota > Limnocylindria > P2-11E > P2-11E > GWC2-70-10. The sequence goes on along the minus strand of MGON01000030.1, from coordinate 285 downwards.
GGGATGGTCGCGAACAACGCCAGCGGCCCGCACGCGGTGAAATGGGGCACGACGTCCGCGTACGTCCTGGGCGCCGAGGTAGTCCTGGCCGATGGGTCGGCCATCGTCACCGGCGGCGAGCGGTCCAAGGCGATGAAGTCGTCGAGCGGCATCGACCTGACGAAGCTGTTCGTCGGCTCCGAGGGGACGCTCGGGATCCTCACCCGGCTGCGCCTGCGCGTGCAGCCGCGGCCGCCGGCCCGCGGCGTGATCCTCGCGGCCTACGACGTCCTCGAGGACACGGTC
>MGON01000029.1:13221-13313 GCA_001795345.1 Chloroflexi bacterium RIFCSPLOWO2_02_FULL_71_16 | reverse complement strand
CCGCAGCTCCCCGACGACCTTCAGGAGCGGGGCCGGGTCCGGCTTGCGCCCGTCCTCCATGGTCGCGACGGCAACGCTTGGCGGGAGAGGCA
>MGON01000029.1:12200-13110 GCA_001795345.1 Chloroflexi bacterium RIFCSPLOWO2_02_FULL_71_16 | reverse complement strand
GTTCGGTCTCGGCGAGCCCGTGCTCCTCGTGCACGCGCGCCGTCACGCCGTAGCGCTCCACCGCGACGCTCGACCCGTTGTAGATCTCCTCGAAGACCCCGCGGACCTCTTCCCACGTGCGCGCCGCGCGTTCCCCGGCAGCCGCGCGAAGGCCCTCGAGGTCCATCCTCGCGGCGGCGGAGGCGGGCAGCGCGGAGCGACGACGTTGGGTCGTCGTCGCGCCTGGTGCCGCCATCAGCCATCGGTACATGGCATCGGACAGGTCCCAGTCGTCATTCCATGAGCCGATCAGCTTCCACTCGCGCACCGTCGAGCGGTCCACGGCAAGCCCGTCCTCGCGCAGGCCCGCGTCATGAACGAGGAGCCACTGGACCGTCCGCGTGACCGCTTCGATGTACGAGGCTTCCGTCTCCACCAGCACGCCGTCGACGTCGAAGACGATCGCGTCGGGGCGGACCTCGGACGCCGCCGCGGTCGGGCTCAGTAGAGGACCCGTGTCCGGATGGTGCCGTCGACGGCGTCCAGCTTCTTCCGGACCGCCTGGCTGACCGGACGGCCGGCGCCGTCGATGTCGATCACCGCGTAGCCCACCCGGGCGTCGGTCTCGAGGTACTGGCTGGCGATGTTGATCCCGGCGTCCGAGAGGATGGCGTTCACCTTCGCGAGCATGCCGGGCTCGTTCCGGTGGACGTGCAGGAGCCGGTGCTTACCGGCGTGCTCGGGGAGTGCCACCTGCGGGAAGTTCACCGCTCCCACGGTCGACCCGTTGTCGCTGTACTTCACGAGCTTCGTGGCGACCTCGAGGCCGATGTTCTGCTGCGCCTCCGCGGTGCTGCCGCCGATGTGCGGCGTGAGCACAACGTTTTCGAACCGGCGCAGCGGCGAGACGAACTCCTCACCGTCCGACCGT
>MGON01000029.1:7903-12189 GCA_001795345.1 Chloroflexi bacterium RIFCSPLOWO2_02_FULL_71_16 | reverse complement strand
GAAGACGTCGATCGCGGCTCCGGCCAGGTGGCCGGACTCCAGCGCCCGAGCCAGGGCCTCGATGTCGACCACGCTGCCCCGCGACGCGTTGATGAGCTTCGCGCCGCGCCGCATCCGCGCGAGCTGTCCCTCCCCGATCATCCGAAGCGTCTCTGGGGTCTCCGGCACGTGCAGCGTGACGACGTCCGATCGTTCGAGCAGCGCATCGAGCGACCCAGCCCGCTGAGCGTTCCCGAGCGCGAGCTTCGTCTGGACGTCGAAGTAGCAGACCTGCATGCCGAGGGCTTCCGCCAGGACACCGACCTGCGTCCCGATGTGGCCGTAGCCGACGATCCCCAGGACCTTTCCGCGGACCTCGGTGGCGCCTCCGACCGTCTTGAGCCAGCGGCCACGATGCGCCGCGGCGTTGCGCTCGGCGATCCCGCGACAGAGCAGGACGATCTCCGCAAGGACGAGCTCGGCGACGCTCCGCGTATTGGAGAACGGCGCGTTGAAGACGGGGATCCCGCGCGCCTCGGCCGCGGCCAGGTCGACGCGATCCGTCCCGATGCTGAAGCAGCCGATGGCCATCAGCTTGTCGGCTCGCGCGAGCACCGCCTCGGTCACACGCGTACCCGAGCGGATGCCCAGGATGTGGGCGCCCGCGATCCGTGCGACGAGATCGGCTTCGTGGAGAGAGCGATCGTGGCACTCGACGTTCGCGTAGCCATCCATCCGGAACGCGTCGACCGCGCTGGGATGGATCGACTCGAGGAGCAGGACCTTGATCTTGTCCTTGCCCAGCGATGTCTTGGTCATGCGAGAAGGGGATCCCCCGCGGACATGGCCGGAGCCTAGCGAAGGTGGTGTCCGGCGACGCGGGTCCGATCTCGCCGCGCGCCGGGAGTGCACCCTGCACACGCGTTGCCGGGCCGCGCGCGGTCGCCTATGCTCGCCGCAACGAATTTCATACGCGCTCTCATCGAGAGGGTGGAGGGGAAGACGGCCCTGTGAAGCCCGGCAACCTGCGGCAACGCAAGGTGCCAAGTCCGCCGGCGAAAGCCGGAAGATGAGAGGCGATCGGAACGGACCCGTCGGGGTCCGTTCTTTTCGTTCCGGGACTTGCTCGAACGAAGCGCGTGACTGGGGAGGTCACGCACATGCCACGCTTCGCGCTTCGCTGCCGCGCCTGCCACACCGTGTCCGCCGCGCCCGACGCCTACGCCTGCGCTGAGTGCCTCGGCCCGCTCGAGGTGAGCTATGACCACACGCTGACGGGTGAGGCGCTCCGCGACGCGATCCGCTCCGGCCCCACGTCGCTCTGGCGCTACGCGCCGCTCCTGCCGGTCGCGACCGTGCCCGACGACCCGGTCGGCTGGACGCCGCTCGTCCGCGCGGACCGCCTCGGCCGGGAGCTGGGGCTGGACGAGCTGTGGCTCAAGAACGACACCGTGACGCCGAGCTTCTCGTTCAAGGACCGTGTCGTGGCGGTCGCGGCGCAGAGGGCGAAGGAGCTGGGCTACGACACGATCGCCTGCGCCTCGACCGGCAACCTGGCGGGCGCGGTCGCGGCGGCTGCCGCGCGGCTCGGGCTGCGGGCGGTCGTCTTCGTCCCGGCCACGACCGAGCCGGCGAAGCTCGCCGCGGTCACCACGTACGGCGCGCGGCTCGTGCTGGTGGACGGGACGTACGACGAGGTGAACCGGCTAGTCGGCCAGATCGCCGAGGAGCGCCGCTGGGCGTTCGTGAACTTCACGCTGCGCCCGTACTACGTCGAGGGCTCCAAGACCCTGCTGTTCGAGACCGCGGAGCAGCTGGGATGGCGCCTTCCCGACGCCCTGGTCATCCCGATCGCGTCCGGCGCGATGTTCGTGAACAACGCGAAGGCCGCGGGCGAGCTGGTCGCCACCGGCCTCGTCGCGGACCGGCCCCTCGCGTTCTTCGGCGCTCAGCCCGCCGGATGTGCGCCGGTGGCCGACGCCTTCGCCAGCGGCGCACCGCGCTATGTGCCGGTGAAGCGCCCGCAGACGATCGCTCACGCGCTCGCGATCGGCTCGCCCGCCGACGGGAACCTCGTGCTCGAGATCGCCCGGCGCAGCGGCGGCGCGGTCGAAGCGGCGAGCGACGACGAGATCCGCGCGTCCATCGCCCTCGTCGCGCGGACGGCGGGCATCTTCGTCGAGCCGGCGGGCGGCACCACCGTTGCCGCGCTGGTGCGGCTCGCGGAGCGCGGGCTGCTGCCGCGCGGCGGCACCGTGGTCGCGTACCTCACCGGGAACGGATTCAAGACGCCGGACGTCGTCCCGCTCGACACGGACGCTGTGGTGCGGATCCCGGCGCGGCTCGACGCGTTCGAGGACGCGCTGCCCGAGCCGCCTCCCACTGTCGCGGGCCGCGAGCTCGCGGAGGTCAGGTGATGGCGAGGCTCCGTATTCCCACCGTGCTGCGGCCGCTCGCCGGCGGCGCCGCGGTCGTCGATGTGCCGGCCGGCTCGCTCGGGTCGCTCCGCGAAGCGATCCGCGGCGGCTATCCCGCGCTCGCCGAGCGCGTGTACGGGTCGGACGGCCGCGTTCGAGAGTTCGTGAGCGTCTTCGTCGACGGGGAGGACGCGCGGGACCTGGGCGACGATCGGCCTATCGGTGAGGGGAGCGAGGTGGTGCTGCTGCCCGCTATCTCCGGAGGCGCTTAGCGCGGGTCAGGCGATCTGGATCGGCTCGGCCGGGACGAAGCGGATGCTCAGCATGGTGAGGCAGCGCTCGCAGGTCAGCGTCGCGAGCGTCGGCTCGCCGCCCCCGAGCGTCGCGATGAACTTGGGGCCGTCGGACGGGCCGACATGCCGGCGGCACTTCGGGCAACGCACTTCCCCTGCGTCGAACGAGCTGCGCGTCGTGTGCACGTCGGCGAATCCAGGGCGCTTCTTACGTCCCACACATCATTTGTAGCAGGTGCGCGCGGTCTCGGCTCGCTAGGGCCGCGGCGAAGCCTGCGGAATGATGATGTCCTCGCCGAATAGCTCGCTTCTCGGCACCGCGTCGAGGAAGCGGATGATCCCCTCGGCGACCGAGCGGGCGACCAGGTCGGGCTGATCGACCAGGAGCGAGCGGTCCTCCGGGTGGGAGATGAAGCCGAGCTCCATGATCGCCGCGGCGGTGTGCGGTGCGAGCGCGTGCTCGTACCGGAACCAGGCGAACGCGTAGTAGTCCGTCATGTCCGTGGTCACGTTGCGGTCCCGCGGCAGCCCGGTCCCGGCCGCGTAGTGCTCCGTGAGGAGACCGACGAGGCGCTCGTCCTCGGGTGAGCGGTAGGAACCGTGCGCGATCTTGAAGCCTCGCGCGGTACCGGTCGCGTCGGCGTCCGCATGCAGCGCGACGAACACGTCGGCCAGGTAGCTCGGAGGGACCGTGGCCGGGAGCATGTCGACGACGATGCCTCGTTCGGTGAGCACGGCCGCGACGCGCTCCGCGACGTCGCGCGTCACATCGACCTCCCTGATGCCGGCCGCTTCGCCGCCGGAGCTGAAGCGAAGGCGCGGGAACTCGGCGGGCGCCTCGTCCGTGCGCCAGTGCCCGGCTTGGATGGCGACGCGGCGCGGCGTCTCCGCGACGCTGGGCCGGAGCAGACGGATGCGGCCGTCTTCCACGACGACGCCCGTGCGCGGTACCTGCGCCCAGACGGGGGAGGGGTCGCCGGCGATGGGCGCCTCGATCCACAAGATCGGAGGCGGCGACGTGGCGGCCGCACGCCGCGCGACGGCCGTCACCGGCTCGGCGGCGGCGGGCGTCGGTCGCACGGTCTGCTGCGGCACGCACGCGGTCAGGCCGACGATCAGCGCGTACCGGATGATCCGGCTCATCGGTCCCGCGTGAGCAAGCGGCGGGCCTCGCGACCCGGAATAGGCCGTGCAGCGCGGGCGTTGGGGAGGTCGTCCACATGAAGGTCCACGAGCTCGGACACATCGTCCTCTATGTCTCGGACTTGGGTCGCTCGCGCGAGTTCTACCGCGACGTGCTCGGCTGGACCGAGCTGCCGCTGCCCAGAGGCGCGCGGGCTCCGATCGCTGCGTTCTCGTCGGGGCGCACGCATCACGAGCTCCTGCTGATCGAGGTCGGCCCGGACGCGGCGCCGGTCCCCAGGGGGCGCCGGCTCGGCATGTACCACTTCGGCCTCAAGGTCGGCGAGTCCGATGACGAGCTGCGTGAGGCGCGCGACCGCCTCGTCGCCGCGGGTGCGCGCATCGTCGGAGCGACGGACCACGGTGTGACGCACAGCCTCTATATCGAGGATCCGGACGGGAACGAGATCGAGCT
>MGON01000029.1:0-7762 GCA_001795345.1 Chloroflexi bacterium RIFCSPLOWO2_02_FULL_71_16 | reverse complement strand
GCGGCGAGGGGGTGGCCGTGCTCGCGGGCGGCTGCTTCTGGTGCGTCGAGGCCGTCTACAAGCAGCTCGACGGGGTCAGCTCGGTCCGCTCGGGATATGCCGGCGGCACGGCGGAGACCGCGGACTACCAGACGGTCTGCGGCGGCACGACCGACCACGCCGAGGTGGTGGAGGTCCGATACGACCCCGCGAAGATCGGCTTCGGACAGATCCTCAAGGCGTTCTTCTCCATCGCTCACGATCCCACGCAGCTGGACCGGCAGGGGCCGGACGTGGGGCGCCAGTACCGCTCCGCGATCTTCTACACGACCGAGGGCCAGAAGCGCGTGGCGGACTCATACATTGCGCAGCTCGACCGCGCCAAGGTGTTCGACCGGCCGATCGTCACCGAGGTCGCGCCGCTCGAGCGTTTCTACGAGGCCGAGACGTATCACCAGGACTATGCGGCCCGCAACCCACTGAACCCATACATCCTCTTCAACGCGCGTCCGAAGGTCGAAAAGGTGCGCAAGCACTTCGCCGACCGGCTGAAGGGGGCGGCTAGCCGCTCCTGACCTCGGCGCGGCGAGGTCGTCGCCTCGCTAGCTCGCCCGCTCGGCTTGGCCCGGCAGGGCACACTACCCGCGGTGCCGGTGGACGGGAGAGGGCCGATCCTCATCGTCGACGATGAGGAGACGATCCTCGACATGCTGAAAGAGCTGCTGGTGGCCGAGGGTTACGAGGTCGAGGTCGCGCGTGACGGGGTGGACGCGCTGGACTCGGTCACCCGACGGCCGCCCGCGGTGATCCTGCTCGACATGCGCATGCCACGCATGGACGGATGGCAGTTCGCTCAGGAGCTCCGCCGCCGCGGGATCGGAGTTCCGGTGATCGTCATGACGGCGGCGCACAGTGCGCGCCAGTGGGCCGACGAGATCAAGGCCGACGACCACCTTGCCAAGCCTTTCGCGTCGCTGGACGAGGTGATCGAGAAGGTCGAACGGCTCCAGCCTCAGGCGTAGTCCGCAGCCGCGAGGGCGATCGCCCTCACCGCTTCGTCCGCACCTCGTCGATCTGCTCCTCGGTGCGCCTCTTGTTCGCCTGGCCGCTCTGGGCGCGAGCTTTCTCCTCGAGGCGCTCCTCGGTCTCGTCGGGCGTCTTGGTCGGCGGCTGGCCCGCCTGGTTCTTGGGCGGCTGGGCGTGCTCCTTCATGGTCATCCCTCCCGCGTCTGGATGCCCTTTCGTCCGCGCACGGACGGTGCCAGCCGAGCGCGAGCGAGCGAGGGTCCGTTCGGTCCGGTGTACTCCTATCCGGGAGCGATCGCGGCGACGCGCATCCTCACGAGCTGCACCGCGGCCGCCGCGACGAAGAGGCCGGAGCCGAGGGCATCCCCGAGCGCGCCGGGCTGCAGGAGCAGCAGTCCCGCCGCGACGAGGAGCGCACGCTCCAGCAGCGTCGTCCGCCGGAAGAGATAGCCGCCGATGCCCGTGACCAGGGCGGCGATGCCGGTGGCCGCGGTCCCTGTCGCGACGATCGCCTCGACGACCGTCGTGTCGCGAAGGAGCATCGCCGTGCCTTCGGGCTGCGTGAACATGAACGGGACCAGGAACGCGGGCAGCGCGTACTTCCAGCTGAGCATCATCGTGCGGTAGGGGTTGCCGCCGGTCAGTGCCGCGGCCGCGAACGGCGAGAGGCCGACCGGCGGCGAGACCTCCGACAGCACCGAGTAATAGAAGATGAACATATGCGCCGCGGGCGCCGGGACGCCGAGCGTGATGAGCGCCGGCGCGACCGTCGGCACGGCGACGAGATAAGAGGCGGTGATCGGCAGCGACAGGCCGAGCACCCAGAGGACGATCGCGGACAGGATCAGCGTGAAGAAGAGGTCACCGCCCGCGAGCGTGATGATGAGGTTGGAGACCTTGAGCCCGAGTCCCGTCTGCAGCAGCACGCCGACGATGATCCCGGCCGCGGCGATGGTGGCCGCCACCGCGAGCACGCCCTTGGCGCCGTCCGCCAGGACGCTGACCAGCTTCGGGGGCGTGATGGCGAGCTCGCGGTCCGCATAGGACACGACGATCGCGAAGACGACCGCCCAGAACACGGCCAGGATCGGCGACATCCCGAGGGCCATGAACGCCACGATCGACACGAGCGAGGTCAGGTGGAACCAGTAGCGGCGCAGGAGCGAGCCGACCCCCGGCGCCTCGATGTCGACCTCTCGCGCGCCCATCCGGCGCGCGTCGACCTCGATCATGAGGAAGATGGAGAGGTAGTAGAGGAGCGTCGGCACCGTCGCCATGACGAGGACCTCGAGGTAGCTGATCCGCAGCAGCTCGGCCATGAGGAACGCCGCCGCGCCCAGCACCGGGGGCGAGATGATCGCGCCGATCCCGCCCGCGGCGAGGATCGCCCCGGCGGTCTCGCGGTCGTAGCCCGCACGCTTCAGCAGGGGATAGGTGATCGACCCGAGCGTGACCGTCGTGGCGACGCCGGACCCGGAGACCGTCCCGAGCAGGAATGACGCGAGCGTGACGGTACGGCCGGCGGCGCTGCGCCGGCGGCCCGAAAGCGCGAACGCCAGATCGACGAAGAACTTGCCGGCGCCCGAGTGCTCGAGCACCGCCCCGTAGATCGTGAACAGGATGATGAACGAGCCCGCGATGTAGACGAGGCTCAGCATCCCGTCGAGCGAGAGGTACTGCTGCGCGACTATCTGGTCGAGGTCGAACCCGCGGTGGCGGATGGCCTGCGGCAGGACCGCGCCGAAGTAGGCGTAGGCCAGCGTGACCAGCACGAGCGCCGATAGGTGCCAGCCGACGGTCCGGCGCGTGCCCTCCAGGACGAGGGCGATCGCTAGGAGGCCGAAGGCGAAGTCGGCGGGGCTCGGGATGCCGACGCGGTAGATGGCCTCGTCGAACTCGGCCAGCAGGTAGCCCGCGACGGCGACGGCCGCGGCCATCAGCACGAGGTCGACGGCGTCGACGCGCGTCCGCCACCGGCGCAGGGGCGGGTAGTGGATGAACGTGAGGATCAGCGAGGCCGAGAGGAACACGATCGAGAAGATGTGCAGCGTGGTGAGGGACAGTCCGAAGACGGTGACGTTCGGGATGAGCTGGATGCTCGTGAACGGGATGGGCGCGCCGGCCATCGCGTAGTAGATCGCGATGAGCGATACGGCGACGCCGAAGATGCGCGCGGCGCGCGCCCAGGCCGGCGGCAGGTCGCGCGTGCGCGCCTCGGCCTCGTACTCCTCGATGAGCTCGTGCGCGCGCCGCTCATCCACGGCGGTCTCGCCGGTCGGCGGGGTCACCGCCATGGGAGCGCGCTCCACAGCCACGCGGCGAGCGGCCGCGACGCGGCCCTCACGCTGGCACCCGTGTCGCCGAACGCGTCCTCCAGGCTGAGCCGCCGGACGCCCGTGTCGATGATCTGGTCGCCTCGCGCCACGACCGCGATATCGAGCCGGTCGATGCGGTTGTCGGGCGCCCGCCACGCGAGCGCTCCGTCCGCTTCGCTAGCGCTGCCCGGCCAGCGGAAGTACTCGAGCGCGCGGAGATCGGTCGAGACGGCGCGCTCGATGCGAAAGACACCATCCGCCACGCGCAGCTCCTCTCGAACGGCGACGTCGTAGATCGATTGACGGTACGTGTAGGTGAACGCGCTGTCGCGCATCGGGAGCGCGATCTCCCGATCCGCGGACCGGACCTCCAGAACGAGCGCGGGGGCGGCGAGCGCCGCCCCCGCGAGGAGGACCAGGACCAGATGGTCGCGGGCCGAGCCCGGCAGGTCAGCCGGTCAGTTCTTCCAGACGCCCTTCTCCTTGTAATAGGTGATGGCGCCTGGGTGGTACTCGAGCGGCGAGCCCTTGGAGGCGTTCTCGAGCGTCAGGTTCTTGGCCTCGGGGTGCGCCTTCTCGAGCTCCGCCTTGTTGTCGAACATCGTCGCGAGGATCGCGCGGACGAGCGCCGCGTCCATGCCGACGTCCGCGACCAGCAGGTTCGGCACGGCCGACGTCTTCACGTCGGCGTCGAGCTTGTAGACGTCCTTCGGAAGCGTGTGCGCCACGTAGAACGCTCCGTACTTCTCGACCATCTTCGGCACGAGGTCGGAGTGATCCAGGATCTTGATCTTCAGCCCCGCCGTGTTCGCGAGCTCCAGGATCGCGGCGGTGGGGAGGCCGCCGGACCAGAAGAAGGCGTCGACGCGCCCGTCCTTCAGCTGGGCGGCCGAGTCCGCGATGCCGAGCTTCTGGACCTGCAGGTCGGCCTGCGACAGGCCGGCCGCCTCGAGGATGCGGTTCGCGATGACCTCGGTCCCGGAGCCGGCCGACCCGACCGAGACGCGCTTGCCCTTGAGGCCGGCGACGCTCGTGATGCCCGTCCCGTCCTTCGTCACGATCTGCGTCACGTTGTTGTAGAGGACGGCGAGCGTGCGGAGGCCGGGCGCGGCCGCGTTCGCGAACTGCTTCTGGCCCTTCAGGGCGTCGTACGCGGTGTCCGCGAGGGTGTAGGCGAGGTCGGCCTTCTTGTCGCGGACGAGCTGCATGTTGGTCACCGACGCGTTCGTCGCCTGCGCGGTCGCGGCGACGCCGAGCTTGTTGGTGAGCACGTTCGCGAGGCCGCCGCCGTACACGATGTACACGCCGCCGGTGCCGCCGGTGACGATGAGCACCGGCTTCCCGGCGAAGTTCGGCGTGGGCGAAGCCGCGGCGGTGGCCGCGGATGTCGCCGCGCTCGTCGGGCTCGCCGGCGCGGGGGTGCCCGTGCCGGGGGCCTGACATGCCGCGGCGACCAAGAGCACGGCGATCAGGATCCCTGCCGTCCGGATGGTCGATCTCATCTGTCTCTCCCCCTTAGATGCGTTGAGATGGGTTCGTCTGGTCGGACTTTATGCCTCCGGGCGCCGAGGACGCTGGAGCCGGAGCTCCCGACGCTTCTTCGCCGCCTCCATCCGGGCACGCTCGTCCTCCGTCTCGGCGAGCAGGGGAGGGAGCTGCCGCGGGCGGCCCTGGTCGTCAATGGCGACGAACACGAGATACGCGCTGGCGACGTGGACGACCTTGCCGGTCAGCGTGTTCTCGGCCTCGACACGCACGCCGACCTCCATGCTGGTGCGGCCCACCTCGTTGACCGAGGCCGTGGCGGTCACGAGATCGCCGACGATCACCGGCGCTACGAAGGAGAGCTCGTCGATGCGCGCCGTGACGACCTTCGAGCGCGAGTGGCGCTGCGCCGCGGCGCCCGCGCACGAGTCGATGAGCTTCATGATCTCGCCGCCGTGCACGTTCCCCCAGGGATTCGCGTCGGACGGGAGCATCGCCCGCGCCATGACCGTACGCGACGCGGACACGGGTCGAGCCTGCTCGGCCACCGCGCGCGAGTGTCGCGCATCCGTCCTTTTCGCGCTCGTCCAGCTCGCTATCGCGTCGCTGGCCCAGGGGCAGGGGCCCCTGTGCACGTAGTGCCCGCCTCGCTCCGCTCGGTCAGTGCTGGACTCGCTCGGACCGGCGAAGCCGGATCCTCGCTCGCACGAATGAGCGCGCCTATGCTCCGCGCCCGATGTACTTCGTACGAGCCCGTCGTCGGCCGCTCGCGGGAGCAAGCTCCCGCGGCCGGCACTCCTAGGTCTTGTTGGTGCTCTCCCGCGAAGAGCTTCGCGCGGCCCTGGCGGGCCACCCGCCGCTGGTCGAGGGCGTGGACGTGGCCAGCCAGCTGCAGCCGAACGGGATCGACCTCCGCCTCGACCGGGTCCAGCGCCTGACCTCGCCCGCGCTGCTGGGCTCCGCGGACGCGGTGCGCGAGCCATCGGCCCGCGAGGACCTGGATCCCGACGGCGACGGCTGGTGGGACCTGCACCAGGGCGCGTACGTGATCGGGTACCGCGAGAAAGTGAACCTCCCGCCGGACCTCACCGCCCTGCTGCGCCCGCGGTCGAGCCTCCTACGATCGGGCGTCGCGATACACGGAGCCGTGTGGGACGCCGGCTACTCGGGCCGTGGCGAGGGGCTCCTCGCGGTCATGAATCCGCGGGGCTACCGGATCCAGCGCGGCGCCCGCGTCGCCCAGCTCGTCTTCTTCCGACTCTCACGCCCGACGGGAGAGGGATATGCCGGCCGGTACCAGGGCGAGAACGCCTGAGCCGACACGCGTGTGGCGTTCGGGTCCAAGCCGAGACGAAAGCGTCACGTTCGGGCGGCCGTAGAGGCGAGCGGTGGCACCGTTGTTGCGGCGAGGCGCAACGTGCCGGAAGGGGATGCGGCTGGCCGGCGGCGGCCGTCACGCGACCCGGAGGAGACGATCCGCATAAGGCGGTGGCTCTCCATCGCGGACGAGTTCCTGAGGCGCAAGAACGGCAAGAAGGGCGGCGAGCGCGAGGACCCCGGCCGCCGGCCCTCAGACGACCCCCGGCCGCCCGTCCGCTAGGCCGCGCGCGTCGCCGGGATCACCCGCTCCGCGAGGACGCGCACCATCTCGCGCTCGCGGCCGTAGGGGAAGACCGGGATCACGTAGCCGACCCCGAGCTCCGCGTATGCCCGCAGCTTCTCGATGACCTGGTCGGGCGTGCCGATGGGCACGTGCGCGCGCCTGGCGAGCCACGCGTCCGGTGAGACCTTGGCGCGGGCCGCGTGCTCGGCGACCATCTCGTCGAGCTGGGAGCGGCGCTCGGCGACCATCATGAACATGAACGCGCTGCGCAGGATCGCGCTCGGGTCGCGTCCGATCTTCGTGCAGGCCGCCTCGAGGTCCCGCATCGCCTCCGCGTAGCGGTCGGGGCTGGGGAAGCCGCCGACGTTCACCGCATCGGCGTACTTCGCCACGACCCGCATGAGCCTGGGCTTGGCGCCGGCGATCCACATCGGCAGCGGCGTCTGGACGGGCTTCGGAGCGCACTGGGCATCCTCGATCCGGTAGTGCTTGCCCTCGTACGTCGCCTTCTCCTCGGTCCACATCCGCCTGCAGATCTCGATGGTGTCCACGAGCTGGTCGACGCGCACGTCGGGCGCGGGGAACTTGTAGCCATAGGCGCGGTACTCGATCTCCTTCCAGCCGGCCCCGATGCCGAAGTCGATGCGGCCGCCGCTCATGTGGTCGAGGCTCGCGGCGGTCTTCGCCAGGAGGGCCGGGTTCCGGTACGACTGGCACGAGACGAGCGTCCCGAGCCGGAGCGTCTTGGTGGTCTGCGTCAGTGCGGCGAGCAGGGTCCACGCCTCGAGGCAGTTGGTCTTGGTGGAGTTGGCGTCGAGGAAGAAGTGGTCGCACACCCACATGGCCTCGAACCCGCCCTGTTCGGCGTCCCTCGCGATCTGCCGCACGTCGTCGAAGCTGAAGCCGAACTGGGTCTCTATCTGGATGCCGAAGCGCATCAGGTGCTCTGGATCGCGGGTCGCATCCGCGGAAGCCTAGAACAGATCATCGATGCGGATCGCGCTTCCTCTTCGGCGAGGTCGACGGGTCGCGATCCAAGAGGTAAACTAGAGAGCGACCCATCGATCGCATGGGCCAGGCCGTATTCAGGCCGAGTCCCTCGATCACGGCCGAGGGAGCGGGGGAACCCCTTTCAGGGGGCGCAGGATCCTCGAGATCCAGGGCACCTTCCAGCCCGAGCCCGTCAGCTCACCCCGTAGGCGACTGGAGGGACGCCGCTGTCTGCTGTCCTCGCACCCACCGCGGGCGAACCCGCTCATCTTCCCCTACTGCTGCGTGCCCTCTCGCGGCGCCCCCGTGGCGTTTTCCTCGACATAGACGGAACGCTCAGCGCGATAGCCGACACACCCGAGCA
>MGON01000028.1:7017-7672 GCA_001795345.1 Chloroflexi bacterium RIFCSPLOWO2_02_FULL_71_16 | reverse complement strand
GGGGGGTGCCGCCGGGGGGACGAAGTCCCCCCGGCGTAAGAAGAGCGGCTCTTGCCGCTAACGCGCCCAGGTCTCGCGGAGAACGCGAAGAGCGTTGCCGCCCGCGACCTTCGCGATGTCGGCGTCGGCCCAGCCGTGCTTCACCATCCAGCCGACCGCGTTCCGCATGGCCTCGCCGGGGTTCTCCATCCCGGCTACGTACTCCACGCGCGGGTACTCGAGCCCCTCGGTGATGCGGCCGATCGAGAGCGCCTCGGCGAAGGCGTGGTGCAAGCCGACATGGTCGCCGAAGAGCGTGTCCGGGCCGAGCCCCACATGGTCGACTCCCAGGAGCTCGACGCAGTACGCGACGTGCTCCATGACCGACTCGATCGAGTGCCGCGGCTGCTTCTTCGTGATCGTGGTGTGGGGCGCGGCCTCGATGCCGATGACGCCGCCCTTGGCGGCGAGGGCATTCAGGACCTCGTCCGGCTTCATTCGCTTCGTCGGCCACAGGGTCCGCGCGCCGGCGTGCGTGATGAGGACCGGCTTGCCGGACAGCTCGATGACGTCGAGGGAGGTGCGGTCGCCCACGTGCGCGAGGTCGATCGTCATCCCGAGCGCGTTCATGCGTCCGACCACCTCGCGGCCGAGGTCGGTCAGGCCGCCGTCACGC
>MGON01000028.1:6892-6999 GCA_001795345.1 Chloroflexi bacterium RIFCSPLOWO2_02_FULL_71_16 | reverse complement strand
CCGAGCGCGTTCGCCTCGCTGTAGGTGATGCCCATGCAGCGGATCCCAAAGCCGTAGAGAACGTCCACGCGGTCCACCTCGTTCTCGATGGCCGTGGCCGCCTCCAG
>MGON01000028.1:0-6830 GCA_001795345.1 Chloroflexi bacterium RIFCSPLOWO2_02_FULL_71_16 | reverse complement strand
CGACGTACACCATCTCCTGGTGGGCGATGTCGGAGAAGCGCATCCCGAGGTCGAAGACGATGTCGTCCCACTTCCACCCGCGCCGCGACGTGATGAGCGCGGTCCCGTCCATGAAGTTCTCGAAGAAGACGTCCGTCCCGGAGCGCGCGAGGCCCGCGTAGCCGGTGGCGTCGCGGCCGCTCCGCCGCTGTTCCATGAGCTCGCCGGGATCCTCCGGGGCGATCGCGGTGTGGTCGTGCAGCGAGACGATGAGGTCCTCCGCCATCAGTCGCTCGGCGCGCTCGGCCTCCTCCCGCGATAGGCCGAGGTCGTGCTCGGCAACGCGCCCGACGTCCTTCGCGAGCCGGAACTCCCGGTAGTCCGTCCCGGCCCGGAGGTACTGGAAGGAGCGATACCCGTCGTATCGCTTGGCCACTACTTCGCGGCCGCCGCCTTCCGCAGCCTCGCGGGACGCTTCTGTGCCGCGGTCGCCATCACGATCGGCGGGACCCCGGCGCTCCGGATCGTGCGTGCGAGCTGCGGCACGTCCTTCGAGGTCAGGTTCCGCAGCTTCGCGAGCTGCGCGTCGATGCGGCGCGACAGGTCCGCGAAGACCGCCCGCTGCGACGCGGTCGGACGCGCGTCCGCCTGGGCCACGGCGGCGCCGAGGCCGCCGAGCTTGGCGTTCAGCTTGATCGGGAAGTTGAGCGTGTCCTGACGGCTGCGGGCCTTCGTCTGGACGAGCTCCTCCTCGACCGCGGTCAGGGCTTTCCGGAGACTCGACGCCGACCGGGTCACGGGCCGCAGCGCCCGCTCCTTCCCCGTGCGGACCTCCCACTCCTCGACCTGCCTCCGCAGGGAGCGGATGGTGCTGATGGCGTCGTGCGTCTCGGAGAGCTTGTCGCGGATGGCGAGGAGCAGCTCGAACTGCTCGCGGATCGCCTCCTCCGGGACGCCCACGCGCGGGTCCTTGCGGACCTCGAACGGCTCCGTGAGCGTCGTGTCGCCGACCTTCAGGCGGACCTGGTAGCGGCCGGGCGGCACGACGGGACCCGCCAGCGCGCGCTCGAACTCCTCCATCGAGGGGTCGTCCGCGACCTTGGAAGCGTCGGGATGCCGCATGTTCCAGACGAACCGGTCCAGGCCGGGCTCCTTCGGGACCCGCGGCTCCTTCGTCTCCTCTTCCTCCGGCTTGGTCGCGGTCGGAGCGGCGCCCGGGCCGGCGACGGTCTCCGCGCCTTCGACCTGGAGCGCCGCGCTTGGTGGCGGCGGCTCCGTCGCGCCGGTCTTCCGGCTGGTGAAGGAGCGGATGAGCCGGCCGCGGCCGTCGAGGAAGGACAGGGTGACCTCGCCCTCGGGGCGCTCGCGCAGCCAGAAGTCGACGATGACACCGTCCGGCGGGTTCTTGCCGGCGTCGAGGTACGTCTCTTCCCTGTCGCCCGGGGCGTCCTTCTTCTCGGACAGCCGGTACGTGAGCATCGTCGCGTCGGTGAAGCGGTAGTTCTTGCCGAGCACCGGCTTGCCCGGGAACCCGCCCTTCGAGCGGATGCGGTACGTCGGCCGCGGCGGGAAGAGCCGCGCGGCCTCCGACCTCTTCGGCGCGCTCCACGCGCGGACGGCGGTCATGTCGTCGAGGACCCAGAACGAGCGCCCGTGCGTACCGAGCACCAGGTCGGCGTCCTTCACGACCAGGTCGTGCACGGGCACGTGCGGGAGGTTCGCCTGCAGGCGCTGCCAACGGCCACCGTCGTCGTACGAGACGTACACGCCCGTCTCGGTGCCCGCGAACAGCAGCCCTCGGCGGACGGGATCCTCGCGGATGGCGCGGCAGAAGTCGTCGTCGGGGATGCCCGCCGTGATCTTGGTCCACGTCTTCCCGAGGTCGTCCGTCCGGTAGAGGTAGGGCCGGAAGTCGTCGAGCATGTGCCGCTCGACGGCGATGTATGCCGTGTTCGCGTCGTGCGGTGACGCCTCGACGAGCGACACGGTGGACCAGGCGGGCATGCCGCGCGGGGTCACGTTCTTCCAGGTCCTCCCGTCATCGGCCGAGACGTGAACGAGC
Organism: Chloroflexi bacterium RIFCSPLOWO2_02_FULL_71_16; assembly: GCA_001795345.1. Lineage (GTDB taxonomy): Bacteria > Chloroflexota > Limnocylindria > P2-11E > P2-11E > GWC2-70-10. The sequence continues at coordinate 4,789 of MGON01000028.1, read as the reverse complement.
CCGTCGTCCGAGCCGGCCCAGAACACGCCCTTCTTCACCGGCGACACGGCGAAGGCGAAGATGGTGCAGTAGTACTCGGCGCCGGTCTGGTCCTTCGTGATGGGACCCCCCGAGTCCTGGAGCCGCGAGGCGTCGTTCCGCGTCAGATCGGGGCTGATCACGTCCCACGTCTCGCCCTCGTCGTGCGAGCGGAACACATGGTTCCCCGTGACGTACAGCGTGTTCGGGTCGTGCGGCGAGAGGACGATCGGGAAGGTCCACTGGAACCGGTACTTGACGTCCTTGGCCGCGTGGCCGGAGCTCATCTCCGGCCAGACCATGATGTTGCGCGACTGGCCGGTGAGGTGGTCGTAGCGGGTGAGATATCCCTGGTACGAGCCGCAGAAGACGATGTTCGGGTCGTCCGGACGGATGGCGACGTAGCCGCTCTCGCCGCCGCCGAGCTCGTACGCCTCGATCCCGGTGATCCCGGCGATGCGCGCGCGGCTGGGTACGGCGATGGCGGTGTTGTCCTGCTGCCCGGCGTAGATGTGGTACGGGAAGCGCGTGTCGGTGATGACGTGGTACATCTCGGCGGTCGGCTGGTTGTACAGCGTCGACCAGGTCTCTCCGCCGTTGAAGGTCACGGTCGCGCCGCCGTCGTTCCCCTCGATCATCCGCTTGGGGTCGTTCGGGTCGATCCAGAGGTCGTGGTTGTCCCCGTGCGGGATCTGGAACTGGTCGAACGTCTTGCCGCCGTCGATGGAGCGCCAGCCGTCGACGTTCAGGACCCAGACGGTGTCGGCGTCCTGCGGGTCGACGAAGACGTGCGTGTAGTACCAGGCGCGCTGGCGCAGGTTCCGATCCTCGCAGCCGCGCGTCCACGTCTCGCCGCCGTCATCGGACCTGAAGACGGCTCCGTCGGAGGCCTCGACGAGCGCGTAGACACGGTCAGGACGCGAGGGCGCGACCGCGATGCCGATCTTCCCAAGCGTGCCGGTCGGGAGGCCCGGCTTCCGCGTCAGCTCCGTCCAGGTGTCGCCACCGTCGGTCGTCTTGAAGATGCCGCTGCCCGGACCGCCGCTCCGCATGTAGTGCGGCAGGCGGACCGTGTCCCAGAGCGCCGCGTACATGATCCGAGGATTGCTCGGGTCCATGGACAGGTCGATCGCGCCGGTGGTGTCGTCCCGGTAGAGGACGCGCTCCCAGCTCGCGCCGCCGTCGGTCGAGCGGAAGACGCCGCGCTCCTTGTTCGGGCCGTGCGCGTGGCCGAGCGCCGCCACGTACACGACGTCGGGATCCCGCGGGTGGACCACGACGGTGCTGATGTTCCGCGTCTCGCGCAGGCCGACGTTCCGCCAGGTGCGGCCGCCGTCGCTGCTCTTGTAGACGCCGTCGCCGTGCGAGACGTTCTCGCGGATGCACGACTCGCCCATGCCGACGTAGATGACGTTCGGGTCGCTCGCCGACACCGCGATGGCACCGACGGACGCACGCTGGAAGTACCGATCCGAGACGTTCTCCCAGAAGGCACCCCCGTCGGTCGTACGCCAGACGCCGCCGCCGGTCGTGCCCATGTAGAAGGTGAGCCGCTCCGTCGGGTGTCCCGCGACGGCGCCGCAGCGCCCGCCACGGAAGGGCCCTGCGAGCCGGAACTCGAGCCTGGCGAACGGATCCGCGCCGCCCGCACCGGACGGCCGGGTCCTCGCTCCGGTCTGGCGGCGGGTGGGGCGCGCGGTCCGGCGGGTCGTGCGACGGGCGGTGGCCATGGGGCTCCCCTCCTGCGTGGTGTGGATCGCCGTGAGGTTAGACCCATGGGCCCGCGCGCGTCGGAGGCGCTAGGCTCTCACGCCATGACCAACCTGACGCACATCCGCGCGCTCGTGCTGCAGGGCATCAACGCCGTCGACGTGGTGACGCTCGGGGCCTCGCTCGTGATCGCGGAGACCTTCTACAAGCTCCACAGCTTCACGCTCGAGGCCGGTGCGTTCCTCGCGACCTGGTACGGCCTGCGCCTCGTCGCGCGGGCGATCTTCCGGGACCGCTAGGACACGACGCGGGGGCCGGCGGGGGCGGAGCCCCCGCCTGGTTCGTCCTCGGTCGCGGCGGAGCCCGCGGCCTGAGCCTCATCGCCCTCGGCGGCCTCGTCGCGCACCGGCGCCTCGGCCGGCTTCCCGTTCGCGTCCGGCGCCGGCGGCCGAGGAAGCACGACCCAGAACGTGCTGCCGCCCCCTTCGCCCGGGCTCGACGCGCCGACGCGGCCGCCGTGGGCCTCGACCACCTCGCGAACCACGGCGAGGCCGAGACCCTGTCCGCGCACGTCGTGCGCCGCGCGGTAGCCGCGCTGGAAGAGGTGCGGCAGATCCTCCGGTGATACGCCGCGGCCTTGATCGGTCACCGTGACGATCACGCCGTCGCCTTCCCCTCGCATCCCGACGACGACCTTGGCCGGCGCCGGCGAGTACTTGACGGCGTTGCCGATGAGGTTGTCGATGACCTGACCGATCCGCGGGGCGTCGAGCGTGAGGACGACCGGGTCCGGAGGCTCCTCCAGCTCCACGTCGGCATCCGAGAGGACCCGCACCCGCGCGACGGCACCGCGCACCAGGTCGCGCAGATCCGTGGGCGCCACGGTGAGCTCCGCCGAGGGCGCGGCCATCGGCTGCAGATCGGAGATGAGCCGCGCGAGCTGCGCGACCTGACGCTGCATGGTGTCGAGGTGGCGCGCGACGATCTGCGCGTAGCCACCCACGCTCGTGAGCGGCGTGCGCAGCTCGTGGACCGCCGTGGCGACGGCCTCTTCCTTCGCGCGCAGCTGCCCGCGGACGTTCTCGAGGACGACGCGAAGCTCGCCGACCGAGCGCTCCGCCCGCTCACGCTCGAACGCCGCGCCGAGCGCCCGGGCGGCCGCCTCCGCGATGTCCTGGATGAGCGCGTCGCGCCGCTCGGCGCCGATCGAGCTCTCCTCCACCGCGACCGCAAGGGCCACCCGCGGACCGTCGTGCATGCCGAGGATCCGCCCCGCGCCGCTGAGGGGGACCAGCTTCGGCAGGTCGCCGGACCGGCCGCGGGCCGGGAGGTCGGCCAGGCGGGGTGTCCTCTCGAGGGGCGAAGGCGCGTTGCCTCGGTCGTGCTCCATCGTCACGGAGTCCTCGCGCTGCACCCAGACCCACGCCCCGGTCACGCCGGGCACGCGGAAGGCGTGCTCGCTCGCGATGCGCAAGACCTGCGTGGACGTGGTCGCGCCGGACAGCGCCGCGAGCGCCGCGGCGCGGCGCTGGAGCACGTCGTGGTCGAGAGCGTCCCGGCCACGGACGCGGGCCAGCTCGGCCGAGACGAGCGCCGCGGCCACGAGGAGCTGAAGCGGCCAGAGCTGGAGGGCCTGGGCCTCAGGCAGCCGCAGCGCGATGACGAGGTCGACGATCACGATGGCGACCGCGGCGGCCGCCGCCGCGCCCGTCGCCGCGTAGCGCAGCGCGCCGATCCCTATCGGGAAGAGGAACAGCATCCACGCCGGGCGATCCAGGGGTAGCGCGTAGACGAGGCCGCCGACCGCGGCGAGGTCCAGGCCGATGCCCGCGATGACGAGCGCCCCCGACAACGCCCGCGGCGCGAGCGGGACAACGTAACGGAGCGCCACCGCGAGCAGGAGGTAGGCGACGAGCCCGAGAGGCACCGCGGGCGGGGCCGCGCCGCCGAGGAGGATGAGGGTCGTGGCCAGCGCGCCCGCGGCCAGACGCAGGCGCAGCGCGGCGCGCGCGACGTCCGAGTTGCTCATGCGGTCAGAGTGCACGTCACCTCCCCTGCATATCGCGCTCGGCCCGGAGTCGATACTGCCCGGAGGGGCCGCTCGGCCAGTGTGGGGTCTCTTGACCACCGAACAGGTGTTCCAGATGGCCGCAGCGCCGACTGTCTGGGACCCACGCGCTCGTCCGTCTCCGGCAGACCGGCAGACCGGACGTGCGCAGCAGCCCCCTGACATCGCGCTGACAAGAAGGGCCCATAGCGTTCTTACCTTCACGCCGGGGAGGGTGGGACCGTGCGCTCCGGGTCGTTGACAGGGCCACTAGCCTCGTTCCAGGATGCCGAACTTGGTTTCGCATTCCGAGACTGGCGACGACCGCTACACGGTCCGCTCGCTCGCCAAGGGCCTCGAGCTGCTCCATTGCTTCGGGCACGAGAGCCCCTCCCTCAGCCTGAAGGAGCTCTCCGAGCGGATGGGCTGGAGCAAGGCCACGACCTACCGCTTCGCCTTCACGCTCCAGCAGCTCGGCTACCTCGACCAGGATCCCGCCACGAAGCGCTACCGGCCGGCGCTGAAGATCCTCGACCTCGGCTTCGCGTGCCTCAGCAGCCTCGGCCTCACGGAGGGCGCGCAGCCGTACCTGGAAGAGCTCTTCGGGAAGACCCACCAGCCGGTGCACATCGCCGTCCTCGACGGTGCCGACATCGTGTACGTGGCGCGCCGGGCCGATCGCAGCCTGACCACGATCAACCTGTTCGTCGGGGCGCGCCTGCCCGCCTACTGCACGTCGATGGGGAAGGTCCTGCTCGCCTACCGCCCGTGGGCGGACGTTCGTGAGCGGATGAAGGGCGTCGTCATGAAGCGGTACACGCCGAACACCGTGACCAGCCTGCAGCGACTGCGGGCCGACCTGGAGCGGATCCGCCGGTCCGGGTACGGCTCGACCGACCAGGAGCTGGAGCTGGGAGTGCGATCCGTCGCCGCGCCGCTCCGCGACGCCTCTGGCCAGGTGATCGCGGCGGTGAACGTCTCCACCCTCACGTCGAGGGTGGGTCCCGACGAGCT
>MGON01000027.1:13208-15540 GCA_001795345.1 Chloroflexi bacterium RIFCSPLOWO2_02_FULL_71_16 | reverse complement strand
GCCGGGCGATGCCGTCGCTGATGACGTGGGAGCTGTCGGTGAGGAGAAGCGCGCCGTAGGCGGCCATGATGCCGGCGCTGGCGAAGCTGAGCGCCGGGGCGAGCCGCTCGACGCGCGCGAGCAGCGGCAGCACGCGGGCCATCGCGACCGCGGCGATGACCAGCGGCACCGCGATGCCGAGCGAGAAGACGAAGAGGAGCGCGGCGCGGACGAGCGGCGACGCCGTCGTGAAGATGTACGTGAACATCCCGAGGACGATGACCGCGCCGAAGCAGGTCATGCAGCCGGTCGCGAAGGCGAGCCCCAGCAGGACCGTCCCGGCGGCGCTCCGCCGGCTGGGGGCCGACGTCGGCATGTGGCAGACCATCGGCTGGCGCGCGCGCAGCGCGAGGCGCACCGCCATGCCTACGATGACGAGGCCGGCCACCAGCGTGAGCGGTCTCCGCGCGGTCTCGAGGAGGTTCGTCGCGGCGAAGGACTGCGCGGCCATGCCGGCGACGAATCCGGCGAGCGTGTAGACGATCACGATCCCGGAGACGAACAGCAGGGCCGTGCGCACGACGGAGGTCCGCACGACGCCCGAGCGGGCCTCCTCGAGCGACAGCCCGGCGACGCTCGGGATGAAGTACGCGGTCAGCTGGAGGAGGCACGGCCACATCGACGCGAGCATCCCGCCGAAGAGCGCCAGGATCAGCGGCAGCGACAGGACCGGGGCACCCCCGCGGGCCGTGCCGAACGGCCGCTCCCAGCGAAGGTCTCCGGCGACGCCCTCCACGCTCAGCTCCGCGGTCATGACCGAAGGGTCGACCAGGGCCAGCTCCGGCTCCGAATAGACCAGGGCGGTCACGCGGTGATGCGTGACATCGACGAGCGTCTGGGCGCTCGCCGGCGCGTACGCGCGGCCGTCCAGCAGGAGCTCGGGCCGGGGCGCGGCCGCGAGCTCGCCGTAGTGCACGTCCTCGGCGAAGATCACGACGACGTTGCGCTCCGCCGCATAGCGCTCGCCCATGGCCGTCTGGCCCGTGTAGCGGAAGTACTCGGGCGTCGCCAGGATCGCGGAGAGATCCATCCGCCCGTCATCGACGATCGCGCGCCGCTCGAGCTGGGCGATGACGTTGCCGGTCGAGGGTGAGGCGGCCGGGAGCAACGCGGGGGCGCGAAGGTAGGCCCCCGCGGCCGCGACGATGGCGACGGCGACGACCGCGATCGCGGCGATCAGGAGGGGTGTCCGCGACAGCAGCGCGGGCCTGACCGTGACCACGCTCATGCCCCCGCTCCGCGAATGGCTGCCCGGATCTCCCGGCTCACTTCACGGTCACCAGGATCGGAGGGACCACGCTGTGGTACGCGCAGATGAACTTGAACGACATCGCCTTCGCCGGGGCGGTCCACTTCCAGGTGAGCCGCGCGCCGGCGTCGAAGTCGGGGCTGAGGAGGCTGACCCCTTCGCCGACCGCGACGATGTTGTGCTTCTCGTCGCCCGTGTTCTCGATCTCGAACTCGATGGCCTCGCCGGGCTTCACCTCGAGGGTCTGAATGCTGTAGAGGTCGTTCGTCGCGACGATCGCCACCTTCCGCGCGGGACCCGCCGCCGCGGCAGCCGTCGCCGCTGCCGTAGCCGCCGGCGTGGCGGCCGTACCCGCGGTCTTCGCCGGAGCGGACGCGGTGGCCGGGCCTCCGCTGGCGGCCGGGGCCGGGGCGGCCGCGCCGCCGCATGCCGAGAGCACGATGACCGTGCCGAGCGAGACGACCCAGAGCCTGTTCATGGCTACCTCCCGATGCCGGGAACGACCCCGGATCCTCTGCCGAAGAGGCTGGGCGGAGGGGGCTGACTGGCCTAGGGTCCGTGTGCCCGATCGGCCCGGGACCTTTGGCCCGGGGTCCGGCGGCCCTCGGCCGATCGTCGACCGGGAGCGGGCCCGCTCGAAACAGGACCCGGGCGGGAGGTGGCCCGCCCGGGTCCCAGGGCTTGAAGGAGCTGTCGCGCTCAGGGCGCCGTGATCAGGAACGCGAAGCGGTAGACCGGCATGCGCTCGCCGGGGTGGTCGTCGAGAGCGGTGAGCTGCGGGATCTTGTAGTTGGCGGGACGCGCTTCCTTCCCGCGGTAGATGCCCGGGTACAGGTCGATGAAGTGCCAGCCGACCTCGCCCGAGACGACCGTCTCGATCGTGATGTCGCCGGCGCTCTGGAACGCGCAGGCGTACCCGGCGAACGCGTTGTCCACGACCATGTGGTAGATCTGCTCGGTCTCGGTCCAGCCCACGCCCTTCATCTGGAGCTTCACCTTCGTCCCCGAGGGACCGCGGTCCACCGAGATCGGGAACGCGTTCGA
>MGON01000027.1:12015-13130 GCA_001795345.1 Chloroflexi bacterium RIFCSPLOWO2_02_FULL_71_16 | reverse complement strand
CCGCGCCGTTCCGAACGTCGTGACCTTCTGCTGGAACCCGGTGACCGATCGGTTCCCGACCATCGTGCTCCAGGTGATCTCGACGTCGCTGTCAGGCCTCAGGGTCTTGCCACGCAGGGTCGCGGGGTCCCCGACGAACGCCCCGTACGGCTCCGTCCAGATCCCCTTCTCGACCGGCTTCGCGGGGATGACGCTGAACTTCTGCTGCGCCACGTCCGCGGGCATCACCGCAGGCCCGTCGGTGACCACGAACGGGATGCGCGGGAACGGCCGGTCCGCGACGACCGACGCGAACGGGGCGTTCACCACCCGGTTCAAGGTCCCGGACGAAGACCGGTCGCGGGGATGACGACCTTCGCGTAGCCCTTCGTCATCACGGCCGAGACCCACCCGGTGTACTTGTTGTCGTAGTTCAGCTGGAAGCTGTTCTGGTAGGCGCGGTAGCCGATGCCCTTCACCTCCACGGTGATGGGCGTCCCCACCGGCCCGGTCGCGGGCGTGATGGTGGTGACCATGTCGATCTCGAAGGCGGACTTGTTCACTTTATCGGCGCCGCGCTTGACCAGGACGTCGTGCTGGTAGCCGAAGTCGTCCGGGACCTTGAACCGGGTGGTGAACGCCCCGTTCGCGTCGGTCGTCGCCGTGACCAGCTTCTGCTCGATCGGCTTGTATTCGCGCCCCACGTACTCGCTCCGGTCGGCGGAGAGGACCCAGTTGCCGTCGACCGTCGTCCAGACGACGTCATAGGCGGTCTGCGGGGAGAGGCCCTGGGCCGTCGCCGCCACCTCGGTGCCCCACGGGCCGCTTGCCGGGGACAGCGCGAACTTGCCCACGGGCTTGAACGTCGGGAGCGCGGGGGCGCTGGGCGAAGCCGCCGCCGGCGCCGGCGTCGGTGCTGCGCTCGCCTGCGGAGCGGGCGCGGGGGCGGCGCAGGCGGCCGCCAGCAGCAACGTGGTGATCCCTATCGCTGTCACGCGGGTCCGTGTCGTGTCCATCAGAACTGACCTTCCTTCCGTCCAGCACTCTCCGTCGGCCGGACCTCCTGTTATCGCGGCAGGCTGGCACGGCCCGATCGCCGAGAGCAGCGCCGCTCGTCACGTTTCCGTGGGCGCCGG
>MGON01000027.1:11058-11976 GCA_001795345.1 Chloroflexi bacterium RIFCSPLOWO2_02_FULL_71_16 | reverse complement strand
GCGGGGCGTAGGACCCCGCCTCGACGCTGGGTGCGTCTAGAAGATCCGCTTCCCGAGGTCGGCCGGGATGATCTGGAGCTGGCCGCTCGGGACCTTGAACGCGTCGTAGCCGAAGGTGCCGACCGCGCCCTCGAGGCTCTTCGCCTCGACCAGGTAGTTGAAGCCACCCGTCGGGTAGTCGGCCGGAACGGTCCACCCCGTGACCCAGAAGCGGTCGAGGGGGTTCTCCTTCGTTCCGCCGTGCGGGCCGTACTTCAGGAGCTGCTCGCTGCCGTCCGGGAGCTTCAGCTTGACGTACTCCAGGGCCTTGTCGTCCATGGCTTTGCTGGTGAGCGGGTCGAGGACCCGGATCCGCCAGACGATGCGGCTTCCGTTCGGGAACCGGCTCATCTGGACGCACGTGAGCCCCTGCGGCTTCGTGGAGTCCTTCTCCTCCGGGCTCAGCCCCTGCGTACCGCGGACTGTGTCGCCGTAGAGCATGAGGAACGTGGGCTTGGGCGTCGGGGCCGCGGTCTGCACCACGGGCGCGACCGTGGGCGCCGTGGTGGCCGCGACGGGAGCTTCCCCGGTGCCGCCGCCGCACGACGCGGCGGCGAGGATGAGCGCGGTGCCCGCTGCGATGACTCGAGTGATCGGCTTCATGCCTTGTCCTCCTTCACGCGATGTGCCGCTGGTCTCGCCTGCCGCGTCGGATGCCGAGCGCGGTGCCGACTAGCGCGAACGCGATGAGCGCCCAGACCGAAAGAACGACGGCGCCCACCCCGTAGGGCAGGCGGTCGGTGAACGGCGCGAGCGGGACGGGAGCCAGCCGGTACGGTGCTGCCGCGACGCTCGCTTCGAAGGTGAACCGCTCCTCGGTGTCGAGGAAGTGGTCTCGACCGGATGAGCGGGCGACCAGGTCGAGACGGCCGGTCGTCG
>MGON01000027.1:6605-11050 GCA_001795345.1 Chloroflexi bacterium RIFCSPLOWO2_02_FULL_71_16 | reverse complement strand
TACGTCGTCGACGCGGAGCCCTGCCCGTCCGTCAGGACGCTCGTGATGTACATCTCCCGCTCGCCGAAGAGGTCGACGACCTGGTAGAAGCGCACGGTGGTCTCGTTCACCGGCTTGCCGTCGGCGGTCCGCAGGCGGACGCTGAGCGTGTAGCCCTGCTCCGCCTTCTCGGCCGGCGCCACGGTCACGTTCGCGGTCACGCGCACGTGGTCCGCGAGCGCGACGTTCCCAAGCCCGGCCGTCAGCGCGATGAGCGTGCCGAGCGCCAGCGCCGAGCCGAGCAGCCGGAGCATGTCAGTCACCTCCCGCGAAGGCCGGCGCCATCCGCGGGGGGGCCGCGTGAACACCTTCGACCTCGTCCATCTCGTGGACCGACATGACCGGGAAGAAGCGGAAGAAGACGATGAGCATGAGCGGGATGGCCGCCGCCGCGCCGACCGTGATGGCGATCTCGACCCAGGTCGGCGAGTAGCGGCCCCACTCCCACGGCATGATCGGGCCGGCCATGCCCGGCACGACGATGAGGAACCGCTTGAGCCACATCCCCGCGATGACGAGGATCGCGGCCATGCACGCGCGCGCGATCGGGAAGCGGCCCGGCAGTCCCGCAAGGAACAGCGGCAGCACGAGCCCGCCGACCGCGAAGGTCCAGAAGGCCGGCGCGTACTGCCCCAGGAAGATCGACTCGAGGACCGGGGCGGTGCTCTGCTCGAGCACGTAGCCCTCGGTCAGGTACTCGCTGATCATGAAGTAGAGGTAGGCCATCCCGAGCGCCACCAGCAGGTACGACAGGTAGCGGAAGTGCCTGGCCGTGATGAAGGGCTGCAGCCCGTACACCCTGCGCAGGGCCGCGATGACCAGGATCACGGCGGCGACGCCCGAGAGGACGGCCGCGAGCACGAAGAGCGGAGCGAAGATCGTGCTGTGCCATGGCCCGCGCGTCGTGACCGCGAATAGCCACGCCAGGACCGAGTGCACCGAGACGGCGAGAGGGATGATGAGGATGGCCATGATCCCGATCCCGCGCTGGAGCGCCCGCTCCTGCGATGGCGTCCCCGTCCAGCCGAGCGAGAGCGCGCTGTAGACCTTCCCCAGGAGCTTCGCCCGCGCCCCGAGGGCGTCGCGCGCGATGGCCAGGTCGGGGATCATCGGCAGGTACAGGAAGACGAGGCTCGCGACGAGATAGGTGCTGATGGCGACGACGTCCCAGACGATCGGCGAGCCCACCTGCGCGTAGAGCAGGACGTTGAGGAACCGGTCCGGACGTCCAAGGTCGATGATCGGGAAGACGGCTCCGACGAGGAGCGCCGCGACCGCCGTCGCCTCGGCGAGCCGCGTGAGCGGGGCGCGCCACCGCGCGTTCGTGAGCCGGAGGATCGCGCTCGTCATCGCGCCGCCGTAGCTGATGCCGATGAAGAAGACGCAGTTGATGATGTAGAAGCCCCACGAGACCCGCTGGTTGAGGCCGGTGACCCAGAGCCCGCGCTGGAGCTGGTACACGTAGGCGTAGATACCGAAGGCGACCAGCGCCGACAGCAGCCCGATCGCGAGCCAGAACCTCAGGTCGCCGCGGCCGATCGGCCATAGCGCCCGTTCGACGTACAGCGCGCGCGTCGGTGCGTCCATCTCAGTTGTCCAGGTGCTGGCCGTGGCCCGCGATGTAGTAGACGCGCGGCCCGGTCCCGAGATCTTCCTTGTACCGGTAGGCGTCGTTGTCCTTCAGGAACCGCGACAGACGCACGGTCTCGTTGCCGTTCGTGGCGATGTCCTCGACGAGGTCACCGATGTAGATCGCCTCCATGCCGCAGGCCTCGAGGCACGCCGGCAGCTTCCCGTCGTCCGTCCGGTGGACGCAGAACATGCACTTGCCCACCGTGCCCTGCTGCTGCGGGACGGGGAACTGGGGGGTCGGCTTGTGGAAGGGATGCTTCGGCGCCGGCGGCTCGACGTAGTTGAAGTAGCGCGCGCCGTACGGGCATGCCGCCATGCACATCCGGCACCCGATGCAGCGCTCCTGGTCGACCAGGACCACGCCCTCGTCGTCGCGGAAGGTCGCGGCCACCGGGCACACCCGCAGGCACGGCGCGTTCTCGCACTGGAAGCACGGCCGGGGCATGAAGTACGAGCCGCCGCGCTCGTCCTTGACCTCGAAGACCTTGATCCACTCGAAGTTCTTCGGGAGCTCGTGCTCCGTCTGGCAGGCGGTGGTGCAGTCGCCGCAGCCGTCGCACTTGCGGAGGTCGATGACCATGACCCACTGGCGCTGTTTTCCCTGCGCGGCCGCCGCCTCCGGGAAGGCGATCGGCGCGAGACCGGTGCCGGCCAGGGCGATGCCCGCGCTGCTCGTGGCGAATAGCCCGAGCAGGCGGCGGCGTGTCGGGTCCGAAGGGCCCGTGCGGTCCGGTAGATCGGCCACTGGGATGTGATGTTCGGCACGGCGATGGTCCGCCTCTACCGGCGTTCGGACCTTTCGATCGGGACTTGTGGCGCGCGGGGCGGACCGATCGGCACCACGTGGGGTGCCCGATGGGATCGGTAGCTAGCTCATCCCGCGGCGCGCGGCGAACGCGGCCGCCTCGGCCCGGCGGTGCAGGCCGAGCTTCTCGAGGATGCGGCTGACGTAGTTCTTCACCGTCTTCTCGGAGAGGAACAGCGCCTCGCCGATCTCACGGTTCGTCTTTCCGGTGGCCAGCTGCTCGAGGACGCGGCGCTCCTGGTCGGTCAGCGACGCGATCGCGGGGTCCTCGTCACCCCGGCCGCGGCGAACGCGGTCCAGGACCTTTGCCGTTATGTCGGGATCGAGAAGGGCGCGGCCGCGCGAGACCGTCTCGATCGCTTCGACGAGCGCGCGCCCGCGCGTCTGCTTCAGGAGGTAGCCCGATGCGCCGGCGACGATCGAGGCGTACAGCGCCTCGTCATCAGGGTACGAGGTGAGCATGATCACGCGGGTGGCCGGCATGATCTCCCGGATGCTCCGGCAGGCTTCGACGCCGCTCCCGTCAGGGAGGCGCACGTCCATGATCACGATGTCCGGCATCTCGCGCGTGGCGGCCTCGATCGCGTCGGCGCTGGTGGCCGCTTCGGCGACGACCCGCATGTCGGCACGTCCGGCGAGGAGGGTCCGCAGGCCCTCACGGACGACCTCGTGGTCGTCGCAGATGAGGATGCGGATCGGTCGCGCGGGGGTCGCCGGTGCGGGTGTGGCCGCCAGCTGCGTGTCCATGGGGGCAGCCTGCGCCCGGGGAGGCGCGGAGGGACAGTACCGATGGACCCTGATCGACAGGGCCGTTTCGCTAGTACTTTGGCCGGCGTTTCGCCATGTAGGCCGCCGCCTCGGCCCGCCGGGCCAGTCCCAGCTTGTCCAGGATGCGGCTGACGTAGTTCTTTACCGTCTTCTCCGAGAGGAACATGACCGTCCCGATCTCACGGTTGGTCTTGCCCTCGGCCACGTGCTCCAGGACCTTCCGCTCCTGGTCGGTGAGCGAGGCGAGGGCCGGATCCTCGTCCGTACCCTTGCGCACGCGCTCCAGCACCTTGCCCGTCACGGTCGGGTCGAGCAGCGAGCGGCCCTCGGCGACGGCCGCGATCGCCTCGACGACCGTCCGGGTCTTGGCGTCCTTCAGCAGGTACCCCGACGCGCCCGCGAGGATCGATGCGAACAGCGCCTCGTCGTCGGCGTACGAGGTGAGCATGATCACGCCCGTCTCGGGCCGGGCCTCGCGGATCAGGCGGCAGGCCTCGATGCCGCTTCCGTCGGGAAGCCGCACGTCCATGATCACGACGTCCGGCCTCGCCCGCGCCGCGGCCTGCACCGCCTCCTTGACCGTCGCGGCCTCCCCGACGAGGCTCATCGACGGCTGTTTCCCGATGAGCGTGCGCAGGCCCTCGCGGACGACCTCGTGGTCGTCGCACACCAGCACTCGGATCGTCCGGTCCTCGCTCAACGCGCCACCTCGCGCTGGAGCGCCAGCTCCAGCCTGACCAGCGTCCCGCGCCCAGGCGCGGACGACACGTGCAGTCTGCCGCCCGCAACGAACGCGCGCTCGCGCATATTCCGGAGCCCCAGGCCCGCGCCGTGCCCGGCCGACTCGAAGCCGACCCCGTCGTCCCGGACCTCGAGCACCACGCCGCCGTCGGACCGGGCGAAGCTCACCGTCGCGGACCTCGCGCGCGCGTGGCGGGCGACGTTCGTGAGCGCGTCGGCGGCGATGTAGAAGGCGGCCTCACGCTGCTCGGGGTCGAGCGCGGTCTCGGCGTCCGCGTCGACCTCCACCTGTACGTCGAGAAGCGCTTCCCGGCCCAGCTGCGACGCGAGGGTCGGCAGCGACTCCGACAGCGGCCGCTCCGCTCCGCGGATCGGCCGGAGTCCCATGACGTACCGGCGGAGCTCGGCGATCGTGCCGTTCAGCAGCTCCACGGCCCGCGTCATCACCCTGCGGGCGGCA
>MGON01000027.1:6334-6555 GCA_001795345.1 Chloroflexi bacterium RIFCSPLOWO2_02_FULL_71_16 | reverse complement strand
GCCGTACAGCGACTGCATCGCGCCGTCGTGCAGGTCCATGCCGATACGCTGCCGCTCCTCGAGCACCGAGATGCGTCCGACCTGCTCGTACAGGCGCGCGTTCTCTATGGCGATGGCGGCCTGCGCGGCGAGAGTGAGGATGGCATCCTCGTCCTCGGCGCTGAACTCGGGCTCGCCGATCTTCTCCGTGAGGTAGAGGTTCCCGACCGACCGGCCGCGCC
>MGON01000027.1:4265-6269 GCA_001795345.1 Chloroflexi bacterium RIFCSPLOWO2_02_FULL_71_16 | reverse complement strand
GGATGATCGGCGATCCGGCGAAGGCGGATGGGCCGCGGCTCGTCCTGCAGCAGCCCGAGCAGGCCGCGGCCCCGCGGCAGCGGACCGATGCGCGCGCGCTGCTCCGGCGTGATGCCGGAGGTGAGGAACTGCACGACCTCGCCGTTCTCGTTGAAGATCCCGAGCGCGGCGTACCGCGCGCTCGCGACGTCGCGCGCCAGATCGGCGATCTTCTGCAGGACCGACGAGGTCTCGAGCTCCGCCGCGAGCGAGAGCCCGGCCAGGTTGAGAGCCTCCAGCTGGCGGCCGCGGCCCTCGAGGGCGCGCGCCAGCTCGGTGACGTGCTCGCGCTGCTCACGCTCACGGAGCTGCAGCGCGGTCAGCCGGCCGAAGATGGCGTACGAGAACGCGATGACCCCGGCGACGCCGAGCGCGAAGAGCACCAGGTTGCTCCAGCCCGGGGGCAGCAGCGGCTCCAGGACGACGTAGTCGATCCCGACCAGCAGCGCCAGCAGGGCCGAGGGCAGCACCAGCGCGGCGATCTCGATGCGCCGCGGAAAGACCTGCTTGACGCTGTCGTCGCTCACGCGCACATGGTGTCAGACGCCGGAAGGCACCACTCGCACGAACGCGGGCTCGTGGTCGCCCTCCATACGGTGCCGGTCACGTGCGGCGATGACCATCGCGCGCGGACGGGTGGCCCCGAGCCGCGCGATGAAGCTCTCCGTGAGCAGGGGCTCGTGGTAAACGGCGAGATCGACGTCGTCGACGAGCGGGCAGCGCGCGCCGCCGCGGTCGAGGATGCAGCTCACGATGGGTCCGACGCAGCGCGTCACCCGCATCCCGGACGCCTCGAGCGACCGGGCCCAGCCTTCCCGTATCTCCGGGTCGGGATGGACCACGAGCGCGGACGCGGTGCGGGAGGGGCGGACCACTCCGCCCCTCCCGTTCCCGCGAGGAGATGGGGTCACGTGGTGGCTGCCGCTGTCCGCTGCTGTCGTGCCGGCTCGCTCCGCCAGGGCGTGCCGAGCAGCGGCAGGAGGAACCGGTCGATGCCGATGATGCCGGCGACCTTCCAGGCCATCAGGATCAGGACCGCGAGGACGAAGAGCACCGGGTTCGAGCTCGCGCTGCCGGCCAGCATGAAGTTCATGTTCATGAAGGCGCCAAGGAGCGCCGCGAAGCCGGTGAAGAGGCCGATGATCAGCGCGACCCCGATGGCGGCCTCACCCACGGCGATGAGCTTGCCGAACCAGACGTGCGCGTCGCTGTCCAGGAGGAGCTGGAGGAAGCCCCGGTACCAGTCGTAGGTGATCGGAGCCCGGGCCACGTCCGGCGGCGCCTTGACCGCGTTCGTCCAGAAGCCCTGGATAGCGGTGCCGGTGTCCATCCACTTGGGGTCCTGGATCTTGTGCAGCCCCGCGTCGAGCCAGGCCCAGCCCACGTAGAGGCGGACGAGGAACCACAGCGGGGCCGTACGGATGTCGTTGAAGAGGAACCGGCTGAAAGGCGGCTCCTGAACGACGGTGACTCGCTTCATTTCGTTATCTCCTTCTCCAAGCTCCGCACCTGCCGTGCGGCCCTTTCGAGCGGAAGACTGGGGTGCCGGAGCCGCGGCGGACAGGGCTGTGCGTCACCGGCCGATGGGACACTAGCGCCTCGCCACCGTGACCCTGGGGCCGACCGACCGGGACTTTCGGCCCTGTCACGGCCGGCGGTGCGGGCGGACGATGCCGCAATGCCGTACGAGTGGCCCGTCTACCTCACAGGCACCCTCGCCCTCGTGCTCTTGGTGGTCGCCGCGGGGCTGCTCGGATGGCTGGCGGCGCGCCTGTTCCTGCATGCGACCCGGTCCCGCGCTGATGCGTCTGACCCCGCCCATCATCGATGACGGCGGCCCACACTCGAAAGGATCCGCGACGTCTACGTAGGGATCACTTGATCCGAAGTCGCTGAGGCCGGCGGATCGCGCGCTCGAGCGCCCCCTCGAGGTACAGCGGCTCGATCCCCGAAGCCCAGTAGCGG
>MGON01000027.1:2985-4227 GCA_001795345.1 Chloroflexi bacterium RIFCSPLOWO2_02_FULL_71_16 | reverse complement strand
TCCGATCCACGTGCCGTCGGCTCTGCGCCTGCCGAACACCTTCGCGCCGTAGAGATGGCCATCCCCGTCGCGCACCGCCACGGCGAGCTCGTTGATCGGTACATCCACCATGCGGCGCTTGCTGCGCAAGGACGATGCCGGGGCTCCCGTCCCGAAGATCTCTATCCGGTGCCGGGAGCCGGCCGCCCCCTCCGGCTAGCGTTCCCCGCATCGCACGAACCACCGCTCGCCACCCCGCGGCTTCCCTGGCGCTCGTCGCGCTGGTCGCCTCCGTGTCCTGCGCCGGGCCACCCTCGGCGTGCGCTCCGGTGTCCGGCGGCGAGCAGGGCAGCGTCGTGCAGCTGCGACACGTCAGCTTCGGCGACGACCAGGTCTCGCTGCTCTTCGTGCAGCGGCCGGGCGAGGCGTACGGGATCCCGTCCTTCGCGGTCGGGGTCGAGCACGGCGTCATCCGCCTGCGCCTGACCGGCGCCCGTCTCCGCAACCCGGATGGGACGCCGAGCTACGACGGACCGCGCACCTTCCAGTCTGCCGAAGGGCGCATGAAGGACGTGCGGATCGACGAGGACCGCGATGGCGCGGTGGTGGTCGAGATCCCCATCGACGGCCGCGGCTGCCCGCGCGTGGCGTCCCGGCGGTCCGGTCTCGGGAGCACGTTCTCGGCCGCGTTCGTGTCGGTCGCGCTGCGGGACGGTCCGGTGGTCGCGCTCGATCCCGACAGCGGCCGGCCCGGCGGTCCGATGCAGGTCGTCGGAATGGGATTCGCGCCGTCCAGCCCTGTCATCTTCCAGAGCGGAGGACGGACCGTCTGGGTCTCGCGGAGCGACGCCCGCGGCTGGCTCGACACCGTGCTGTTCGTCCCAGACCTGCCGCCCGGCGAGCACGCCGTCCTCGTTCGCGACGCCGCGGGCGCGGCCCTGGCCCGCTTCCGCGTGGAGTGACGGCGCGGCATCGTATCGTCGAGCTCCTTGAGCGTCGCTAGAACGCCCACGCGTGCGCCGAAGGCGACTCGACCTGCGATGCCGTCGGGCTATGGGGTACCGAAGGGTCGTACCGGGATGCTCACGTGGACCGAGGTCCGCGCGGCGCTCGAGAAGAGCGGCCGGTTCTGGATCGCGACCACCAACCCGAACGGCGGCCCGCACGTCATCCAGCAGTGGGGCGCGTGGCTGGACGATCGCTTCTACTTCGAGGCGGGAACGACACCCGCTGGGCGAAGAACCTCGCGCGCGACGAGCGCGT
>MGON01000027.1:2856-2979 GCA_001795345.1 Chloroflexi bacterium RIFCSPLOWO2_02_FULL_71_16 | reverse complement strand
CTCGTGCGACCACGGCGACATGGCGGTCATCGTCCACGGCATCGCGCGGGCCACATCGAAGCCCGACCGCGCGCTCGCGGAGCGGATCGTGCGGAGCTACACCGCGCGCTACAAGCGCAGGTA
>MGON01000027.1:2199-2838 GCA_001795345.1 Chloroflexi bacterium RIFCSPLOWO2_02_FULL_71_16 | reverse complement strand
GTCGTCATGGGACGAGGGCGGGCTCTACGTGGTGACGCCCGCGAAAATCCTCGCCTGGGTCGTCGCGCGCTTCAACAAGTCGGCCACGAAGCTCACGTTCGGCTGAGCGGGCCGGACCTGCAACATGGGTAGCGTGCGGACCCTGAACGCGCGCCAGCGGGCTTTCCTCGAGGCGGTGCGCTTCGGCGCGCTGGCTACCGTGGACCCGAACGGATCACCGCACCTCACCACCATGTGGTACCTGGTCGACGGCGACGAGATCATGTTCAACACGGCCCGCGGCCGGCGGAAGCCCGACAACCTGTCCCGCGATCCTCGTGTCTCGCTCCTGGTGCTCGACGGGTACACGTTCGTCCGCGTCGCCGGATCGGCTCGGGAGGCCGCGACCGGCGAGGCCGCCCTGGCGGACATCCACCGGCTGGCGGTCCGCTACGACGGAGAGGAGGCGGCCGCGGGGGCCATGGAGCGCTTCCGGACGCAGAAGCGGGTCTCGTACCGCTTCGTCATCGAGCGGGTGTATGCCTCGGCCGACCTGCGGTAGCCGCTCGTGCGCTCGGTTCAGCTCCTGGTGCGACGGCAGAGGCGCATCACGAGGATGACCGCACCGACGAGGAGCGGCACGCTGGCCAGCGTGCTCCA
>MGON01000027.1:0-2117 GCA_001795345.1 Chloroflexi bacterium RIFCSPLOWO2_02_FULL_71_16 | reverse complement strand
ATCGCACCGACCAGGAACCAAGCCCAGGAGGTCACGGCGCCGATCGTACACATGGGTCCACAGCGGTCATCTCACGCGGGAAACGAAGAAGCCGCCCTCCCGGGCGGCTCCTCTGAGCGGAAGACGGGATTCGAACCCGCGACATCCAACTTGGCAAGCTGGCGCTCTACCAGGCTGAGCTACTTCCGCGTCGTCCGAGGTTGCCCGCAGACTTATGAATTATACGAGGACGATCTGTCTAACGGCCGCCGGGAGTCTGTTCGCGCGGAGGCCGATCGGCCTTCGTAGGCGGCTCGATCACGGTGAAGGCGGAGTGGCAGGTGGTGCCGGCGCTCATTCGTGACGGCAGAAGCTCCTTCGGCCGGTCTCAGGCGCGGCGCGCTACGACCTGGACGACCAGGACGGCACCTTTACGCGGATCCAGTGCAAGGCCGGCCGGCTGCGGAATGGGCGGGTCGAGTTCCGGGTCTACAGCATGAGCCTCTGTTCTCGCATCACCAGCAGCGAGGTCGTGAGGCCGTGCGCGAAGTTGGCGGCCGGCCACGCGATCGAGCTCGCCGTTTCGGGTAGAAGCCGGGACAGATCCCACCGCCAGCCGTTTCGATGATCTCTCTACGGGGCGTGTCGCTCTTCGATCGGTCGGCTACCACCCCCGACCTAGACTCCCTGCTAAGCGACCAAGAGAGCAGTGCGGGGGAGGGCGTGGTTGAGAACATGGCTCGTCCTCGCGCTCGCGGCGATCGTCGTCGCGAGCTGTGCACCACCGTCGAGCGCCCCGCCTCCTCCGCCTAGCGCCCCGGTCGGCGCAGCCGTACCAGGACCCTCTGGAACGGCACCCGAAGCGAACCCGGGCGGCGCCCCCGGCCCCGCCGCACCCGACGATCCCGCGGCGGACATCCCGGCCTGCGTGGAGAAGGCGGCCGGGATGCCGTTCCAGCAGTTCCTCGAGACCGTCGGCACCAGCTTCCAGCCGGATCAGCTCCGTACGGGGCCGCTCGCGAGGGTCCTCCCGCCCGAGGCGATCGCCGCGGTCGAGGGCTGCTTCAACGCGACCGCCGCGAGCGGCGCCTCCCCGGGCGCGCCCGTCGCCCCCGGCACTAGCCTGCGAGAGCTTTCTGCGCAGGAGAAGGCCGCGGTCCAGGCGACCGCGGACCGCGTCCGCTCGACCGCCGTCCTCGTGGGCAACATCACCCGCGGCACCTTCATCCCGGGAGGCTCCGGCTTCATCTACAGCGAGGACGGTCTCGTGATGACGAACAGCCACGTCGTGCAGGAGCTCACGACCGGGGCGTCGGTGATGCTGCTGGACGGCCGCGTCGTGCCGGCGCAGATCGTCGGACGTGTCCAGACCCTCGCCCCAGATGTCGGCGTGCTGCGCATCCAGGCGAGCGGTCTCAGCGTCGCCCGGGTCGGCGACTCAGACGCGGTGCGCTTCGGCGATCCGCTGCTGGCGATCGCGCACCCGCGTGGCTTCGGCTACTGGCTCGCCACCGGCGGCCAGGCCTACGGCCAGAAGGACGTGTCCGCGCCCGGGACGCAGGGTTTCATGGCAGAGCTGTACTCGAACGTTCCGAGCGCCGCCGGCGCGAGCGGCGGCCCCCTCTTCGACGCGCAGGGCCAGGTCGTGGGGCTGCTGTTCGCCGGGAGCTCGGAGCCTGAGCCGGGGAGGATCGCGCCGTCACCTCCGACGATCCTCCGCGATCCGCGCCACTGGAGCAGCATCGCCGAACGGCCGCGCACCACCGCGGTCGCGATCAACGACGCGATGGCCGCGGCGCGTGAGATCGTCGCGACGGGCGGCGATCTTGAGAGCTGGTCGCGTCCATTCGACATCCCGGCGCATCGCCTCGCCGGCGTCGCGCTCCAGGTCATGTCCGCGACCGACATCGCGACGGTCCCGCCGGATCTGGCTGGAGCCGTCAATGCGCTCCTGGCGGGGCCGTTCCCGGGGCTGCGCGCCACCGCCGGCGCACGGAACGCGGAAGGCTATTTCGTGACGTTCAACGAGGCGCCGTCCCAGGCCGCCATCGACACGGTGATGCTGCTCTTCGGCACCTTCATCCTTCTGCCGGTCGAGGCTGCCGGATCCGTCCCGGCGCATGTGACCGAGGCCGTGC
>MGON01000026.1:7868-12797 GCA_001795345.1 Chloroflexi bacterium RIFCSPLOWO2_02_FULL_71_16 | reverse complement strand
AGCGCTCGACGAGCAGCGGGCCGATCGGGAGCCAGGGGTAGTGGAGCTTCGCCATGTCCTGGAGCGACGTGAACGGTGACCGGAGGATGAGCGCGAGCGGGGCGCGCTCGGCGGCGAGCTGGATCGCGACCGCGGCGCCGAGCGACTCACCGAAGTAAGCGATCGTCGCGGGGTCGGCCCCTCGCGTGATGAGGATCTCGACCGCGGCGCGCGCGTCGGCGAGCAGGCCGTACTCGCTCGGCGTCCCTTCGTTGCCGGCGTACCCGCGGTAGTCGAAGAGCAGAACGCCGAAGCCCAGCTCCGAGAGGGCGATCGCCAGTGGCGCGCGATGCGAGCGGTCACCGGCGTTCCCGTTGAGAACGAGCACGGTAGGAGCGCCGGTCGGTGCCTCGCGATACCAGCCGCTAAGGGCGATGCCATCGGCCGTCACGAAGCGCACGTCCTCCGCGCCGGGCAGGACCGAGGCGACCGGCGGAGGCTCCTGCGAGAGAGGGAAGTAGAGGAAGGACCGCTGAAGAGAGGCGAACAGGCCTGGCATCAGCGCGATACCGGCCGCGAGGACGACCGCGCCGGTCGCGAGCCTCCGGACATTCACGTGACCCGGCAGGTCGCCCCGACCACTAGGGCGTCTGGTGCCCGGCCAGTGCCCGCGTCGCGCGGCCGGGCGGCTCGCGGCCGAGGAGCCCGCACATCCAGGACGCCGCGTCCGCGACCTTCGCCACGTCGACCCCGGTCTCGATGCCCAGACCCTGCAGCATCCAGAGGAGGTCCTCCGTGGCGAGGTTGCCGGCGGCCGCCTTCGCGAACGGCGAGCCGCCGATCCCGCCGGCGCTCGCGTCGATGGTCGTGACGCCCAGCTCCATCGCGGCCAGCGCGTTCGCCAGTGCCTGCCCGTAGGTGTCGTGGAAGTGGACCGCGATCTTGTCTCCCGTCACGCCGCGGTCCAGCAGGGCCGCGATGAGCTCCTGGATCTGGCGCGGCGTGCCGCTCCCGAGAGTGTCACCGATGGCGAGCTCGTCGATCCCGAGATCGAGGAGCCGCTGGCCGGAGGCGAGCGCCGTTTCGAGCGGCGTCGGGCCCTCCCAGGGGTCGGCGATGGCCATCGCCAGATACGCACGCACGCGGAGGCCGGAGCCCTTGGCCCGAGACACCAGGCCCCGGAGAGCCTCCAGCACCTCGGCGCGCGTGCGGCCCACGTTCTTCACCGAATACGTCTCCGTGGCCGAGGAGAAGAACGCCACGTCGGTCAGCCCCGCCGCGAGCGCGCGGTCGAGGCCGCGCTCGTTCGGAGCGAACGCGACGTACCGCAGGCCGGGGCGGCGCGGGATCCGCGCGACGACCTCCTCGGCGTCGGCCAGCTGTGGGACGGCCTTCGGAGAGACGAAGCTCGTCGCCTCGATGACGCGGTGACCCGCATCCACCAGCCGTTCGATGAACGCGACCTTTGCGTCGGCGGTCACGATGCGCTCCTCCGCTTGGAGCCCATCGCGCGGCGCGACCTCGACGACGGTGACGCGATCCGGCAGGCGCTCGCGGATGGACACGGCGGATACCCCTACGCGCCCGGGGCGAAGTCAGCGAGCCGCTGACCGCGCCCGACCCGGTCGCCTGGCGCGCAGAGGACGTGGGTCACGGTCCCGTCCGAGGGTGCTTCGACGCGAAGCTCCATCTTCATGGCCTCGATGACCACGACGAGGTCGCCGCGGCGCACCGGCTGGCCCGAGGCCACCGTGACCGCGAGGACCACGCCCGGCATCGGTGCCTCGATCTCCGACGCCACCAGCTGCTCGATGCTCCGCTCCGGCGGATCGGTCCGAAGCTCATAGCTCGAACCGCGCCAGGCGACCCACACGCTCGGGCCGTCGCGCGCGACGGCGGCCGGCGCTCCGGCGATGGACCAGCCGTGCGTCTCGCCGCCGCCGCGCTGGACCTGCGAGCCCGCCACCACATAGGGGCCGTCGCCCTCGACGGTCACCGCGCTCTCACGCTCCCCGTCGCGCAGGACGACGGTCCCGCTGTGCCCGATGCCCGGACGCCACGCGCCCAGCGCGCTCCACGGATCCCGTGACGTGCGCGGCCGCTCATCGAGCACGGCCGCGGCCGCGAGCGCCTGCACCTCGTCGGGGGTCTCACCGTGAGGCACGAGCGAGGGGAGCTCCCGCTCGACGAACGTCGTCGTCACGCGGCCGGCGCGGACCTCGGAGTGGGAGAGGTAGCGCAGCAGGAAGGGGATGTTCGTGCGGACGCCAAGGATCTCCGTGCGCGCGAGCGCCTCCGCGAGCGCGTCGAGGGCGTGGCTGCGGTCCTCGCCGCGCGCGATCACCTTCGCGAGGAGCGGATCGTAGTGGTCGCTGACGACGGAGCCCTCCTCGTACCCGGCATCGACGCGGACGCCCTCCGGCCACCGCACGTGCAGGAGCTTCCCGGTCGAGGGCAGGAAGCCGCTCGCCGGATCCTCCGCGTACACGCGGGCCTCGATCGCGTGGCCCTGGGGCTGGGCCTTGCCGAGCGCGAGCCGCTCGCCCTGCGCGACGCGCAGCTGCTGCTCCACGAGGTCGAACCCGGTCAGCTCCTCGGTGACGGTGTGCTCGACCTGAAGGCGCGCGTTCACCTCGAGGAAGTACGCGTCGCCGCGCTGGTCGACGACGAACTCGACCGTCCCGGCGCCGACGTAGCGCGCCGCGCGAGCCATCGTCGTGGCCGCCTCCGCGAGCTTGTCGCGCTGCCAGCGGGTGAGGCCGGCCGCGGGGCCCTCCTCGACGATCTTCTGGTGGCGCCGCTGGGCGGAGCAGTCCCGCTCGCCGAGGGCGCGGACCCGCTCGTGCTGGTCGGCGACGACCTGCACCTCGATGTGCCGCGGCGACTCGACGAGCTTCTCCAGCATGAGCCGCTCGTCCCCGAACGCGGCGAGCGCCATGCGGCGCGCCCGGGCCAGCGCGTCGCGAAGCTGCGGTGCCTGCTCGACGACCTGCATACCGATCCCGCCGCCGCCGGCCGTCGGCTTGAGCAGCACCGGGTAGCCGATGCGCTTGGCCGCCTCGGCGAAGGCCGCGTCCCGCTGATCCTCCTCCGCGTAGCCGGGCAGGACGGTGACACCGGCGCGGCGCGCCACGGCCTTGGCCTCCGCCTTCGAGCCGAGCGTCGCGAGGACGTCCGCCGGCGGTCCCACGAACACCAGCCCGGCCTCGGTCACGGCCCGGGCGAAGGCCGGCTCCTCCGCGAGGAACCCGTAGCCCGGGTGTACGAGGTCGGCACCCGTCTCGCGTGCTGCCGCGAGAATCCGCTCGATGGAGAGGTACGACTCGGCCGCCGGTGCGGGGCCGATGCGCACCGCGCGGTCGGCCTCGCGGACGTGCGGCGCGCTGGCGTCCGCGTCCGAGAACACGGCCACGGTCGTGAGGCCCATGCGCCGCGCGGTGCGGATCACGCGGCGCGCGATCTCGGCGCGGTTCGCGATGAGGAGGGTGGTCACGCGCGGCGAAGTGTGCCTTACACGCGAGCGAGGACGAGAGCGGCAGCTTGCTGACGGGTGAGGACGAGCGCTGCGTGGAAAGCCCGGAGGGCTTTACATGCGGAAGACGCCGTAGCGCGGCGGGCGCTCGATGGGCGCGTGGCGCGCCGCGGCGATCCCGAGGGCCAGGACGCTGCGCGTGTCGAGCGGGTCGATGATGCCGTCGTCCCAGAGGCGCGCCGTCGAGTAGTAGGGCGAGCCCTGGGTCTCGTACTGGTCGCGGATGCGAGCGCGGAAGGCCTCGCGCTCGGCGTCGGTCTCGAACGTACCGACCATCGAGAGCACCGACGCCGCCTGCTCGCCGCCCATCACGCTGATCCGCGCGTTCGGCCACATCCAGAGCTGGCGCGGCTGGTAGGCGCGCCCGGCCATGCCGTAGTTCCCGGCGCCGAAGCTGCCGCCCACGATCACCGTGAACTTCGGCACGCTCGCGCACGCGACGGCCATGACCATCTTCGCGCCGTCCTTCGCGATGCCGCCGGCCTCGTACTCCTTGCCGACCATGAACCCGGCGACGTTCTGGAGGAACACGAGCGGGATGCCGCGCTGGTCGCAGAGCTCGATGAAGTGCGTGGCCTTGAGGGCGCTCTCGCTGAACAGGATCCCGTTGTTGGCGACGATCCCGACCCGGAAGCCCATGATCCGCGCGAACCCACAGACGATCGTCGTGCCGTAGAGCGTCTTGAACTCCTGGAAGCGCGAGCCGTCGACGATGCGCGCGATCACCTCGTGCACGTCGTACGGCTGGCGCACGTCGACCGGCACGAGCGCGTACAGGTCGCCCGGGTCCAGCGCCGGGGGCTCGGGGTCTTCCACGTCCTCGCCCCAGTAGGTCGGCCGGTCGAGCTGCGCCACCATCGCGCGCGCGATCGCGAGGGCGTGAGCGTCGTCCACCGCGTAGTGGTCGGCGACGCCGGAGGTGCGGGCGTGGACGTCGGCGCCGCCCAGCTCCTCGGCCGTGACCTCCTCGCCGGTCGCCGCCTTCACCAGCGGCGGGCCGCCCAGGAAGATCGTGCCCTGGCCCTTCACGATGACGACCTCGTCGCTCATCGCCGGCACGTACGCGCCGCCCGCGGTGCACGAGCCCATGACGACCGCGAGCTGCGGCACGCCCAGCCGGGAGAGCCGGGCCTGCTCGAAGAAGATCCGCCCGAAGTGCTCGCGGTCCGGGAAGACCTCATCCTGGAGGGGGAGGAACGCTCCGCCGGAGTCGACGAGGTAGATGCAAGGGAGCAGGTTCTCGCGCGCGATCTCCTGCGCCCGCAGGTGCTTCTTCACCGTGAGCGGGTAGTACGTGCCGCCCTTGACCGTCGCGTCGTTCGCGACGATCACGCACTCCTGTCCCGAGACCCGGCCGATGCCGGTGATGATCCCGGCGGACGGCGCGTCGCCGTCGTACATGCCGTTCGCCGCGAGCG
>MGON01000026.1:3657-7815 GCA_001795345.1 Chloroflexi bacterium RIFCSPLOWO2_02_FULL_71_16 | reverse complement strand
GGAAGGGCGTGGCCGGGTCGAGGAGCCGCTCGACGCGCTCGCGCGGCAGGAGCTTCCCGGCCCGGACGTGGCGCTCGCGCAAGCGTTCGGGGCCGCCGCGACGGACCTGCTCCAGCCGCTCTCGGAGCTCGGCCACCAGGCCGGTCATGTGCTCGCGGTCGCGCTTGGCCTGATCCGACGCCCGGTCGAAGGCCGAGCGCAGCAGCGTCACTTCAGGTGCTCTCGCAGGAAGTCGACCGCCCGACCCCACGCGTCCTCGGCGTCCTCCGCCCGGTAGACGTCATGGCGCTGCTCGTTCATGAACGCGTGGTCCGCCTCGGGGTAGACGTGCGAGTCGTACGTCTGGCCCGCGGCCTTGACGTCCCGGGCGAGTTGCTCGCGAGCGGCCTCGTTCGCCATGCCGTCCTTCCCGCCGAAGATCCCGAGGACAGGGGCCTTCAGCTTCGAGAAGTCCGGCTTCACGTTCGGGTGGATCCCGTAGCAGTCGACGACCGCGCCGACCTCGTCGGGCGCGACCGTGGCGGTGAGCAGCGCGATCTGCCCGCCCATGCAGAAGCCGATCACGCCGACCTTGGGGCTCGCGCTCGCCTCATGAGCCTTCAGGAATGTGGCCGCGCCGCGCACGTCCTTGGCCGCTTCGTCGGCGTTCAGCGCCATGAACAGCTTCCCGGCCTCGTCCGGCTCGCCGATCGGCGCCATCTTCCCGTGGAAGAGGTCGGGCGCGAGCGCCGCGAACCCCTCCTGGGCGAAGCGGTCGGCCACGCCCCTGATCTGATCGTTCAGGCCCCACCACTCCTGGATGACGATCACGCCCGGTCCCCGGCCCGCCGCCGGTGTTGCCAGGTAGCCTCGGGTCGTCCGGCCGTTGCTCGGGTACTGGACGTCCTGCCCTGCCATCGCGTCCTCCCCTCCCGCGCCCTTTCCTTCGCACCGATGGGCGCGGGGATGGACACGTATTAGCAGGTATTCCGCGGGCCGGTCTGTGGCGGCCGAGGCGGCGCCCGGTCACGCCGCGGCGCTCAGATCAACTGGCTTCCTCCAGGCGGTCGAAGGCACGGCAGGCGTCGCGCAGCACCTCCGCGGCGGCGCCGCTTCCGAGGCGGTATCGGACCACATTCCCCTTGCGCTCCGCCTGGACGGCGTCCACCTCCCGGAGGACGCGCAGGTGCTGGCTGGTCGCCGAGCGGGTGCGTCCGATGACCTGGGCCAGGTCGCTCGCTGCCAGCGGCGTCTCCTCGAGGGCGCGGATGATCTTGACGCGCGTGGGGTCGCACAGGCTCTCCAGGATGCGGCGGGCGTCCTTCTCGGACGGTCCGCTCAGCATCTGCTTCTGCGCCGCCGCGACGGCGGTGGGATCTATCGCGCGGTCTGGTTGCGGCATCAGCGCCTCCTGTCAGTTGGTACCCCCGCAGTGCCTGGATGCAGGCAGCGTGCCCGTGCGCTCGGCGAGTAGGTTTGCCGTCGATCGTGTGACGTAGCAGATGGCCGATGGATGCGTCGCGCGTTCGGTACACTTGTTCGACAGACCCCGTAGCTCAGTGGATAGAGCGCTTGCCTACGAAGCAAGAAGTCGCGCGTTCGAGTCGCGCCGGGGTCGCCGCCGCCCGGCATCGACCCCGTAGCTCAGTGGATAGAGCACTTGACTTCGAATCAAGTTGTCGCGCGTTCGAGTCGCGCCGGGGTCGCGGTCCCCCTCAGGCCATCTCCACGATCGCCTGCCACGCCATGCGCAGGCCGGCCAGCGCGACCACTCCGGCGAGCAGCAGCATGAGCACGCGCGGGTGCGTCCTCTGGCTCACGGCCGCGCCGAACGGTGAGGCGACCACCGCAGCCAGGAGCACGATCAGCGCGAGCGTCGGGTCGATCTGCGCGGTCGCGGCCTTGCCGATCAGCCCGGCGATCGCCGCGAACATCCCGATGCCGAGGCTGGTGCCGATCGCGATACGCACCGGGATCCGCAGCAGGCGGACCATCGCCGCGAGGATGAACGCGATCGCGCCGATCCCGACCATGCCCCCGAAGAAGCCGACGACCACGGCGATCCCGACCGCCAGGGGGACGTTCACATGCAGCTCGTCCACGGCGCGGTCGGGGTCGTGCTCCTTCTGCAGGAGCAGCGGCACGGTGATGAGCGCGAACGCCGCGAACACCGCCACGATCACCCGGTCCGGGGTCGCGCTCGACAGCAGCGCGCCCGCGAGCGAAGCCGCCGCGCCGGTCGGGCCCATCAGACGCACGAGCCGCATCGACACGTTGCCGTAGCGCCGGTGCCGAAGGGCGCCCAGCGCGCTGCCGGAGATGGCCTGGACGATGGTGAGCCCGGTGATGATCTTCACCGGCAGGACCGCGGCGCCGAAGAGGGGCGGCGCATAGAGCAGGACCGGCGTGAGCACGATGCCGCCCCCGATCCCGAGCAGTCCCGACAGGAACGACGACATCGCGCCCGCGAGGCCCGCGAACAGCTCTACCGGCACGCCGCGCCGCGCACGCGTGGCAGCGTATACAGGAAGTGATGCAGCGCGCCTTCCTCTGGATCCTCGTAGGTCTGATCATCGCGAGCCTCGTCATGTCGAGCACGTGCGCCTGATCGGCGCATGGTCGCGGTCACCGCGTCTCAGGATCCGACCGCGACCACCTCCGGCGCGTACACGGCGAGCGCTCCCGGCCGGCACCTGAACGTCGCCGGCAGGGTCCCGACCAGCCGGCCGTCGGCGTGCACCGCCAGGCGCTCGTCCGACCTGACCTTGACCTCCGCGGCGCGAAGCACCACCGGCGCCTGCTCGTGCCGCCCGATCCGCCACAGCGTGAACAGCGACCGCGCCAGCGCGCGCCGGCCCATGCGCGGGAAGAGGACGACGTCGAGCAGCCCGTCGCGCATGTCGGCCGCGGGCGCCACCGGGAACGACCAGTGATAGAAGGGGCAGTTCACCACGAGCGCCTGCGCGGCGCGGAGGCTGCGCTCGCCGTCGGGCGTGGCCACGTGCAGCCACGGCGAGCCCTGGCGGGCCCAGCGCCAGACGCGACGCACGGCGCGGGTCCAGCGCCCGCGCTCGACCGCGCGCGCCGCGCCGAAGAGCTCCGCGTCTAGTCCGATGCCCGCGGACTCGAAGAACACCTCGCCGTTGACCTCGCCCACGTCCGCCCGCACGACGTTCCCCTCCGCGATGACGCGCGCGGCACCGAGGGGGTCGAGCGGGATGCCGAGGCCCTTCGTGATGTTCATGAAGCTGCCGAACGGCAGGATCCCCAGGGTCGCGGACGTCCCGAGGAGCTGCCTCGCGACCGCCTGAACGGTCCCGTCGCCGCCGGCCGCGATCACGGCGGGATCCCCCGCCTCGACCGCGAGCCGGGCCAGGTCCTCGGCGCTCGGCTCGGGCAGGGCGCACTCGCGCATGTCGAGGTCGAAGCCGGCTTCGCGCAGGACTCGTGTGGCCTTCGCGATGTCGTCGGCGCCCGCGTGGCGCATGCCGGCCTTGGGGTTCACGATGCAGAGCGCCTTCGTCCGGACGGTCGTGGCCACCGCCGGGTCCAAAGGCAAGAAGCGCGCCGGGTTAGGCTTCGCCGACGCTGGTGGATGTCCTGCCGCTGCACGCGCAGCTCGCGACCGCGCTGGTGCTGTACCTCGCCGCGCTCGGCGTGTGGGGTATCGCCCTCGCCGCGGCCGGCTCCGGGCCGACCCCGTCATACCGCGGCTCGCTGGTCATAGCGGAGGTCGCGATCGTCCTCCAGGGCCTCCTCGGCGTGCTGGCGTGGCTCACGAGCGGCCCCAGCGACGCGATCCACGTGCTCTACGGCCTCGCCCTCGCCGTCACCATCCCGCTCGTGGCGACCATCGTCCGCGAGGGCTCCCCCAGGCGCACGGCGCTGTCGCTGGGCCTCGCGGCGCTCTTCGCCGCCGGGCTGGCCATCCGCGGGATCACGACGGCATGAGCGGCCATACCTCCGCGCCCAAGATCGACAAGTCGCCGGACACGACCACGACGGCGCTGCAGGCCCTGAACGCGAACATCCTCTACTGCAACGTCGCCGGCAGCGGCCCGACCTTCCCGGCCGCTCAGGACGCCGCCGAGCGCGCCCGCCGCTGGCTGAACGCGGTCGGCATGTTCTCGCACGCCGGATACGACGCCTACAACGAGTGGCTCGCCGACGCCCGCGCGG
>MGON01000026.1:0-3650 GCA_001795345.1 Chloroflexi bacterium RIFCSPLOWO2_02_FULL_71_16 | reverse complement strand
CGCGTTCTTGGGTGACGACGGAGGCGCGTCGCGCATCGCGCTCATGACCTCGGCCACCGAGGGCCTGAACACGCTCATCCTCGGCCTGCCGCTCGCGCCGGGATCGCTCATCGCCACGACCGCGGAAGAGCACGGCTCCGCGCTGATGCCGCTGCATCGCCGCCGCGAGCGCGGCGACAAGCTCCGGATCCTCCGCTACACGGAGGACGGCGCGTTCGTCATGGATCTCCTTCGGGCGCTGGAGGATGGCGCGAAGGCGCTCGTCATGTCGCTGGTCTCGTGCAAGAGCGGGGCGGTCCTGCCGGTGCGCGCCGCGTGCGCGCTGGCACGGCAGGCCGGGGCCGTCAGCATCGTCGACGCGGCCCAGGCGCTGGGCCAGATCCCGGTGGACGTCGGCGAGCTGGGGGCGGATGCCGTCGTGACGCTCGGCCACAAGTGGATGCACGGGCCCCTCGCCACGGGCGCGATATGGGTCCGCGACGTCGACCGCTTCTCGGTGGAGCGCCTCGGCTGGCGGTCCCAGTCCGCCTTCGACGTTGATGAGGGGTACCAGCTGCAGCCCGACGCGACCCGGTTCGAGGCGGGCACCATCGACGCTCCGGCCTTCGTCGGCCTCCGCCAGGCGATCGCGATCCACCGGGCGCTGGGGCCGGCGGTCGGCACGCGTGTCCGGCAGCTTCGCGCGCGGCTCTTCGAGCGGTTGTCGGCGATGGACCTGCCGACCCGCTCGCGGCCGTCCGACCCGACCGGGATCGTCGTCGTGGAGCCTCGGGGCGGAGACGCGGCCGGTATCGTGACGCGCATGTGGCGCAACGACCGCGTCATCGTGAAGCACATCGCCGAGCGGAGCGTGGTGCCCGACGGCATCCGCATCTCCTTCTGGGCGCTCCACACGGAGGCCGACATCGAGCTCCTCGCCGCCGCGCTAGCGCAGCAGCTGCCGCTGGCCGGGCTCGCTCGGCTGTGAGGCCGCTCGACGGGCAGACCGCGATCGTCACCGGCGGGGGGAAGGGGCTCGGACGGGCCGTCGCCGAGATCATGGCCTCCGCGGGCGCGAGCGTTGTGATCGCGTCACGCAACGCCCCGGAGCTCGACGAGGTCGTGCTCGGGATCAAGCGCAGCGGGGGCAAGGCGCTCGCGTACGCCGCCGACGTCGCCGACGAGCGCCAGGTCCAGGAGCTCGTCCTCAACACGGAGCGCTGGGTCGGGCCCGCGTCGATCCTCGTCAACAACGCCAGCGTGCTCGATCCGCTGGCCCCCCTCGCGCGCACCGACGCCACCACGTGGCTGCGGCACCTCGCGATCAACGTCGGCGGCGTGTACCTCTCGAGCCGCGCGGTGCTGCCGGGGATGCTCGAGCGGGGCTACGGCCGCATCGTGAACGTGTCGTCGAGCGCCGCTCGCCGCGCCAGCGCGGGCTGGACCGCGTACTGCGCGAGCAAGGCCGCCGTCGACCAGCTCACGCGCGCGCTCGCGCTCGAGATCGAGGACAGCGGCGTCACCGCCTGCGCGTTCTACCCGGGCTACATGGACACCGCGATGCAGGAGCGCATCCGGCGCGCGAACGCCGCCGAGTTCCCGCGCGTCGAGGAGTTCCGGGAGCTCGAGCGCCAGGGGAAGCTGAAGGACCCGCGCGAGGCCGCGCGCACCATCGCGTACCTCGGCTCGCCGAAGGCGCAGCGGAACGGCCAGGTCGTGGAGATGGCCGACGAGGAGCTGCGCCGCGAGGTCGAGAGCTTCTTCGCCGCGGAGGTCGCGGCCGGCTAGGTCGCGCGGCCCTCCTTGACGGGCTTGTAGGCGCGCCGCTTCGCGATGGCCTCACGCAGCGTGCGCTCGACCCCCGCCGCACCCGCCTGCGCGCGCCGCTCGAGCTCCGCCTCGGGACGCCCGATGAGGCCGCACTGCGGGCAGTCGCCCATCGGGCTGAGCCGCGTGTGGCAGTTGCTGCAGTGGACCTCGAAGGCGCCGTGCGGCTTGAAGAGGTCCAGCGACCGCGCCTCGGCCATGAGCTCAGCGACGTTCGCCATCGCCGCGATGCTAGCCGCTCGCGAGGACCACCGATTTCTTCTCGAGATAGCCCTCGAGCGCCTCGATCCCGTGCTCCTTGCCGTATCCGGACTGCTTCACGCCGCCGAACGGGAGCTGGTCGTAGGCGACCTGGATGTCGTTGACCCAGGTGTAGCCGGCATCCAGCTGCTCCGCGGCGCGCCGCGCCTTGGCCATGTCGCGGGTGAAGATGGATGAGCCGAGGCCGTAGACGGTGGCGTTGGCCTTGGTGATGGCCTCGTCCAGGTCCTTCACGATGAAGACCGGCACGGCCGGACCGAAGACCTCTTCGGTGGCCATGCGCGAGTCCTCGGGCACGTCCGCAAGGACCGTGGCCGGGTAGAACCACCCCTTCGCGAATTCGGCGCCCTCGGGCCGCTTGCCGCCCGCCAGCACGCGCGCGCCTCGTTTCACCGCGTCACCTACCTGCGCCTCCACCTCCGAGCGCTGCTGCTCGCTGTGCAGCGGACCCATCTTGGTGTCGGTGGCGAACTGGT
The DNA here is from genome assembly GCA_001795345.1 of Chloroflexi bacterium RIFCSPLOWO2_02_FULL_71_16. Taxonomy (GTDB): domain Bacteria; phylum Chloroflexota; class Limnocylindria; order P2-11E; family P2-11E; genus GWC2-70-10. The sequence continues at coordinate 1,107 of MGON01000026.1, read as the reverse complement.
CGCCCAGCTTCCACTCCTTCTGTGCCCGCTCCGCCAGCTTGGTCATGAACTCCTGGGCGATCCCCTCGAAGAGGTAGATGCGCTTGACCGCGAGGCAGGCCTGCCCGGCGTTGAAGAAGCGCCCGATCGCAGCCGCCGCGGTCGCGCGCCGCACGTCGGCGTCGTCGGCCACGATCATCGGGTCGCTGCCGCCGAGCTCGAGCGTCACGCGCGTCACGTTCTTCGCGGCGAGCTGCATGATCCGCTTGCCCGTTTCGGTCTGGCCGGTGAAGGCGATCTTGGCGACCTTGGGGTGGCCGACGAGCGTGTCGCCGATCTCGCCGCCGGGGCCGTGCACGGTGTTGATGACCCCGGCCGGGAAGCCGGCCGAGGCGATGGCCTCGATCGCGCGCTGGGTCGCGAGCGGCGTGGTGGATGCCGGCTTCAGCACGACGGTGCAGCCCGCCGCGAGCGCCGGGCAGAGCTTGTTCGCCATGAGCGTGAGCGGGAAGTTCCAGGGGGTGATGGCGGCGACCACGCCGACCGGCCGACGGATGGTTATGCCGAACTTGGCGGGGTCGTCGAGCGGGATGTAGTCGCCGCGCAGCTTGTCCGCGAGCCCGGCGAAGTACTCGAGGTTCTCGGCGACCCGGGCGGCCTCGATCTTCGCGTGCGCGAGGGGCTTGCCCTGCTCCTGCGCCAGGAGCTTCGCGACCTCGTCGACCACCTCGTGCATCTTCCGGGCGGCCTCGTGCATGAGCTTGGCGCGCTTCGTTCCGCTCAGGGCGGCCCACGCCGGGAACGCGGCGGCCGCGGCGGACACGGCGGCATCGACGTCGGCCGCCGCACCTCGCGGGACGTCGCCGACCACTTCGCCGTTCGCCGGGTTGCGTACGTCCATGGTCTTGCCGCTCTTCGCGTCCACCAGCTCGCCGCCGATCAGCATCTTGGCCACCGCGGTCACCTCCAGGGGGTCGGGCGCCTGCGCGGGCGCTCCAAAGGTCATACCATTCGCCGGACTTTCATCGGAGGTTACCCCAATGCCGGTCGTCCGTCTGGAGAAGCAAGAGAGCGTCGGTCACATCGTGCTCGACCGGCCCCCCGCCAACTCGTACGACAAGGCGTTCC
>MGON01000025.1:3919-16438 GCA_001795345.1 Chloroflexi bacterium RIFCSPLOWO2_02_FULL_71_16 | reverse complement strand
TCGCCTCCAGCTCGCTCTCGGCGGCGCCGTGCTCGAGCAGGTAGGCGCGCGCGCGATCGATGGGGTCGCGCTCCAGCCAGCCCTTCAGCTCGTCCTTCGAGCGGTAGCGGCTGTCGTCGTCGTCGCTCGAGTGCGGCCGGTAGCGGTAGCAGGTCGCCTCGACGATGCTCGGCCCCTCGCCGCGCCGGGCGCGGTCCGCCGCCTCCCTGGTCTTCTCGTAGACGTCCAGCACGTCGGTGCCGTCCGCGAGGTGGCCCGGGATCCCGTAGCCCTTGGCGCGCTCGTGGGGCGGGACGGCGCTCTGCCGCGCGATGGGCGTCGAGATCGCGTAGAGGTTGTTCTCGATGATGAAGACGACGGCGAGACGGTGGATGGCGGCGAAGTTCACCGCCTCGTGGAAGTCGCCCGGGCTGGTCGAGCCGTCGCCGCCGTACGTGAAGACGACCGCGTCCTGGCCGCGCATCTTCGCGGCGAGCGCGAGCCCCGCGGCCTGCGGGAACTGCGTGGCGATGTTCACCGACCCGGTCACGATCTTCGCCTCGACGTCGCTGAACTGGTTCACGATCTGGCGGCCGGCCGAGTTCGGGTCCGTGGCCTTCGCGAAGACGCCGAGGAACTGGTCCTTGGCGGTCTGTCCGAGGACGAGCGCGACGCCGACGTCCCGGTAGTAGGGATGGCACCAGTCGGTCCCGCGCCGGATGCACCAGGCGGACCCGACCTCCGCGGCCTCGTGCCCGTCCGCGACGCCGACGAACGCGGCCCGGCCCATGCGGTTGAGCTGCATCATCCGCTCGCCGAGCATCCGGCACTCGAGCATCACGCGGTACATGCCCTTGACGTCGTCGAGAGAGAGGCCCAGCGCCTCGTGCCGTGGCTTCCCGGCCTTCGGCGTGGCCGCCGCGGGCGTCTTCGTGCGGAGCGCCATCGTCAGGGCATGGTACAAACGATGCGGGGGCTATGCCCCCCGCAACCCCCCGCGATGGTACGAACTACCCCCCTCAGACCCCCCAGATCGCGTGGACAGAGCGAACGCGAGCCCGATGAGCCACGCGCCCAGCGCGACGCGCAGGGCCGTCCACACGTCCGCCGCCGGGTAGCCGGGGACGATGGCCTCGAGCACGCTCGCGGGCTCGAGGAACGCGCCGACGATCGCGAACAGCCCGAGTCCCGCGGTGATCACGCCGAAAGCGGTGGGGAGGACGCGGGTCTCGACCCACAGCTTGCCGCTCGTCCACCACCACATCCCGAGCACGAGGAGAGCGGCCGGCCGCAGGTCGACGTTCACGGACCCGGCGAGGCCGACCGCCACGACGGCGGTGCCCGCGACCGTGGCGAGGATCGCGCCGCTCTCGCGGACCCGCGCGTGGCGGACGTGGAGGATCGCGACCGCCGGCAGCATGAGGCCGTAGCCGAGCGCGATCAGCACGTCGTAGAGGTAGGGATAGAAGACATGGCCGGTCGCGGCGACCGCGAGGTGCGCGACCCCCGCTACGGTGGCCCAGACCGCGGCCTTCCGCTCGTCGAGCCGCTCGTTCCCTATCTCTTTCGCTGGCCCTTCTCGTCGTACTCGTAGAACCCGCGGCCGCTCTTCCGGCCGAGGTGGCCCGCGGCGACCATGCGTCGCAGCAGCGGCGGCGCCGCCATGCTCGGGTCCTTGAACTCGTCGTAGAAGACGTTCGCGACGTGCAGGTTGATGTCGAGGCCGGTGTAGTCGAGCAGCTCGAACGGCCCCATCGGATGGCGGAGCCCGAGCTTCACGGCGTCGTCGATCTCATCGGGCGCGGCGACGCCCTCCTCGAGGGCGCGGATGGCACCCAGGAGGTAGGGGACCAGGAGCCGGTTCACGACGAATCCGGGCGTGTCCTTGCAGACGATCCCGCGCTTGCCGAGGCGCTCGGCGAACTCGCGCAGCGCGGCCACGGTCTCCTCGCTCGTCGTGAGCGCTCGAACGATCTCGACGAGCTGCATGACCGCCACGGGGTTGAAGAAGTGCAGGCCCGCGACGCGGTCCGGGCGCTTCGTGGCCGCGGCCATCTCGACGATCGGCAGGCTCGACGTGTTCGAGGCCAGGATCGTCGCCGGCGGGCAGATCCGGTCGAGCTCGGCGAAGATCTCGCGCTTGGTCTCGATGATCTCGAGCGCCGCTTCGATGACGAGGTCGCTGTCCTTGAGATCGCCGAGGGCCGTGGTCCCCCGGATGCGGCCGCGCGCCGCCTTGGCGTCCGCCTCTGTCGCGCGACCGGCTTTCACGAGCCGAGCGAGCGACCCGTCGACCACGCCGAAGCCGCGGTCGAGGGCGGCCTGGTCCACGTCGCGCACCGTCACGTCGAAGCCGGCCTGGGCGCACGCCTGCGCGATGCCCGAGCCCATCGCGCCGAAGCCCACGACGCCGACCTTCTGGATGGCCATGTCCCCTCCCGGCCCCCTTGCGTATGGGTCTCGAAGGCTAGCGCTGCTCGCGGCCGGACGCGCCGGTACCCTTCGCTCGATGCCCCGATCGCCGCAGGTGCTGGGACCCGGCGCGGCCGACGTCGCGTTCGAGGTGAACGGGCACCCTGCCTCGGTACACGTCCCGCCCCACCACACGCTTCTCGACGCGCTCCGCGACGAGCTCGGGCTGACGGGAGCGAAGCGGGTGTGCGACGAGGGCACCTGCGGCGCCTGCACGGTCCTGGTGGATGGCCGGCCGACCTACTCGTGCATGACGCTCGCGGTCGCGTGCGAGGGCAGGTCGATCGAGACCGTAGAAGGTCTGGCCCATGACGGGCAGCTCGATCCCGTGCAGCAGGCATTCATCGCTACGGACGCGTACCAGTGCGGCTTCTGCACGCCGGGGCAGATCATGTCGGTCGTCGCGCTGCTCAGGGCGAACAAGGCCCCGACCGCCGAGGACGTGCACCGCGCGGTCGCCGGGAACCTGTGTCGCTGCGGCGCGTATCCCGGCATCGTCGAGGCGGCGCTCCGCGCCGCCCGCGCGAGGCGCCGGTGAAGAGCGACCACGCGCGGGTCGTCCGGACGCGCGTCGAGTTCGAAGGCGAGATCACCGATGAGCTCGCGCTCATCCAGGGCGATGACGTCGAGGCCTGGCCAGAGGGCGCCGCTCTCGAGAAGGTCGGCCGCCCGACGCCGCGCATCGACGGCGCGTCGAAGGTCACCGGACGCGCGCGATACACGCACGACCTGCGGCTGCCCGGGATGCTCCACGTGCGGATCCTGCGGAGCCCTTACGCGCGCGCGAGGGTGCGGCGCATCGACGCGAGCCAGGCCCTCGCCCTCGCCGGCGTCCGCGGCGTGCTCCATCGCTTCAACGCGCCGAAGGCCGCGTTCCGCGGCGAGGAGACTATCTTCCGCGACGAGGTCCGCTTCGTCGGCGACGAGGTCGCCGCGGTCGCCGCTACGAGCGAGGAGATCGCGGCGCAGGCGCTGCGCCTCATCACGGTGGACTACGAGGTCCTGCCCCACGTCGTCGACCTGGAAGAGGCCATGGATGACGCCTCGCCGCGCATCGACGAGAAGGGCAACGTGGAGGAGGCCGCGAAGCACGAGCGCGGCGACGTGGCGGGCGCCCTGCGCGAGGCCGACGTCGTCGTCGAGGCGACCTACCGCACGTCGACCCAGCTCCACAACTCGTTCGAGACGCATGGCGCCGTCGCGACGTGGGACGGCGACCTCCTCACCGTCCACGAATCCACGCAGCACGTCTTCGGCGTCCGCCAGGGCCTGCAGGCGGCGCTCCGCATCCCATACGGCAAGATCCGCGTGCTGTGCGAGAACATGGGCGGCGGCTTCGGCTCGAAGGGGGGCGTCGGGAAGTACACGATCATCGCGGCGCTCTTCGCGCGCGAGCTCGGCCTGCCGGTGCGCTGCGTCCTCGACCGCGGCGAGGAGAACCTCGCGGCCGGCAACCGGTCCGCCACCCTCCAGCGCGTCTCGGTCGCGGTGAAGGGCGGCCGCATCACGGCGCTGGCGCACGATTCGTGGTCGAACGCGGGCCAGGGCCGCTGGGTCGCCGATCCGACGGGGCCGACGAAGGGCCTCTACGACGTCCCGAACGTGCGCGCCCGGTCCTACAAGGTCATGGCGAACACCGGCTCGCTGTCCGCCTTCCGCGCCCCCGGGTACGTCGAGGGGACGTTCGCCCTGGAGGCGGCGATCGACGAGGCGGCGGACCGTGCGCGGATCGACCCGCTCGAGCTGCGCCGGCGGCACGCCGCCGGCGAGCACGACCCGATGAGCGGGCTGCGGTATTCGCTGAAGCGCCTCATCGACTGCTACGACATCGGCGCGAAGGAGATCGGCTGGTCGCGTCGCAAGCCGGGCGGCCTCCGCGGCTCGGCGCCGGGGACGCGCCGCGGCCTCGGGATGGCGTCGCAGCTCTGGGGCGGCAGCGGGCTTCCCCCGGCGTACGCGATGGTGCACCTCAACCCGGACGGGACGGCCGTCGCCCGCATCGGCACTCAGGACATCGGTACCGGGACCCGAACGATCATCGCCCAGATCTGCGCCGAGGAGCTCGGCATCGACGTCGACGCCGTGCGCGTCGAGATCGGCGATACCGACTCGCCGTACGCCCCCATCTCGGCCGGTTCCCTCACGGTCTCGTCCATCGGGCCGGCGGTCCGCCTCGCGGCCCGGGACGCGCGCGAGCAGCTCCTCGAGATCGCCGCCGGCATCATGGAGGTCCCGAAGACGGAGCTCCGCATGCAGCGCGGCTCGATCGGCGCGCGCGGCGCGCTCCGCTCGATCGCGAAGGTGTTCGAGGACCTCCAGAACTACACGGTCATCGGACGCGGGGCACGGATGCCGAACCCCGAGGACGTCTCGATGAAGACGTTCGGGGCCCATTTCGCCGAGGTCGAGGTGGATCCGCGGACCGGCGAGGTGACGGTCGAGCGCGTCGTCGCAGTCCACGACATCGGACGGGTCATCGACCCGCTCACGGCCCGGTCGCAGGTCCAGGGCGGCGTCATCCAGGCGCTCGGCTTCGCGCTCACGGAGGAGCGCCACGTCGACCGGGCGACCGGCCGCGTCCTCTCGACGAGCCTCGAGATCTACAAGGTCCCCACGGTCAAGGACGTCCCCAAGATCGTCGTGCGCTTCGTGGACGTGCCGGACACCGAGGCGAACAACATCGGGGCGAAGGGTCTCGGGGAGCCGCCGATCATCCCGACGGCGGGCGCGATCGCGAACGCCGTGTCGAACGCGCTCGGCATCCGCGTTCGCCACCTGCCTCTCACGCCCAGGCGCCTGCTGCAGCTCGTCGCCGCCGCGGAGGCGGAGGGCGCCGGCGGGCGAGGCGCCGCGCGCCCGTCATGAAGCCTTTCGCCTACGCGCGTCCCGCGACCGTCGCCGAGGCGTCGCGCCTCCTGGGCCGCGGCTCCCCGGCGATCGCGGGCGGCACCGACCTGCTCGGTCTCATGAAGGGCGGGATCGCCGTGCCCGAGCGGCTCGTCGACCTGAGCGGCATCGAGGGCCTTCGCGGCTGGTCGCGGGAGCGCGGCGCCGGACTGCGCATCGGCGCGCTCACCCCTCTCGTCGACCTCGAGGAGGACGACCGGCTCGCGCGCTCGCTCCCCATCGTGCGCGAGGCGCTCGCCGACGCGGCGACGCTGCAGCTGAAGGGGATGGGGACCATCGGCGGCAACCTCCTCCAGCGCAACCGCTGCTGGTACTTCCGGGACGAGGCGTTCCCCTGCTGGCTGAAGGGCGGGATCCGCTGCTTCGCGGCGGACGGCGAGAGCCACTACCACGCCGTGGTCGGGACGGACGCGGGGTGCAACCGCGTCACGCCGTCGGATCTCGCGCCGGCCCTGGTGGCGCACGACGCGCAGGTGCGCCTCGCGTCGGCGCGCGGGACGCGCACGGTCTCGGTCGCCGACCTGTTCACGGATCCCGCCCTGCACCGGCGGGAGGAGCACACCATCCGGCCCGGCGAGATCCTCACGCACGTGGTCGTCCCGGAGGCCGGCCTTCAGCGGAGGGGGACGTACCGGAAGGCGATGGACCGGAAGGCGTGGAGCTTCGCGCTCGTCTCCGTCGCCGCCGCGGCCCGCGTGCGGGAGGGCAGGCTGCGCGACGTGCGGATCGTCCTCGGTAGCGTCGCGCCGATCCCCTGGCGCGCGCTCGAGGCCGAGCAGGCGGTGGAGGGAACGACCGTCGACGACGCGCAGGCGCGCCGCGCGTCCGAGCTGGTCCTTCGGGACGCCGTGCCGCTCAAGGACAACGCGTACAAGATCCCGCTCGCGCGCGAGCTCGTGCGGCGCGCCTTGCTTCGTCTCGCAGGGGCCTGACGCCCTGAGCTAGCCGCTCATCCTTGACGCGCTGCGCGCATCGCCGCGGCGCGACGGCCACCCGCCGGCGGGGACCGCGACGCGCGAGCGCCAGGTAAGTGGTCAACTCGCCGTACCGGATCTTCGCCAGGGCCGTGAGGACACGGCGCTGGAAAGCGGTGATGCCGCTCAGATCGACGGGGGTCTCGAAGGCGCGCAGCCGCCCGGAGAAGTAGCGCTCGAGCTCGCGCGCCACGGGACCGATGCGCCTCGGGTCCGGCACGACCCCGGGGCCGTAGGCCGCCACGATCCGGCGGAGATCGCGCTCGTTCGGCTCGCGGTCGAAGGTGACCGCGGCCACGCCGCGCGGGCCGACCGCCACCCACAGCGGCCCGACCGGCGAGTCGAGGACGCCGTAGCCGACGGTCGCGAGACCCTCGCGCCGGGCGCGGTGGACGAGGCGCTCGCGCGCCTCCGCGGCGTGATCGTGTGTGAGTGTCGTGTTCATCGCAGCGAAGCCCTCACTTTCTTCGTCGCTTCCGAGACCCGGGTGCGCGCCGCCTCCTCGCTGCACTCGAGAGCGAGGGCGACCTCGCGGTACGGCCGGCCCTCCACCGTGCGGAGCACGAACGCGGCGCGCTGGCCCGCCGGAAGCGTCCGGATCGCGCTCGCGAGGTCGATCAGCGTCACGCCGTCGCGGTCCGGGGCCGCCAGGCGCAGGTCCTCGACCGAGACCGTCGGCCGCCGCCGGCGCTCGCGGTCGATGGCCTTGTTCGTCGCGATCTTGTAGAGCCAGGCCCGCTCGTGGTCCCGTCTCGGTGGCGGCCACGCGCGGAAGGCGGCCAGGAACGTCTCCTGGTAGAGGTCGTCCGCGTCCTCGCGACGCCCCGTCAGCCGGAGGGCGTACGCGAAGATCTCCCGCTCGTGCCGCTCGAGGAGCTCGCCGAACGTCCGCGCACCCGACCTCACCCTCTCCACGCTACGGGTACAACGCGCCGGCGGCCCCGGATGTGAGCCTGGCACGCCCTCTGCGCGAGAAGGAGGGTGAGCCCAGACCCGGCTCCGGCCTGAGCGAGTCATCAGGACGTCAACGAGATAGGCGAATAGCCGCGGACGCGCGGACCGTCGGTCGACGGTGATCGATCCCTAGTCGACGGTGATCGACTCCCGCCCGCGGGGCGTGTCGTCCTTCTCGATCTTCCCGATCCAGTGGTCCAGGAACGACCGCGCGGCGAGCAGCTGCTCCTTCTGCGCGGCGCGCAGGTGAGTGCGCACGTCGGGGGGCATCAGATCGCGCAGGATGCTCCCCACCTTCCGCTCGTCGCGCTCGCGTCGCTCGACGTCCGCGAGACGGCGCTCGAGCTCGGCGATCCGAACGGTCATGTCGACGGTGTCAGCCATCTTCGGGACCTCCCTTCGCTTTCGATCCGGTCGCGAAACGTATGCGCAGCCGGTCGCCTTCGAACTTGGCCCCCTTCGTCGGGGCATCGGCCAGGATGCGCGGCAGGATGAGGTTGCGGCGCCACGACCCGACCTGCAGGACCAGCTCGTCGGCGTTGCGCGTCAGCTTCACGTCCTCCCTGGTGGAGAACGGTAGCTCCATCGCGAGGACCATCTCGCCATCCTCGCGCAGGACCTCGTAGGGACGGCCCCGGAAGAAGAACGCCGTCGGGTCGTCCTCGCCGAAGAGCGCCTCGCCGACCCGCCGCAGCATCGGCAGCCCCACGACCTCCTGGTCGAAGAACGGCACGGTGCGGACCGGGACCGGCGCGAACGACTCGTCCACCAGCGGGCGGTAGCGCTGCTGGCTCTCGCGCCACGCCTCGAAGTAGGCGCCGGTGCCCTCGGGGAGCACGCGGTTCGCGATGACCAGGTCCACGAGGTAGCCGTACAGGTGGAAGTACGTGAAGGCGCGCTGGGACTCCTTGATGACCATCTTCTCGAGGTTGAGGACCATCCGCACGGAGCTCGTCTGGTCGTCCGCGAGGAGCTCGCGCATGTGCTCGAGCTTGTGGAACAGCTCCTCACCCGCGTCGTAGACGCCCCGGCTCGGGACCGGCATGCCGATCGTCCGCCGGACGATGGGCCCCGCGATCTGCGCGACGCGCCGCTGGATCGGCAGGATCTTCTCGAGCCACCAGCGGCCCGCCTCCGGCAGCGACAGCAGGCGCAGGGTCTCGCCGGTCGGGGCGGCATCGACCACGATGACGTCGTACTCGCCGCGGTCGTGGTGCTCGGCGACCCAGAGCAGGCTCGCGAGCTCGTCCATCCCGGGGATCGCCGTCAGCTCCTCAGCCATCATCTCGTCGAGGCCCCGCCACTGGAAGACGCTCGCGACGTACTCCTGGATCGTGCCCCAGTACTTGCGGATGTTGTGGTAGACGTCCGACTGCTGGCCCCACAGGCTCGGGACGATCGGCGTCGGCTCCGGCCCCAGCTCCACGTCGAAGCAGTCGGCCAGGCTGTGCGCTATGTCAGTCGAGAGGACGATGGTCCGCAGCCCCCGCTCGGCGCACAGCAGCGCCGTCGCGGCCGCGATGCTCGTCTTACCGACGCCGCCCTTCCCGACCGAGACGATGATCCGCGGCATGGCCTCACGGTACCGCGCCGGGCATCTCACGAGCAGGGTCGAAAGGCCCCGCGCCGCGGGGCCGGCCGCGGCTATCGTCCGCACGTGCGGATCGACGTCCACACGCACCACTACCCGGACGAGTTCTTCCGGCTGATCGAGCGCGGCCGCTCGGAGTTCTCCTTCGGCACCGATCCGACCGGGCGCCGGATCATCAAGTACCGCGGCTCCCGCTTCTTCGGCATCACGCCACCGATGACCGACGTCGGGAAGCGGCTCGAGGACATGGACCGCGTCGGGATCGACGTCGCCGTGCTCTCGCTCTCGACACCGAACGTGTACTTCGCCGAGGCGAAGGACCAGCCGGCCGTCGCCCGCCTGGTGAACGACGCCTACGCCGACGTCATCTCGCGCCATCCGGCGCGTCTCAAGGGTTTCGCCTCGCTTCCCATGGACGAGCCCGACGCGGCGGTCGCCGAGCTCCACCGGGCGATCGACCGGCTGAAGCTGAACGGCGTGATCCTGCTCAGCAACGTGAACGGCCGGCCGCTGACCGATCCGCGCTACCGGCCGGTGCTCGAGGAGGCCCACCGCATGGGCGTCTGCGTCTTCCTCCATCCGATGATCCCGGCGGCGTCCGAGCCCTTCGCCGAGTTCGTGCTCGGTCCCATCGTCGGGTTCCCGTTCGACACGACGCTCGCCATCGCGAAGCTGTGCTACTCGGGCCTGCTGCGCGACCTCTCGGGGATCCGCTGGATCGTGGGCCATCTCGGGGGCGCGGTCCCGTACCTGATGGAGCGGATGGACAACGGGTTCCGCGACTTCGCGGAGTGCCGCGCGAACATCGACGAGCTCCCGAGCACGTACCTGCGGCGGCTGCACTTCGACACGGTCTCGTTCAGCCAGCCCGCGCTCCAGTACGTCCGCGGTCTCGTCGGCGCGGATCACATGCTCATGGGGAGCGACTACCCACACCTGCTCGGGTCGATCGACCGCGCGGTCAGCTCCATCGCCGAGCTGGACGCGCCCGAGGCCGAGCGCGCCGCGATCTTCGGCGGGAACGCGCTCCGGATCCTGAACAACGCGGGCGCGCCGGTCGGCTAGATGCGCGGCTGGCCGCGCGAGTAGACCTCGCTCAAGGCGCGGGCTCCAGGTCGGAGGGCACGTCGACGTCGCGGATCACTCCTCGGTCGTAGACATCGAGGTCGACCCGATCGCTGGCGTGCGCACGGAGGACGTCATGGAGCGTCGCGCCATCGCCCGCCGCGAGGATCTCGTCCTTGAGGGCGCCGGGGATGACCACGGGATGGCCGCGCTTGCCTTCGAACCGCGGCGAGACGATGCCGCCGCGCTGCGCCTGCTCGCGCACCAGCGCCGACACCGTCGCCGGCTCGACGTAGGGCATGTCGCCGGGCAGCACCAGGATCGGATCGCCGCTGGCCTCGCGCAGGCCGGTTTGGATGGAGGAGAGCATCCCGCGCTCGGGACGCCGGTTGGTGGCGACCCGCACGCCTCTCGCCTCGAGCGCCGGCACGCCATTCCGGATGTCCTTCGCGTCCGGCCCCAGGACGACCACTACGCGGTCCACGCCGCCGTCCAGGAGCGCGCGGATGGTCCGCTCGAGCAGCTTGTCGCCGCCCACGCTCGCCAGCAGCTTCGCGCCGCCGAAGCGCTCGGCCGCGCCGGCGGCGGGCACGATCGCCAGCGAGCCCATCGCTAGGCCGCGCTGGCTGCCGCGCCGTCGCGCAGCTCGCGCAGCGCGCGCGTCGCGAAGACGGAGACGGTGCGCTTGCGCTGGGCGATGGTGCTCGAGGTGTTGTCCATGGGGCGCGCCGACTTGAAGGCGGCTTCGGCCGCGGCCGCGATGGCCTCGTCCTCCATCCTCGAGCCGACGAGCGCCGTTCGCGCCGCCTCCACGAGGATGGGCCGCGACGCCACGGCCGTGACCGCGATGCGCGCGTCCGCGACGGTCCTGCCATCCATGCGCACCGCAGCCGCGAGCCCGACGATCGGGAAGTCGAAGGAGCCGCGGTCACGCGCCTTGAGATATGTGCTCCGCCACCCCTCGGCGACGGGGAGCCTGACCTCGGTCACGATCTCGTCGCGGCGGATCGTCAGGTACCGCATCCCGTCCTCCTGGTAGAGGTGGGCGAGCTCCACCTCGCGCTCCGCGTCCGCGCTCCGGACGCGTACCCACGCCCCGAGGACCATGAGCGCCGGTACCGTGTCGGCGCTGGCCACCGCCAGGCACCGCGGGCTGGACGTGGCCACGCGGCAGACCACGTCGGGGTGGGTCTTCATGCAGAAGCCCTCGGCGGTCCGCCAGAAGAGCGACTCGTTGTACCAGTTGCAGCGCGTGTCCAGGCAGACGTTCCCGCCGATGGTGCCCATGTTCCGCAGCTGGGGCGTGCTCACGAGCCCGGCGGCGGTCGCGAGCGCGGCGTAGCGCGCTCGCACCACCGGGTGCTCCGCTATCTGCGTGAGCGTCGCGCCCGCGCCGATGCGGAAGGTGTCAGCGCCGGCGCCGCTCGCGGTCTTCGATGGGATCGTGCGGTCGACGGCACGGCCGAGCGAGACGAGCACCTCGGGCGTGAACTGCCGCCGCTTCATGTTGGGGTAGAGGTCGGTGCCTCCGGCGACGGCCATGACGCGCAGTCCGAGCGTCCCGACGGCGCCGGGGTCCTGCTCGTGCGCGCCCAGGTCGCGGAGCATGCGGGTCGCCTCGTCGAGCGTCGGCGGGACGGCCATGCGGAACCGCGGCAGCCGAAGCATCAGCGGCGCTTGCGCTCGCGCTCGGCCGTGCTCGCCTGGAGCCGGCGGAGCGCCGCGCGCGCGTCCTTGCCGCGCGAGCCGAGGCCGTCGGGCCCGACCCGGTGCTTCTGCTTCTGGAGCGCGTCGAGGACCTTGGCCGCGGTGATCGGCGTCTCGTCGAACCGCACCCCGATCGCGTCGTACACGGCGTTCGCGATCGCCGGGATCACCGGGTTGAGCGGCCCCTCGCCGGCCTCCTTCGCCCCGAAGGGCCCCTCCGCGTCCACCGTCTCCACCACGATCGCGCGCAGCTCGGGCGTGTCGAGCGACGTCGGCAGCTTGTAGTCCAGGAGCGACGGCTTCTTGTGCAGGCCGCCGCGGAACACCTGCTCCTCGGCGATGGCCTCGCCGTACCCCATGTAGGCCGCGCCCTCGATCTGCCCCTCCACGCTCGGCGGGTTGAGGGCGCGGCCGCAGTCGTGGGCCGTCGTGATCCGGTCCACGGTCACCACGCCCGTCTCGAGGTCGACGCTCACCTCGGCTACCGCGGCCTGGTACGAGTACGCCGGGCTCGGCCCGACGCCGGCACCCTTGTAGTCGCCGCCGATGCCCTTCGGCGGCTTGTAAGAGCCGACCGAGACGAGCGTCCCGTGCTTCGACTCCGCGAGCACCGCCGCCTCCGGGAATGACAGCGCCTTCGACGGGTTGGCCCGGTCGTAGACCTTCCGGTGCGCGAGCGCGACCCGCTCGGCCGGGACCTCGAGCTTCGCCGCGGCGGTGTCGACGAGCTGCGCGCGCAGCCGCTCCGCCGCCTGGCGCACCGCGTTCCCGGCCATGAGCGTCACGCGGCTCGAGTAGGACCCGAGGTCCACGGGCGCCAGCGACGTGTCGCCCGAGACGACGTGCACGTCCTCGGGGAGCACTCCGAGC
>MGON01000025.1:0-3896 GCA_001795345.1 Chloroflexi bacterium RIFCSPLOWO2_02_FULL_71_16 | reverse complement strand
GACCATGTCCGAGCCCTGCCCGATCTCCGCGGTGCCGCAGTACACGGTGACCCCGCCTCCGCGGTCGATCTTCACGGACGCGCCCGAATGGGGCATCTCGTTCCAGTAGATGGGCAGCCCGGCGCCCGAGATGTACGCGCTGCCGGCCACGCCGACGCCCTTGCCACGGGGCAGCTGCCCGTGCTTCTCGCTGAAGCGGGTCTCGCGCTGCAGGTCGTCCAGGCACTGGCCCAGGCCCATGGTGGTGACCCGCAGCTCGTTGACCGTCCGGCTGTTCGCCGGCTGCAGGATCCTCTTGCGGTAGGCGATCGGATCGAGACCCAGGTCGGCCGCGATCGCGTCGAGCTGGGACTCGAGCGCGAACCGCGGCTGCGTCGTCCCGTGACCGCGCTTGGGGCCGCAGGGCGGCTTGTTCGTGTACACGCGGACCCCGTCGAACTTGTACGCGGGGATGCGGTACGTCACGGTCATGAGCGCGCCGGTGTAGTAGGTCGTCGCGATCCCGTACGAGGCGTAGGCGCCGCCGTCGAGGTAGCTCTCGAAATGGACGGCCGTGATCTCGCCGTCCTTCTTCACGCCGGTCCGCAGGCGCATGAGGACGGGGTGGCGGCCGCGGTGCGCGTAGAAGACCTCCTCGCGGTCGAGCGTGAGCTTCACGGGCCGCTTCGTGCGCATCGAGAGGAGGCACGCCGCGAACTCGTGCGCGAAGGGGTCGCTCTTGCCGCCGAACGCGCCTCCGTTCGGGGTCGCGATCACGCGGATGCGCGATCGAGCCAGGCCGAGGACCTTCTCGAGCTCGCGGTGCAGGTAGTGGGGCACCTGCGTGCACGTCCAGAGGGTGAGCTTGGCGTCGCCGTCGTACGACGCGACCGCCGAATGCGTCTCGATCGCCGCGTGGTTCGTGCCCTCGAAGAAGTACCAGTCGTCGCGCTTGTGGTCGGCCTCGGCGAAGCCGCCCGCTACGTCGCCGAACTCGAGGTGGACCTCCTTGAACACGTTGGCCGGACGGCCGGAGGCCTCGTGGATCCGAACGTCCTCGCGCGTGAGCGCCTCCTCGATGCTGAGGATCGGCTCGAGCGGCTCGTAGTCGACGTCGATCAGGGACAGCGCGTCGAACGCGGTGTCCTCGTCGACCGCGGCGACGGCGGCGACGGGCTCGCCGACGTAGCGGACCTTGCCGACCGCGAGAGCTGTCTCGTCCTGCGTCGAAGGCATGATGCCCATGAGCTCGGGCATGTCAGCACCGGTACAGACGGCGACGACACCGGGGTGGGCGAGCGCGCGCGAGACGTCGATGCTCCTGATGCGCGCGTGCGCCTGGGTCGACCGGAGCAGGCGGCCGTAGAGCATGCGCGGGAGCTGGACGTCGTCGGCGTACCTGGCCGTGCCCGTGAGATGCCCCCACACGTTCACCTTCGGAAGCCGACGACCGACCACGCTGAATTCACTCATCGCATGCGCTCCGCGGCCTTGTCGATGGCCTCGTAGATCGCGGTGTAGCCGGTGCAGCGGCAGAGGTTGCCGGCGATCGCCTGCGCCATCTCCTCGCGGGACGGGGTCGTGGTCCGGTCGAGCAGTGCCTTCGCCGCCATGAGGATCCCCGGGGTGCAGTAGCCGCACTGGGCCGCCGCCTCCTCCGCGAACGCTACCTGGAGTGGATGCAGATCGGGGCCGCGCGCGAGCCCTTCGACGGTGACGATCTCGGATCGCTCGTCGAGCAGGGTCGGCAGCGTGAGGCAGGACAGGACGGGCATTCCGTCCACGAGGACCGTGCACGCACCGCATTCGCCGAGCTCGCAGCCGTGCTTCGTACCCGTGAGGCCGAGCTCTTCCCGCAGCACCTCGAGGAGGGTGTGGTGCGGCTCGGCCGCGACGGTGTGCGTCTCGCCGTTCACTCGGAGCGTGAGGAGCTGCTTTGTCATGCGGTCCAGTCTCACCCCCTCATCGGGCGGTTGCGTCCCGAAGGCGAATGGTAAGACCATTCGATACGGGAGGTGGTCCCAGCAGCCTGATGCGGCGGAGCCTGGAACTCCCGCGGCGTTCCTGCGAGGAAGCGCACTGGCAGCCACACCTGCTCCGGCGCCGCGCCTTCGCCGTCGCTTGTGCGTCCCCGCTCATCAACATACGGCAGAGCGCATGATCCTCTGATTGAGCGCGCCATCGCATGAACTGCGACCCTTCATCAACCTGCCTCGCGGCCTAGCGCCCCTCGGTTTCAGAAACTTTGCTCTCTACTGGGTCGGCCTCACAACGTCCAACTCCGGGCGATGGGTCGAGCTGATCGGTGTGGTCTGGCTGGTATCCGAACTCACCGACTCAGCGGCGTTGCTCGGCCTTATTGGTCTATTCCGGGGGATCCCGGCCATCGTCCTCGGACCGATCGCTGGTGTCGTCGCTGATCGCGTAGATCAGCGCAGGCTTCTCGTTGTGACCCAGGCCCTCGCGCTAGTCGCGTCGCTCGGCCTAGGCCTAGTGGTCGCCGCCGGACTCGTTCAACTCTGGCACGTTTACCTCCAGGTCGCGGTCCAAGCCGCGGTGGAGGCCTTCGATGCGGCTGCGCGACAAGCGATGTTCCCGCGACTCGTCCCGCGTTCGTATCGTGCGGAGGCAGTCACGCTGACGGCCATGGCGGGCCGCACGGCAAGATTCATCGGTCCATCGGTCGGCGGTACTGCCATCGCGACGCTTGGAGTAGCCGTGCCCTTCTTCCTCAATGCCGCGACGTTCCTTGCCTTGATGGCCGCCATCGTCGCGATCCGCGGTGTCGCTCCGCGGACCGCGGTGGCTGGCTCCTCGATCCGCAGCGAGCTGACCGCAGGTGCGCGCTACATCATGGACGCGCCCGTAGTCGGCGGGCTGCTCAAGATGGAAGCTGTCTTTGGCCTGTTCCAAATGAATGCTGTGATGATCACCATCATCGGCCGCCAAGTGCTCGACGTGGGCCCCGAAGGGCTAGGCGGTCTCTTGTCGGCACCTGGCTTTGGAGCGCTTGCTGGCCTGGGCTACCTATTGATCGCTGGCCACACGATGCGGCAAGGCCGATTCATCGTGATCTGCACCTTCGCGTATGCAGCCGCGCTCATCTTGTTCGCTGTCTCCCGCGAGTACGTCATGTCGCTTGCAGCGCTGGCGATCATTGGCCTCTTCGACGTCTTGGTATCGGTCACGCGGCAGAGCGTTATCTACTTGACCACCCCGGGCCGGATGCGGGGCCGCGTGCTGGGGACGACACGGATGGTGACCGGCGGCCTCGGGAAGTTCGCTGAGACGCAGAGCGGCTTTCTGTCTGGCTTCGTCGGTGGGCCGATGGCGGTCGTGGCCGCCGCCGCCGTGTTCGCCGTGTCCGCAGGCACAAGTGCGAGAACGAATCGAGCTTTGTGGCGTTTTTCGCGAGACCAAGCTCCATGGGAGCCGCCGGCGCCCCCTGAGATCCGGCCGATCTGACCTCGCGTGGTCGGACCGTAGGACAAGACCAACCGCCAGGCGCTGGACGACTACTACGCCGAGTGCGAGGGGATGCTGGACGACCTGAACGTCCGCCACCTGCGCGCGCGATACCCCAAGAAGGACCGTGACGAGGTGGACCGCATCTACGCCCGGCTCAAGGCGGACCGCGGCCGGTACGACGGCATCTCGTGGGACGAGGACATGCTGAGGATGCCCCACCAAGGATTCTTCCGGCGCCGGGGCGAGCACGCCTTCCAGCTCATCGGCTTCGGCGGGGAGCGCTTCGAGGACGTCGAGCTCTACATCCGGCACGTGATCGACCGGCTGCCCGAGGCCTATCGCGCCTCGATCGACGTGAAGCACTGGGCGGAGACGCAGCGCCGGGTCGCACGCGGCGAATTGACGCTGAAGGACGCCCTCAAGAGCATGCCGCGCCTGGCGCGCGTGGG
>MGON01000024.1:24148-25993 GCA_001795345.1 Chloroflexi bacterium RIFCSPLOWO2_02_FULL_71_16 | reverse complement strand
CGTCGCTGACGCGATGGCGGCCCGATGGAGGGGCGGTCGCGTACGTGCGCGAGCGCACGACGCTGGTGATCGCCCCGCTCGTCGACAGTGAGCTCGCCATCCCGCTGTCGAAGGAGCTGACCGAGGACGGTCGCGCGATCGTGGGGTACACGTGGTCTACGGACGGCGCGCGGATCGCGCTGTCAATGCGCGACGCGGGCGGCGCATCGCGCGAGAGCGACGTGTGGTCGGTCGAGCTCGCGACCGGGAGCTGGCGTCGGCTCACCGAGATGGGCGACGCGCTCGCCGGACCGTGGATCGACGAGGACGAGCTCCTGATCGAGACCATGGGCGGCTTCATCGGCGTGGTCCTGGTCGCGCCGCGCCTCGAGCTGCGGCCGGTGACGGGCATGCTGGCGGTCTCACCGCAGATCGGTCGCGATGGCCGGCTTTACGTCGCGGGCGGGTCCGGCGCGGGGCAATTCACGGCCGGCGGCATGCCGCACGGCTCCGGTGGCATCTGGAGCATGGCGCTCGACGGAAGCGACGTCCGGCGCGAGCGCGGGGACCAGGCGTCCGAGATCCGGCTCCTCGGCAGGTGGGTCGACGATCGGTTCGTCGTGTCCCGCTCCGGGAGCGCCGAGGTGCTCGGCGAGCCTCGGCTGACGCTTCCCTGGTCCGCGGGCGTCATCCGCGAGTTCGAGCCGATCTCGGATCGGCTCGTCATCGCCGTCACGGGGGACCGCGTCCTCCGCGTCGACCCGAGCCTCATCTCGCCGACGAGCGATCTGTACACGCCGTCACCCGGCCTGACCGTCCTGCTGGATCGCGTGTACGACGCCGAGCTGTGGCGCCGCGCTGAAGGCGTGAAGCCTCTTCGCTCCTCCGGACCCGTGAACGGGGTGTCAGCGCCGTCCGCGTTCGTCCTTGGCGGGACCCTGTGGCTGGTCGACGCTCAGGGACCGCCTCGGCAGATCCTCAGCGCGGGTCCCGAGCGATGGATCGGCCGACCGACGTGGTCGCGTGACGGCGAGAAGCTAGCGGTGATCGTCAATGGGAGCGATCCCGCCTCGAGCGAGCTGGTCGTCTTCGCTCGCTCCGGCCAGACGCTCCAGCGAGCGCCGGCGCGCGGCGACAGCCCGACGTGGTCTCCCGACGGGCGCGAGATCGCCATGACGGTCTGGGCGGCCCGAGGGGCGGAGATCGAGGTCCGAGAGGTCGATCGGATCGCGGAGTCGTCGCTCATCGAGGGCCACAGCGCCTTCTGGACCGATCGCGGCCTGCTCGTCGTTGCCGGCACACCGCCCGCGGGTGCCGCGGCGCCATCGGCTCAGCGCGTTGACGTTCTTGGACCGACCGGGCGACGGGTGATCGTCCACGCGTCAGCGCTTGCGGCGGATCCGCGTCTGGCTGCGATCGGCTCGCCGCTCTCGATGTACGGGGTGAGCGGGCCGCCCAGCGGCACGTACTTCTCGGTCAACGTCTATCGGGTCGGCACACAGCGGGCGCACGGCGTCGTCGTGCTCCGTACCTCGGACGGCGCCGTAATGCGCGTGTTCCCCTCTGACGAACGGCGCGGCTTCTGGGGGGCGGAGTGGTCGCCACGGGGCGATCTTCTGGCCCGCGAGGTCGGTCCCTTCCCCGCGTCGAACGCCGAGGATCTCGGCCGCGGCCCGTCGGTCATCACGGAGGTCCTCGATGCCCTGTCCGGTGAGGTCGTGGCCACCGCGCCCGGCCGCTTCGCGGGGTGGAGCGGCGACGGCGCGCACCTCTATTTCGCGCGGCCTGAGGGCCTGTTCCGCCATTACCTGGCCGGTGGTGACGGCGTGCTCGTGAGTCCTTACGGCGTGCCTTTCAGCATCTCGC
>MGON01000024.1:16112-24074 GCA_001795345.1 Chloroflexi bacterium RIFCSPLOWO2_02_FULL_71_16 | reverse complement strand
TCTCGCCCCGCTGACCTGCCGAGGAACTGTCGCGGCCGACGCGGACGGCGGCGTCGGCGCATGACACGATCGGTGCGTGAACGTCGTCTCCTACCGCGCCGTGTTCGGGGTCCCGGAGTTCCCTCGTCTCGCGATCACCTCGCTGTTCTCGCGCATCGCGGGCGCGATGTGGCAGCTGGCCCTCGTCCTCTTCGTGCTCGAGCGCTTCCGCTCGCCGGAGCTGGCGGGGCTCGCGGTGTTCCTGTCGATCGCGCCCGGGATCCTCATCGCGCCGGTCGCGGGCGCGCTCCTGGACCGTCACGGCCGGGTGCGGCTCATGATCCTCGACTACATCGCTTCAGCGATCTTCCTCTCCGCGCTCGCCGGGGTCGCGATGGGCGGCCTGCTGAGCGTCCCGCTCATGCTGGTCATCGTCACGGCGACGTCGCTCACCAACCCGGTCGGTCACGCGGGCGCGAGGTCGCTCTTCCCGCTCATCGTGCCGCGGCACCTCTGGGACCGGGCGAACGCGGTCGACAGTGGCGGATACACGCTCACGTCGATCATCGGCGCGCCGATCGCGGGGGTGATCGCGGCCCTGGCGGGCGCGCACATGGCGCTCGTCGCAACGGCGGTCCTGCATCTCGCCGCCGCGGTCGTCCTGTTCGGGCTGCGCGACCCGCGCGATCCCGTTCCGGGCGGGCGGCTGCTCCAGGAGTCGCTCGACGGCGTGCGCTACGTGCTGCGGCATCCCACCCTGCGCGGCCTGGCGGCGGGGGTGTCCACCGCGAACCTCGCGCATGGGATCGCGATCGTCGCGCTCCCGGTCCTCGTCATCGAGCATCTCGGCGGCAACGCCGCGCACGTCGGCCAGCTGTGGGCGCTGATGGGCATCGCCGGTCTGGTCGCGGCGATGGCGACCGGACGCCTCGGCAGCGAGGGCCGCGAGAGACAGCTCCTTGCGCTGTCCATGCTGGCGGTCGCGGGCGCTGTGCTGCTGCTCGCGCGCGCCGACACGCTTGCCGCGGTCGCCCTCGCGGTCACCATCCTCGGGTTCGGCATCGGTCCGCTGGACGTCGCGCTCTTCTCGCTTCGCCAGCGCCGCACCGACCCGGCCTGGTTCGGGCGCGCCTTCGCGGTCTCGATGTACCTCAACTACTCCGGGATCCCGTTCGGGTCGGGCATCGGCGGGCCGCTGGTCGCCCTCTCGATCCCCCTGGCGTTCACGGTCGGCGCGGGCTTCGCCGTGCTCGGCGCGATATCGACCATGACGCTCATCCCCAAGCACGAGGAGAGCGAAGAGGCGCGCGAGGAGCTGGGGGCCGGCTGACCACCTACGCGATGGCGGCGAGCTCCGCGTCGATCTCCGCGAGGCCCGCGCGCAGCGTCGCCTCCGGCGTCCCGAAGCCGATGCGCAGGTGGCGCTCGGAGAGGAAGTGCGCCCCCGGGACGACCATCGTGCTGCGCTCGCGGATGAGCCGGTCGACGAACGGCACCGAGTCGATGTCGTACGAGTATCCGAAGAAGCAGATGGCGCCGGCCTGCGGCCGCGTCCAGTGGAGCAGCGGGGCATGGTCCCTGGCCCACCCCTCCAGCACGGGCCAGCGGGCGTTCAGGATCCCGCGCGTGCGCTCGAGGAGCGCGTCCCGCTTGCGGAGCGCGACCTCGGCCAGCACCTCGGAGACCGTCGCGCTCGCGATGGTCGTGTAGTCCTTCTGCGCCCACGCGGCCCGCACCTGGTCCGCCGGCGCGACGAGCCAGCCGATCCGCAGGCCCGGCAGCCCGTACGCCTTCGAGAGGCCGCCCGTGACGATCGTCCGCTCGCGGCGGCCCCAGGCGCTGGCGCTCTGGACGCCGTTGTGCTCGGCCCCGCGGTACACCTCGTCCGACAGGACCCAGGCCCCGTGGTCGCGCGCGACGTCGGCCACGGCGTCGAGATCCGCGGCGGAGAGGATCTGGCCGGTCGGGTTGTTCGGCGTGCACACGCAGACGACCTTCGTGCGCGCGGTCATCGCGGCGCGCAGGCGGCCGAGGTCGAGCGACCAGCCCTCGTCCTCGTGCAGCCAGACCTCGCGCACGTTCGCGCCGAGGCCGCGGGCTAGCCCGTGCAGCTGCATGTAGTTGGGAAGGACGATCACGACGTCGTCCCCGGGCTCGACGATGGTCGAGAGTGCTAGGAGGTTCGCCTCGCTGGTCCCCGTCGTGATGAGCACGTCGTCCGGCGTCGCGCCCGGATGCAGCGCCGCGACCAGAGCCCTCGTAGCCTCGCGTCCGGTGCCCTCCGCGTAGCCGAGGCGCTGCTCGCCCAGCGCCCCGAGCTCGGTCGCGATCTCCGCGAGCGTGAGCGGCTCGACGCCGGACTCCGAGAGGTCGTAGCGCACGCGGTGCTCCCACGTGCTCTGCATTCGCTCCATCTCGAATGGCGGGAAGCGCACTTTTCTCCCTATCTTGACCGGAGCCGGTTTGTCGGCGCGCCTTCGGCGCGCCACTTTCCCTGCTCTTCGGCGGTCATCGGTCGAGCTCGCATCGGGCTATCCTGACATCACACGCGGATCACGAGCTCAGGGCCGCATTCGGGGAATGCGGCCCGTTTCGGCGTCTACGGGAGGAACGTTGCGACTCGGAAGACTCTTCGGCGGGGAACGGCCCAAAGCCGACCGGCTCATCGTTGGCCTGGGCAATCCGGGCGACGGCTATGCCGCCACGCGCCACAACGTCGGCTTCCAGGTCGCCTCGCGCCTGGCGAAGCGCGCCCGGCTCGAGTTCAGCACCAAGGCCGCCGACTCGCGCATCGCCGAGGGAACGCTCGGAGGCGTGAGGGTGGCGATCGCCCGCCCGCACACGTTCATGAACGACAGCGGCCGCGCGGTCGGCAAGCTCCTGGATCGCTATTCGCTCGAGCCGGAGGACCTCATCGTGGTGTACGACGATGTGGACCTGCCGCTCGGGAAGATCCGCGTGCGCGCGAAGGGCGGGCCGGGGACCCACAACGGGATGCGCTCGATCGTGCGCGAGATCGGGGAGGGCTTCCCCCGGGTCCGGTGTGGCGTCGCGCCGGCCGACGCGGGAGCCGAGATGCCGCGGGACCTCGCCGACCACGTGCTCACGCCGTTCGAAGCCGACGAGCGCGACGCCGCCGAGGCGATGGTCGTCCGCGCGGCCGAGGCGGTCGAGGTCGCCATCCGGGACGGGCTCGAGGCTGCGATGAGCCGCTGGAACGCGGAGAAGGCGGAGTGATGGCGCGCGAGACGGCGGCCGGCGCGAGCGTCACCGGCGAGCGCGACGGCGCGAGCCGGCCACTTGCGCGCCTAGGCGGCGCCCTCGCTCTCGCCGACCGGAGCGAGCGCTTCCGGGAGCTCGCGGGACGCATCGAGGCCGGCGAGCGCGTGGTGCTGAGCGAGGCGAACGGCGGCGCGCGGGCGTTCGCGTGGGCCGCGGTCGTCGCGCGCCTCGGCCGCACGCTGCTCCTGGTCGCGCCCACCGACGAGCGCGCGCGGCGCTGGCGCGCGGAGCTCGCCGGCTGGCTGGGCGAGGACCGCGTGGTCGCCTTCCCGGAGCGCGAGACGATGCCGTTCGAGGCCTCGGCGCCCTCGCAGAGCGCGGTCCACCAGCGCCTCATGGCGCTGTGGCGCCTGCGGTCGGAAGAGCCGGTCGCCCTGATCACGCCGCTGCGCGGGCTGCTCCAGCACACCATCGCGGCGGACGCCCTGGCCGGCCGGTCGCGCGTCCTGCGGCCGGGCGACAGGCTGCCCTGGCGGGAGACCGCGCTCTGGCTCACCGCGATCGGCTACGAGCCGGTGCCCGAGGTCGTCGAGCCCGGCCACTTCTCGCGCCGCGGCGGCATCGTGGACGTGCACCCCGCCGGGGCCGAGCGGCCCGTGCGCATCGAGCTGTTCGGTGACGACGTGGAGACGATCCGCGCGTTCGACCCGGTCACGCAGCGGTCCCAGGAGCCGCTGGAGGCGGTGACCGTGCTGCCCGCGCGAGAGATCGCCCTCGACGACGCGCCGGCGCTCGCCGAGCGCCTCGCCAAGCAGGGCTGGGAGGATCTGGCCGGCCACGAGGAGCTGGGACCATACGGCGCGGTCATCGAGCCGCTGCGCCAGCGCGCCTATGCGGCGGGCCTCGAGGCCTTCGCGCCGCTCCTCGGAGCCGCCGCCTCCGTCCTCGACCACCTCCCGGCGCGCGCGACCGTCGTGTTCGAGGACACGGTCGAGCTCGATCTCGCCTGGGACACCCACGAGCAGCTCGCCGAAGAGAGGCGCGAGGAGCTGCGCCAGCAGGGACTCGCCGTCGGCATGTTCCCGCCGCCGTACGTGGCGCGCGACCGCGTCGAGCAGGCCGCCGCCGCGCGCGGCCTGATCCGTATCGGCGCCGGGCGCGATGCGCTCCCTCTCGGCTGGACCGGGGTCACGAGCTATGCCGGCCGGCTCGACGCGTTCCTCCGCGAGGTCGCCGTGAGCGGGACTGACACGCGCATCGTCGCCACGCCCCAGGCCGCGCGTGTCGCGGATCTCCTCGGCGAGCGCGACCTGTTCGTGACCGCGCGAGAGGAGCTCCCGGAGCCCCCCGCCGACGGCGAGCTGGCGGTCCTGCACGTCCCGCTGGCCGAGGGGTTCGCCCTGCCCGAGCTGCGCGTCCGCGTCTTCACGGACGCCGAGATCTTCGGCTTCCGCAAGCCGCGCCACCCGGTGCGGCGCCGCCGTCGAGTCGCCATGGGCTCGCTCCTCTCGGATCTGCGGCCAGGCGACCACGTCGTCCACGAGGACCGCGGCATCGCGCTCTTCGAGCGGTTCACCGAGAAGGAGGTCGCCGGCGTCCTGCGCGAGTACCTCGAGCTGCGCTTCGCCGACGGGCTCACGTCCCTGCCCACGGAGCGCATCGACAAGATCACGCGCTACGTCGGCGGCACGCCGCCCGCGCTGAGCGCCATGGGCGGCTCGGACTGGCTGCGGACCAAGCGCCGCGCGAAGAAGGCCGCCGAGGACATCGCGCGCGAGCTCCTCAGGCTGTACGCCGAGCGTGAGACGGTCCACGCGCCCGCGATCTCCGCGGACACGCCGTGGCAGGTCGAGCTCGAGAACGCGTTCCCGTTCACCGAGACGCCCGACCAGCTGCAGGCCATCGAGGACACCAAGCGCGACCTCGAGAAGGCGCGCCCGATGGACCGGCTGATCGTCGGGGACGTCGGATACGGCAAGACCGAGGTGGCGCTGCGCGCCGCGTTCAAGGCGGTGCAGGACGGGAAGCAGGTCGCCGTGCTGGTCCCGACGACGGTCCTCGCGCAGCAGCACTTCGAGACGTTCTCCGAGCGCCTCGAGACCTTCCCGGTGAAGATCGAGATGCTGTCGCGCTTCCGGTCACCCGCCGAGCAGAGGGAGATCGTCGAGCGCCTCGCCGCGGGGGACGTCGACATCGTCATCGGCACGCACCGCGTCCTGCAGAAGGACGTGCTTTTCCGCGACCTCGGCCTGCTGGTCATCGATGAGGAGCACCGCTTCGGCGTCAAGCACAAGGAGCGCCTGAAGCAGATGCGCACCGAGGTGCACGTGCTCTCGATGACGGCCACGCCCATCCCGCGCACGCTCCACATGGCGCTGTCCGGGATCCGCGACATCAGCTCCATCGAGACGCCGCCCGAGGACCGCCAGCCCATCGAGACGCACGTCGTCGAGAAGACGAGCGAGCTCCTGCGCGAGGCGATCCTGCGCGAGCTGGACCGCGGCGGGCAGGTCTACTACGTGCACAACCGCGTGATGGGGATCGAGCAGGAGACGGAGCGTCTCCGCAAGCTCGTGCCTCAGGCGACATACGTCGTCGGGCACGGCCAGATGAACGAGCGGCAGCTGGAGAAGGTCATGGTCGGCTTCGCCGACGGCGACTACGACGTCCTGGTCTGCACGACGATCATCGAGTCGGGCCTCGACATCCCCAACGTGAACACGATCGCCATCGACCGGGCCGGCCACCTCGGCCTCGCGCAGCTCTATCAGCTTCGCGGGCGCGTCGGCCGCAGCGCCGAGAAGGCCTACGCCTACCTCTTCTACGACAAGCGCGAGCGCCTCTCGGAGGACGCCCGGAAGCGGCTGCAGGCGGTGTTCGAGGCCAGCGAGCTCGGGGCGGGGTTCAAGATCGCGATGCAGGACCTCGAGATCCGGGGCGCCGGGAACATCCTCGGCGCGGAGCAGCACGGGCACGTGACCGCGGTGGGCTTCGAGCTCTACACGCAGCTGCTCCAGGAGTCGATCGAGGAGCTGCGCGGCGCTCCCAGGGCCGCCCAGCTGCCCGAGGTCACGGTCGACCTCGCGCTCTCCACCGCGATCCCGGACGACTACGTCCCCAGCCGCCAGCGCAAGCTCGAGACGTACCGCCGCATCGCCGAGCTGCGCGAGCTCGACGACCTGGTCGCGCTGCGCGAGGAGCTGCGCGACCGCTACGGCGCCCCGCCCGAGCCGGTCCGCAACCTCCTCTACGGCGTCGAGGTCAAGCTCCGCGCGATGCGCGCCGGCGCCGTCGAGGTCCGCTCGCGCGGACCCGAGCTTCGCGTCGGCCTGGGGAGCGACATCACGCCGGAGCTGCGAACGGCCGTGCTGCGGGCGTTCCCGCGCGCGCAGGTCGGCCAGCGCCAGATCCGCCTCTCGGTGCTCCATTTCCGGGGCGACCGGCGTGACGCGCTCACCGGCCTTCTGAATACGCTGGTGTCATGAGGATCGGCGTCGACATCGACGACGTGATCGCGGAGTGCGCCCTGCCGTACCTGCGGCGGTTCGCCGACGAGTTCGGCGTGGAGCTACCGCCCGAGCCCGGCTGGCACACCCTGAACGAGCTCACCGAGGTCTCGCCGGCGGACAAGGACCGCTTCCGGATCCGCACGTACGACGGCGACTTCTTCGGCTCGCTCGAGCCGTACGCCGATTGCCCGATCGTCCTCGAGCAGCTCGTCGAGGCGGGGCACGAGCTGTACTTCATCACGGCGCGCGCCGAGAAGCGGCGGATCGTCACCGAGACCTGGCTGCGCGAGAAGGGCCTCTTCGACCACGCGAAGGCGGTCCACCTGAAGCCGGCCGGCGACTTCGATCCGACCAGGGCGCCGGGCCGCTACGACGCCGGCAGCTCCGCCCGATACAAGGTCCGCCTCGCGCAGGAGCTCGAGCTCGACCGCTTCTGCGAGGACGACCGCACCATCTCGGTCGCGCTGGCGGAGGCGGGCACTCGCGTCTGGCTGTTCGACCATCCGTGGAACCGCGACGTCGGGCACTCGCTCATCGAGCGGGTGATGGGCTGGAGCGATATCGCCGACAAGGTCGGCCTTCCGGGCGCCGCCGCCTGAGCGCGCCGCGCGCCGAGACCACGCTCTACCTCGTTCGCCACGGTGAGAGCGAGGCGAACGCGACCGGTCGCTTCGCGGGTCAGACCGACAGCCCGCTGACGGAGCTCGGCCGCCGCCAGGCCGAGATCGTCGCGGACACACTGGCCAAGATCCCCTTCGACCGCGTCGCCTCCAGCGACCTCTCCCGAGCGCGCGACACGGCCGCGGCCATCGCCCGCCGGCACGGCGTCCCCGTCGAGGCGTTCCCCGAGCTGCGGGAGATCGACGTCGGCGAGGCGGCGGGCCGCGCCTTCGAGGACCTGCGCCAGCGCCCCGACTGGACCCCCGAGGGCTTCGTCCAGTGGCCGGGTGGCGAATCGCTCGAGGCCGCGCTCCTGCGGACGACGACGGTCATCGATCGCCTCGTGGCCGAGAGCCCCGGGAAGCGCATCTGCATCGTCGGCCACGGCGGGACGACGCGGATCCTCGTGAGCCACTTCCTCGGCCTGCTTCCGAAGCTCTACCGTCACCCGAGGCCGAGCGCCAACACGAACATCACCGTGGTCCACACGGACGGGATCACGTATCGCGTCGAGGCGCTCTTCGAGGACAAGCACCTCGGCGCCGCCGGGCCCGAGGCGAATACCGAGCGCTAGCGTCCGGGGGGTGCCGGC
>MGON01000024.1:14507-16093 GCA_001795345.1 Chloroflexi bacterium RIFCSPLOWO2_02_FULL_71_16 | reverse complement strand
TGGAGAAGGCGGCTTTGCCGCCAAGGCCCGTATGATCCCGGCGGTGAAGACCGACCTCGCAGAGAAGATCCGCGACATCCCCGACTTCCCGAAGGCCGGGATCCTGTTCAAGGACATCACCACGCTGCTCAAGGACGGGCCCAGCTTCAAGGCCGCCATCGACGGCCTGCTCGCGCAGGTCAGGGCCAAGAAGGTCGACGTCGTCGTGGGCATGGAATCGCGCGGTCTCATCTTCGGCGCACCGATCGCGTATGCGCTTGGCGTCGGGTTCGTCCCCGTTCGAAAGCTCGGCAAGCTCCCGGCGGAGGTCGTGAGCGTCGAATACGACCTCGAGTACGGGTCTGCGACGCTGGAGATGCACAAGGACGCCATCCAGCCCGGCCAGAAGGTGCTCATCGTCGACGATCTCCTCGCGACCGGCGGCACGGTCGCGGGGACGATCGAGCTGGTGCAGCGGCTCCAGGGCGAGATCGTCGGGCTGGCGTTCCTCATCGAGCTGAAGTTCCTGAAAGGCCGCGACCGCCTGCGCGGCCACGAGATCACGACGCTCATCGAGTTCTGAACCCCGGGCACGTTAGCGATCTGGCAGCTCCTCACGGCCGCCGCGTTCATCTCGACGAGCCTGCCGCTGGTCGCCTTCTTCCCGCTCCAGCGCTACTTCGTGCGCGGCATCACGGCGGGTGCCGTCAAAGGTCGATGGACTAGACTTTCCGCGAACGATCCGGGACGGCGGAGCCCCGCTGTGTCCCCATCAGCCGGTGGAGGACGGATGACCGCGGCGCCGCTCGTGCCAGACATCCGCGTCGATGAGCGCTCTCCCGAGACCGAGGTCCGCGCCTTCTTCGAGCGCGACCGTCTCCTCTCGGCGTATGCGCTCGCGGACCTCGACAGCGCGAACATCGACACCGCCCACTGGTGGGTCGCGCGGCGCGGGGGAGAGGTCGTCGCCGCTGCGCTCCTGGTCGAGGTCCTGCCGTTCCGCCCCTGCTTCGGGGTGGGGGAAACGGAGGGCCTGGCCGCCATCTTCCGGAGCCTCCGTGAGCCCCGCCTCATCGTCGCCGCGCCGCCGCCGGCCCGCCTCGCGATCGAGCAGACGTACCGCTTCGATCGGCTGGACCGGATGCAGCGCATGGTCGTGAGCGAGCGGTCGTTCCGGCCGCTCGTCCGCCACGAGGTGACGCGGCTCGGGCCGGAGCAGCTCGCGGACGTCGTCGAGCTCTACGGCGAGGCGTCTCGGACGTACTTCACGGCGGAGCGCCTGCGCCGTGAGATCTACTGCGCCGTGTACGTGGACGGCCGCATCGCGTCGGCCGCCGGGACACACGTGCGTTCGAAGGACGCCGGCATAGCCGCGGTCGGCAACGTCCTGACGCGCATGCCCTACCGCGACCGCGGCATGGCCACCACGGTGACGTCCGCCGTGACGGAGGCCGCGCTCGCGGAGCACCGCGACGTCGTTCTGAACGTCCGCGAGGACAACGCCGCCGCCATCGCCGTCTACGAGCGGCTCGGATACCGCGTCCACGCGCGCTTCGTCGAGGGGCCGGCCGTGCGCCGCGCCCCCTGGGAGCGCATCACGAACATCT
>MGON01000024.1:14210-14496 GCA_001795345.1 Chloroflexi bacterium RIFCSPLOWO2_02_FULL_71_16 | reverse complement strand
AAAGTGGGACGTGGCCGACCTCGGCCTCGCGGACCTCGGCAGCCGACGGACGGAGTGGGCCGCCCGGGAGATGCCGGTCCTCGCGCAGATCCGCGAGCGCGTGTCGAAGGAGCGGCCGTACGAGGGCATCCGCATCGCGGCCTGCCTTCACGTGACGACCGAGACCGCGAACCTGGTGCAGGCGTTCCGCGACGGCGGCGCGAGCGTCGCCCTCTGCGCGTCGAACCCGCTGTCGACCCAGGACGACGCGGCGGCCGCGCTGGTCGCGCGCGACGGCATCGCCGTC
>MGON01000024.1:6897-14192 GCA_001795345.1 Chloroflexi bacterium RIFCSPLOWO2_02_FULL_71_16 | reverse complement strand
GACCGCGACACGTACTACCGGCACATCCAGGCGGTCCTCGACACGAAGCCCCAGATCACCATGGACGACGGCGCGGACGTCGTGACGCTGCTGCACACCGAGCGCAAGGACCTGCTCGCGGGCGTCCGCGGCGGGACCGAGGAGACGACGACCGGCGTCATCCGCCTCCGCGCGATGGCCAAGGAGGGCGTGCTCGCCTATCCGATCGTCGCGGTGAACGAGGCGCAGACCAAGCACATGTTCGACAACCGGTACGGCACCGGGCAGTCCGGCATCGATGGGCTCCTGCGGGCGACGAACATCCTGATCGCCGGCAAGACCGCGGTCGTATGCGGCTACGGGTGGGTCGGGCGGGGCGTCGCCGAGCGCCTCCGCGGCATGGGCGCGATCGTCCTCATCTGCGAGATCGAGCCCCTGCGCGGGCTGGAGGCCGCGATGGACGGCTACGAGGTCGTCATGGTCGCCGAGGCCGCGAAGCGGGGGAACCTCTTCTTCACCGCCACGGGCAACCTGAACGTCCTCGGGAAGGACCACTTCCCGCTCCTGAAGGACGGCGCCATCCTCGCGAACGTCGGCCACTTCAACGACGAGATCGAGATCCCGGCGCTCGAGAAGCTCGCGCGATCGAAGCGCACGGTGCGCCCGTTCGTGGAGGAGTACCGGCTGCCCGACAAGAGCGTCTTCCTGCTGGCCGAGGGCCGGCTCCTGAACCACGTCGCCGCCGAGGCGAACCCGGCCGCGGTGATGGACATGTCGTTCGCGAACCAGCTGCTCGCCGTCGAGCATCTGCTTCGGACGAAGCTCGAGCCGCAGGTGTACAGCGTCCCGGAGGACCTGGACCGCGAGATCGCCCGCTTGAAGCTCGAGGCGATGGGCATGAAGATCGACGTGATGACCGAGGAGCAGCGGGTGTACGCGAGCTCGTGGAAGGCGGGGACCTAGCCGTGGCCTCGAGCTTCATGGCCGCCGACCGGGTGCTCTTCACGAGCGAGTCCGTCACCGAGGGCCACCCCGACAAGCTCTGCGACCAGGTGTCCGACGCGGTCCTCGACGAGCTCCTGCGCCAGGACCCGAATTCGCGCGTCGCGTGCGAGACCGCCACGACCACCGGCACCGTCTTCGTGCTCGGCGAGATCACGACGCACGGCTACGTAGATCTCCAGCGGCTCGTCCGTGATGTCGTCAGGGACATCGGCTACACCGATGCCGCCACGGGATTCGACTACCAGACCTGCGGCGTCATCTCGGCCATCAAGCCGCAGTCGCCCGAGATCGCGCAGGGCGTCGACCACGCGCTCGAGTCCCGCGAGGGCGTCGATCCGGACGAGCTCGGCGCCGGCGACCAGGGGATGATGTTCGGCTTCGCCGTCGACGAGACGCCCGAGCTCATGCCGCTGCCCATCACGCTCGCCCACCGCGTCGCGCGCCGTCTGGCCGATGTCCGCAAGCGCGGCGAGCTCGCGTATCTGCGGCCCGACGGGAAGAGCCAGGTCACGGTCGAGTACGCGTACGGCAAGCCCGTGCGGGTCGACAAGGTCGTCGTCGCGGCCCAGCACGACCCGGACGTCCCCTACGCGCGCCTGTGCGACGACGTGATCGAGCACGTGGTCCGGCCCGCCTGCGGCGGCCTCATCGACGCGCGGACGACCTACCTGGTGAACGGCACCGGCGCATTCACGATCGGCGGTCCCATGGGCGACGCCGGGCTCACCGGCCGCAAGATCATCGTCGATACGTACGGCGGGTACGCGCGCCACGGCGGCGGAGCCTTCAGCGGCAAGGACGCGACCAAGGTGGACCGCTCGGCCTCCTACGCGGCGCGCTACGTCGCGAAGAACGTCGTGGCCGCGGGGCTGGCCAGGCGCTGCGAGATCCAGGTCGCCTACGTCATCGGCGTCGCGCATCCCGTGTCGGTGAACGTCGAGACCTTCGGCAGCGGGGCCGTCCCGGACGACCGCATCCGCGCGCTCATCGAGGAGCACTTCGACTTCCGCCCGGGCGCGATCATCGAACGGTTCTCGCTGCGCCGTCCGATCTTCCGCCAGACCGCCTCGTACGGGCACTTCGGCCGGCCCGATCTAGACCTTCCGTGGGAGCGGACGGACATGGCCGACGCCTTCCGCGCGGCGGCGGGCACGGCGCGAAAGGTAACGACGCCCGCGGGCTGACCGCGCTCGCTCGGCGGCAGGGCGGGCTACGACATGGCCCCGCTCTTGCATGCCACGCCTCCGCATCCGACATCGAAGGAGGCTGGCATGAACGACGACGTCCGTCCCGCGGCGACCTCGTGGGGCTCTGTCCTCGGAGGGTGGCTCGGCGCGGTCGGTGCCGCGGCGCTCGTCGCGCCCCTGGTCGCCGGGATCATCGTCGGCCGCAACATCGTGCCTAACGACCTGGGACTCGCGGTCCCCGTGGTCCTCGGACTGATGATCGCCTACCTTCTCGGTGGATACATCTCCGGCCGGATGGCCGGATACAACACCAGCTGGCACGGGATGATGACCGCGTTCTTCGGCCTCCTCGTGACGCTCGCGGCGCTGCTCGTGGCGGCGGCCGCCGAGCAGGGCCTGCTCGCCGCATCAGGGGTCCGATCCCTCGCGGATGTCTTCCCCGGCTTCCGCCAGCTGGACCTGCGAACGCTTGGTGACACGCTCACCTTCGGCGCGGTCCTCGGCTTCCTCGCGACGATCTTCGCCGGGTGGCTCGGCGGCCTTCTGGCGCCGGACCGCTACGTGGTCGCGGCCCGCGCGGTACCGCGGAGCGAGATCGAGTCGACCGGGCCGATCGTCGGCCCAGCCGCGAGCGCGGCGCGCGAGCGGCGCATCGAGGAGCACGAGCGCCGGCCGCACTACCGGCTGCTGCCGGCGGTCGGTAACAACGGTGGGGAGCGCGAGGAGACCGTCGAGCGCGACGAGGAGACCGGCGAGAGCCGCGTCGAGCGGTCCTAAGGCCTCGGGGACAGCCCGGCGGTGGTCGCTCGGCCGGCCGACCTCTCGACGATCGGCCTTCGGCCGAGCAGCGCGCCGATCGTTTCCGCGCCCTCGCGCAGGACCGGGAGCAGGTCAAGCATCCGTGCCTGGTCCCAGCGCGGGCTCACGCCGGCGACGCCGAGCGCCGCGACGATCGAGCCGAGGTGATCTCGGACCGGGACAGCGATCGATGAAGCGCTCGGCGCGTTCTCCCCGAAGCTGATCGCGTAGCCGTCCCGGCGAACTCGCGCGAGCTCCGACCGAAGTCGGGCGGCCACGTCACGCGCCGGTCGTTCGGCGGGCGGCAGATCGCGCATGACCGTCGCGGCCTCGCGGTCCGACATCGCCGCGAGGAGCACCTTGCTCGGGGCGCCTGTGTGCAAGGGATATGCATGACCGATCCCGGCGACCATCCGCACGGGATTCGCGCTCTCGACCTCCTGGATCGCCACACGGAAGCGGCCCCTGCGCACGCTGAGATAGGCCGTTTCACCCGAGCGCACCGCCAGGTCGCGCAGGACGCCCAGGCTGAGTCGCGCCACGTTGAGGCGTTCCGAGGCGCGGGCCGCCAGATGGAGGAGATTGGCCCCGAGCTCGAAGCGTCCGGACAGGTCATCGATCTCGACGATCCCCAGACCACGCATCGTCGCCAGGAGCCGGCTCGCGCTGCTCTTGTGTACCCCGAGCTCGCGGGCGAGGTCGCTGACGCCGCGTCCGCCAGGGGCGGCGGCGATCTGCTCGAGCACGGCGAACGCCCGTCTGACGGAATGCAGCCCTTCACGGGGTTGCCTAACTGGCATGGCGTTGCGTTCTACCCAACAGCGTTGCGTAAGCCCTCAGCGGGAGGCTAGTGTGCCGACGGCGGCCCGTCAAAAGACGCGCGCCGTACAGGGAGACATCGATCGATACCGACACCCTCGGGGATCCTGAGGGGGAGGGGGAGTCATGAGCCGCTCAGTGAAGCTCTTCGCGTTCCTCGCGACCGCTGGCCTCCTCATCGCCGCCTGCGGAGACTCGGGCCCCAGCGCACCCGGAGCGCAGCAGAGCGCCCCAGGAACCGCGGCTTCGCCCGCGCCCGCAGCGCCGGCGGCGGGCAGGCCGGCACCCGGGGGGACGCTCACGTTCGTCCTCGAGAACGATGTGATCAATTTTGACCCGCTCGTCTCGCGCGCGTTCGTCGACCGCAACGTGCACTACCAGATCTACGACTCTCTCGTCCGGATCGACGCCGCCGGCAAGATCATCCCCTGGCTCGCTGAGAAGTGGGAGTTCTCCGACGGTGACAAGACCGTCACGCTCTCGCTTCGGAAGAACGTGACGTACCACGACGGCACGGCATTCGACGCCGATTCGGTGAAGTGGAACATCGACCGGTACCGGACGGCGAAGGGCTCGGCGCGAAGCGGCGAGCTGGCGTCGATCGACACGGTCGAGGTCGTCGACCCCTCGACGGTCCGCTTCAAGCTGAAGGCGCCTTTCGCGGGCCTGCTCGCCAATCTCGTGGACCGCGCCGGGATGATGGTCTCGCGCAAGGCCGTCGAGGCCGGCGGCGAAGACTTCACTCGCAAGGCGTTCCGGGCGGGCACCGGCCCATTCATCCTCACCGAGGCCATCAAGGACGACCACATGACGCTGGAGAAGAACCCGAACTGGTGGGGCACGGACAAGGACGGCAACAAGCTTCCGTACCTGGACAAGATCACGGTGAAGCCGATCACCAACAGCGACGTTCGCCTCACCAATCTGAAGACGGGCGACGCGCATGTCGGCAACAACATCGCCGGCAAGGACGTCGCCGGAGTGAAGGCCGAAGGCACGCTCGTCTATCAGGAGAAGCCGGGCCTCTCCTTCGCGAGCATCATCCCGAACCGTGCGCCCGGATTCGTCTTCGAGGACGCCCGTTACGTGCGCGCGGTCTCGATGGCCATCGACCGCCAGGAGATCCACGAGAAGGTCTTCTTCGGGGTGGGCGCGATCGGCTACGGCCCGATCGCACCGCCGCACTTCGCTTTCGACCCCGCCTTCAAGCCATTCCCGAAGGCGGATGCGGACGGCGCCAAGAAGCTCGTGGCCGAGGTCGGCAAGGGCGCTCTCACGTTCGAGTTCCTGGTCAGCTCGGGAGACCCGCAGACCCTGCAGCTCGCGCAGCTGATCCAGGCGCAGCTCGCGAAGGCGGAGATCACCGCGGAGATCAAGCAGCTCCAGTTCTCGGAGATCCTCAAGCTCCAGGACGAGAAGTCCTTCAAGGGCGCGACGCTCATCGGCTGGAGCGGCCGGATCGACCCCGACGGCAACACCTACGACCACGTGTTCACCGACCGCCCGTTCAACGACTCCAGCTACTCCAACGCCGACGTCGACAAGGCGCTCGACGAGCAGCGCGCCACGACGGACGAGGCGAAGCGCAAGGCCGCGCTGCGGAAGGCGGAGCAGACCATGGTCGTGGACGACCCGGCACGCATCTGGTACCGCTTCGGCGTGGCGCAGCTGATCACGGTGAAGGCCCTGCAGGGGCTGGAGCCGTATCCCGACCAGCTCATCCGCTTCCAGTTCGCCTGGCTGAAGAAGTAGCGACCGGAGGGATCACGAGGGAGGCGGCGCGATGACGCAGTACGTCATCCGCCGCCTCCTGCTGATGATCCCGGTGGCGTTCCTCGTCACGATCATCGCGTTCGGGCTGCTCCGCCTCGCCCCCGGCGATCCCGTACTGGTTTACGCGGGCGAGGAGCGCGATCCAGTGTCGCTGCAGGAGCTCCGCGTCCTGTACGGGCTCGACAAGCCGCTTCCGGTCCAGTACATCGTCTGGCTCCAACACGCCGTCCGGGGCGACCTGGGCCGCTCCCTTCGCACGCGCCAGCCGGTCAGCGAGGCGATCATCGAGCGACTCCCGGCCACGCTCGAGCTGGGCCTTGCCGCCATCGCGCTGTCCACCAGCATCGCCCTGATCGTCGGGACGATCGCGGCGGTGAAGCGGAACTCGTTCGTGGACCTGCTCACGAGCAGCATCACGCTCGCGGCGGTCTCGCTACCGAACTTCTTCCTCGGCCTCATCCTCATCCTCGTCCTCGGTCTGGCGCTCCGCATGTTCCCGCCGGGCGGCTACGTCCCGTTCCTGGAGGATCCAGGCGATAACCTGCGCCGCCTCGTCCTGCCGGCGATCACGCTGGCCACCGCGAGCATGGCGGTGAACCTGCGGCAGGTGCGCTCCAGCCTGCTCGACGTCTTCTCGCACGAGTACATCCGCACCGCTCGCGCGAAGGGCCTGCGCGAGAGCACGGTCATCGCCCGGCACGCGATGAAGAACGCGCTCATCCCGATAGTGACGCTGATCGGCCTGCAGATCGGCTCCGTGATCGAGGGAGCCATCATCACCGAGACGATCTTCTTCTGGCCCGGCGTGGGACGGCTGCTCGTAGACAGCATCACCGGCCTCGACTATCCGGTCGTGCAGGCCGTCGTGCTTGTCTCCGCTCTGTCATTCATGCTGAGCACGTTGGCGGTCGACATGTTGTACGCGTGGCTCGACCCGCGGATCTCGTACGGCCGGTCGCGCACGTGAGCTGGTACCTACGGCGCAACCCCCGGATCGTCATCGGCGGGACGCTGGTGGGCGGCCTGCTGCTCATCGCCATCTTCGCTCCCCTCATCGCCCCGTACGACCCGATCGCGGTGGACGCCTCGCAGGCGCTCGAGCCGCCGGGCTCGCTGCATTGGCTCGGGACCGACGACCTGGGTCGGGACGTGTTCTCGCGCGTGGTCTACGGGTCGCGCATCTCGCTCAGCGTTGGTGTGATCTCGGTCTCGATCGGGTTCATCTTCGGAGTGTCGATCGGTCTGCTGGCCGGGTATCTGGGGGGACTGGTCGACCTGCTGGCGATGCGCGCGATCGACGCGCTACTGGCCTTCCCGGCGCTCGTGCTGGCGATCGCGATCACGGCGGCGCTCGGACCTCAGATCCAGAACGCGATGATCGCCATCGGCGTGGTCGCGATCCCCGCCTACACGCGCCTGACCCGAGGCCAGGTGCTCTCACTGCGCGAGCGGGACTTCATCCTGGCCGCCCGCATGGTCGGCGTACCGACACTGCGCATCGTCCTCCGGCACATCTTCCCCAATGCGTCGAACGCGCTCATCGTGCAGGCATCCCTCGCCACGGCCTTCGCGATCCTCGCCGAGGCCGCGCTCTCGTTCCTCGGTCTCGGCTCCCAGCCGCCACAGCCATCGTGGGGCCAGGACATCAACTACTCGCAGCGCTATCTGTCGAACCTGAAATGGTGGATGAGCGCCGGGCCGGGGATCGCCATCTTCACGGCGGTCTTCGCGTTC
>MGON01000024.1:6423-6865 GCA_001795345.1 Chloroflexi bacterium RIFCSPLOWO2_02_FULL_71_16 | reverse complement strand
CTCGGGCGGGAGCTTCGCCTCGGCTTCCGACCCGAGCTCCCGCGTCCGCTGGTATGCGGCGTACACGGCGCGCGAGAGGACCGTGCGGAGCGCGCCCTTCTCCAGCTCGTAGACCGCCGCCGCGCTCGTGCCGCCGGGGGACGTCACCTGGTCCCGCAGCTGCGCGAGATGCAGGCCGCTCGCGCGGGCGAACGCCGCGGATCCCTCGACCGTCCGGAGCACCAGCTCCTGCGCGACGCGCCGCGAGAAGCCGAGGTGGACGCCGGCGTCGACCAGCGCCTCCATGAGCAGGAAGACGTACGAGGGGCCCGTCCCCGATAGCGCCGTGGCGCGGTCGACGTCGCTCTCGACCTCCGCGTGCACGACCTCGCCCAGCGCGCCGAGGATCACGCCCGTCAGCTCCCGCTGATCCGGGGTGACCTTGTCCGTGGCGGTCCACACC
>MGON01000024.1:2394-6395 GCA_001795345.1 Chloroflexi bacterium RIFCSPLOWO2_02_FULL_71_16 | reverse complement strand
TGTTCGGCATCGACCGGACGACGGCATCGTGCGCCAGTCCGTGCCGGAGCGACCGCAGCGTGGCACCCGCGACGATCGAGATCACCAGCTGCTCGGCCCGGAGCTTCCCGTTCATCTCGCGCATGACCGTCCCCAGGACCTGGGGCTTCACCGACAGGATGACCACATGAGCGCCCTTCGCCGCCTCCACGTTGGAGGCGACGGCCCGTACGCCGAAACGCTTCGCGAGCTCGGCCCGCCGCTCGCGCCGCGGTCCGGTCACCGAGACGTACGAGGGCGGGACAAGGTGGCGCTCGAGGAGGCCGCGGACCATGGCCTCGGCCATCGTCCCGCCGCCGATGAACGCGAGCCGCTTGGCTCTGAGTGGCACGGTCGGCACATCCTAGAAGTCCTCAGCGCTTGGTCCGTTGGGCCCTGCTCGCTCCGAGCGGATGTGGGATCATCCGCTCCGTGACCGCTGCGATCCCTCCGGTCCTGACCCCGGCGTACCGCCTCGTCTTCCGCCTCGAGATCCTCAACCGGCCCGGGATGTTCGCCACCGTCGCGCAGACCATCGGGGAGGCGGGCGGCAGCCTCGGCGCCATCGACCTCGTCCAGGCCACGCCGGCCGTACACGTGCGCGACGTCACCGTCGACGTCTCCGATGAGGCCACCGGCGAGCGTCTCGGGCAGCGGCTCCGCAAGCTCGAGGGCGTCCGGGTGCGCGCGGTCTCCGACCGGACCTTCCTCATGCACCTCGGCGGCAAGGTGGAGATACAGGGCCGTGTCGCCGTCCGCACGCGCGACGACCTGTCGCTCGTGTACACGCCGGGCGTCGCGCGCGTCTGTCGGGCCATCGCCGCGGACCCCCAGCAGGCCTGGACGCTCACGATGAAGCCGAACACCGTCGCCATCGTGTCGGACGGCACCGCCGTGCTCGGTCTCGGGAACATCGGTCCGCTCGGCGCGCTTCCGGTGATGGAAGGGAAGGCCCTGCTCTTCCGGGAGCTCGCCGGGATCTCGGCGTTCCCCATCGTCATCGACGCCAAGGGCGCGGACGAGATCGTCCGGACCGTCGTCGCCATCGCGCCCGGCTTCGGCGGCATCAACCTCGAGGACATCGCCGCCCCGGCCTGCTTCGAGGTCGAGCGCGAGCTGCGCGAGCGCCTCGACATCCCCGTCTT
The DNA here is from genome assembly GCA_001795345.1 of Chloroflexi bacterium RIFCSPLOWO2_02_FULL_71_16. Classification (GTDB taxonomy): domain Bacteria; phylum Chloroflexota; class Limnocylindria; order P2-11E; family P2-11E; genus GWC2-70-10. The sequence goes on along the minus strand of MGON01000024.1, from coordinate 5,232 downwards.
CCACGACGACCAGCACGGCACCGCCATCGTCGTGCTCGCCGGCCTCCAGAACGCGGCGGCGGTCTGCGGCGTGCCCCTCGGATCCCTCCGCGTCGCGATCTCCGGCGCGGGCGCCGCGGGCCTCGCCACGGCGCGAACGCTCCGCGCGGCGGGCGTGCGCGACATCGTCGTCTGCGACCGCCAGGGCGTGCTCGCGCGGTCGCGCTCCGACCTCGGCCCGACCAAGGCCGCGTTCGTGGAGGAGGTGACGCCGGACGCGGCGCCCGGGACGCTCGCGGACGCCGTACGGGGACGGGACACGTTCATCGGCCTGTCCGCACCTGGCCTGCTCTCGCTCGAGATGGTCCGGTCGATGGCACGGCCACGCATCGTGTTCGCGCTGGCGAACCCCGAGCCGGAGATCGACCCGCTCGTGGCCGCTCCCGAGACCGACATCCTGGCCACCGGCCGCAGCGACCATCCCAACCAGGTGAACAACGTGCTCGCCTTCCCGGGCGTCTTCCGCGGGCTGCTCGACGCCCGCGCGAGCGCGATGACGCCGGACATGGAGCTGGCGGCCGCGGCGGCGCTCGCGGCCACGGTGCCGGCCCGCGTCCGGTCGGCCGAGTACATCCTGCCCTCGGTCTTCGACCGGAAGGTCGTCCCGGCGATCGCGCGTACCGTCGCGAGGGCCGCCCGGGCCGCGGGCGTCGCGCGGCGCGGCGGCTCCCAGAGGCGCCAGCGGCCCGACTAGCCCACGAGGACGCGGACCAGGTCGCCGCTCACGAAGCAGCGGCGGGCGTCGATGCCGAAGCGCTCGTAGACGGAGGCGGGTATGCCGATGTCGGCGAGCAGCAGCTCTCCGACGAGCGCCCGGGAGGGCGTGGTGACGAGGCCGACCTTGGGCAGCGCGAGCGTGACCGTCGCGGCCGCGCGGATGGTGACGCCGAGCGGCAGGCCGGTGTCGGGGTGCAGGCCCGAGGGAAGGTCGATCGCCAGGATGGGCACGCGCGAGCGGTCCGCCGCGCGGATCAGCAGCTCGACGTCGCCGCGCGGCGCGCCGCGCACGCTGTAGCCGAGGAGGCCGTCGACGAGGAGCTCGGCGGCGTCGAGCCGGGCCTCGTTGGCCGAGGCGACCGGGACGCCGATGCGCCTCGCGATCTCGTACTGGAGGCGCGCCGTGCCGGCCAGGCGCTCCGGCGGGACGGCGAGCACGCAGCGCACGTCGGCGCCCCAGCCCTGCAGCCGCCGCGCCGCGCCGACCGCGTCGCCGCCGTTGTTGCCGCTGCCCGCGAGGCAGACGATGCGCCGCCCCTCCACGTCGCCCAGCAGCGCGCGGCACGCCGCCGCGATCCCGCCGGAGGCGTTCTCCATGAGCATCTCGAGACGGATGCCGAGCTCCTCGATGGCGACGCGGTCGACCTCGGCCATCTGCGCCGCGGTGACCGACGGCACGTCGCTTATGGCCGGGAGATCGTCGAGCCCGCGCAGCGGACTCACCGGAGGTCCTTGCCCGACTCGCGCATCCGCACGCGGCCCGATACTGCCCGAGATGCGCATCGGGCGGTACGAGGTCGACATCTTCAGCGACGGGATCTTCCGGCTGGACGGCGGATCGATGTTCGGCATCGTGCCGAAGGTGCTCTGGGAGCGCGTCAAGCCCGCCGACGAGCGCAACCGCGTCGCCATGGACATGAGCTGCCTGCTCATCCGCGATGGCGCCGGCCACGCCGTCGTGGTCGAGACGGGCGCGGGCACGAAGCTGACGGCGAAGCAGCGCGACATCTTCGGCATCGACCAGCCGCCGGCCCTCCTGGACGAGCTCGGCCGCCGGGGCGTCCGCCCCGACGAGGTGACGCTCGTGGTGAACACGCACCTGCACTTCGACCATGCCGGCGGGAACACGTACCGCGACGGCGAGCGCCTCGTGGCGACCTTCCCGAGGGCCGCGTACGTCTTCCAGCGCCTCGAGTGGCAGGACGCGCTCACCGCGAACGAGCGGACGCGCGGCTCGTACTTCGACGACGACTACCACCCGCTCGAGTCGGCCGGGCGCCTCGAGCTCGTCGAGGGCGACGCCGAGCTGCTACCCGGTCTCTGGGTCGAGCGGGTCTCGGGCCACACCCGCGGGACGCAGACGGTCCGGGTGACGGCCGGCGCGGACACGGTCTTCTTCACATCCGACTTCCTGCCTGACCGGCATCACCTCCCGCTGCCGTGGATCCCAGCGTTCGACCTCTACCCGCTCGAGACGCTCGACGCGAAGCGGTCGCTCCTCCCGCGCGCGGCCGAAGAGAAGTGGACCGTGGCCTTCACGCATGACGTGCCGCGGTTCGGGCGCGTCACCGTCGCCGACGGGCGGTACCGCTTCGAGGAGATCGACACCGGGTGACCGCCGGCGCGACGGAGCTCCCGGCGAGCGCCTCCACGGTGATCGTCGGCGGCGGGATCGTCGGCGCGGCCTGCGCCTTCTTCCTCTCGGACCGGGGGGCCGAAGACGTGGTGCTCCTGGAGCGCGGGTCTCTCGGGTCGGGCACGACGAAGGGCGGCCTCGGCGGGATCCGCCACCAGTTCACGGACGAGCTGGACGTGCGCCTGTCGCTCATGGCGACCGAGTTCTGGCGCGAGTTCGGGAGCTTCACCGGCAGCGTGCACGAGTTCGAGGAGCGCGGCTACCTGTTCCTGGCGCAGACGCCGGCCGGCCTCGCGGAGCTCAAGGCTCCGCTAGAGCTGTACGAGCGGCTCGGGGTGCCCGTCGAGATGCTGGACCGCGAGCAGATCGAGGACCTCGTCCCGGGCATCCGCACCGACGACCTCGCGGGCGGCCGTCTCTGCGCTCGTGATGGATACGGCGACCCG
>MGON01000024.1:0-2388 GCA_001795345.1 Chloroflexi bacterium RIFCSPLOWO2_02_FULL_71_16 | reverse complement strand
GCACTGGCCGGGTTCGCCGCGGCCGCGCTCCTCGGCGGGGCGCGCATCGTCGAGGGCACCGCCGTGACCGGCCTGATCCGCGACGGTGACCGCGTGACCGGCGTCCGCACGGAGCGCGGAGATGTGCGCGCCGAGCGGGTGCTCCTCGCGACCGGCTGCTGGACGGCCGGGATGGCCGCCACCGCCGGCGTCACCGTCCCGATCTGGCCCTATCCGCGCAGGGTCATGGAGTCGCAGCCGATGCCGCTGCTCGCTGGGATCCCGATGGTCATCGAGTGGGAGTCGGGCTTCCACTTCCGGCCGAAGGAGGGCCGCCAGCGGTTCGCGATGCCGAATCTGACCCCGGGCGGCGCGATCGAGAAGGGACCGGCGCGGCCGCCCGCTTCGTTCGACGATCTCGTGTTCCCAGCGCTCGACGTTCCCGCGGCTCTCGAGCCGTGGGTCCGCGAGCGGGCGGCTCGGCGGCATCCCGCATTCACCGACCTCGAGATCACGTCGCGCTGGTCCTGCTACTACGAGATGACGCCCGACGATCACCCGGTCGTCGGTGCGGTCCCCGGCGTGGAAGGCCTCTACATCGCGGCCGGCTTCTCCGGGCATGGCTTCATGCACACGCCCGCGGTCGCGCAGCTGGTGGCCGAGGAGATGCTCGACGGGAAAGCGACGACGCTCGACATCTCGGACCTGTCCCTCGAGCGCTTCCAGACCGGCCGCCGCCCGTTCACTCCGACAGTGCTCTGATCGCGGCCTCCCACGGCGGTGACTAGGCGGGGGCATGGGCCTTCGCGACGTCGCGTGGCGCCTCCGTCAGTCGCTGCGCCTCCATGGACGTTCGTGAAGCACGCCGAGAAGTGAACTGCCTAGCCTGCTAGACACTTCACGGTGGCGCCGATACAGTCGCCACGACAGGCAGAGCGATCCTCCGTCGGCTTCCCTCGAGCTGCCGACAGGTCCGTCAGGAGGGATCCCACGTGCGCATCGAGTGCGATGGATGCAGGACGACGGTGCCGGTCCACGCCGGCCGGGATATCCCCCGCGGGACGGTGCGCGCCATCGAGCGTGACCTCGAGCCGTGCCTCGGGCGAAGGTGGCTGCGGAGGCGCAGGTGAGGACGCTACGCGCGGTGTACGAGCGCGACCGGGACCGGGTTTGGACGGTACGGATCCCGGCGATCCGCGGCTGCCACACGTACGGCCGAACCATCGAGCAGGCCCGTTCCCGGATCCGAGAAGCGCTTCGATTGTGGGTCGACGATCCGGAGGCGGTAAAGCTGATAGACGACGTGCGGCTGCCCGCGGAGATCCGCCGTACGGTCACCCGAGCGGACCGGGCGCGCCAGCGTGCCCGAGCCGAACAGGCCGCGGCGCAGCGCGAACTTCGGGCCGCGGCGAGCTCGCTCGAGCGCGCGGGCCTCAGTCGGCGCGACGCGGGCACGCTACTCGGTCTATCGAGACAGCGAGTGCAGCAGCTCGGCGTGCGTGGCTGGATCGGGACCACCTCGGAGCGCAGCGATGAGGGATCGCCGCCAGCAGCAGCGCGGCGGTCGCGAGCGAGGGACCCCAGGACCTAGGCGCTATCCAGGAACCATCCCCGCCGCATCAGGCCGCGGCTTCGAGCTGAGGAGCGCGACGTCGCAGCGTCGCCACGCTCACGCCGGCCAGGATCACCCCGCCGCCGACGAGCTGGAGCGGATGCGGGCGTTCGCCCAGGATCAGGAAGGACAGCGCCACGCCCGCCACGGGCACGAGGTATCCCACCAGGGAGCTGAGCCCCGCACCGAACCGGCGCACTCCCCAGAGATAGAGCGCGAAGGCGAGGACGGTCGCGACGAGCGCCAGGAAGATGACGAGGGCCCACGAGGCGGGGGCCCACGCGGGGACGTCGCTGAAGCCGTGTTCGAGGAAGCCGAGGGGGAAGAGCAGCGCGGCGCCGATCGCAACGGTGAGCGCGGTGAACGCGATCGGCGAGCGGTCGCGCATCGCGACCGAGCCGAAGACGCTGTACGCCGCCCAGCACATGGCGCCGCCCAGGAAGAGGACGTCGCCGACGAGCCGCTCGACGGAGAGGCCGGCGGTCAGTGCCGCCTGGCCGCCAGCGATGACGAGCGCGCTGCCGACGGTGGCCAGGACGAGGCCGAGCACTTTTCGCCGCGTGAGCGGCTCTCCGATGAAGGTCGCGGCCACAGCGGTGAGCACGGGGATGGCGGTCGGGGTAATGAGCGCGCCGTCGCTCGCCGGCGCGATCGTGAGTCCGACGAAGACCATCGCGTTGTAGCCGAAGACACCGAAGATCGCCGCAAGGAAGACGTACCGGAAGCGCGCCCAGACCAATGGCGTACGCGTGATCGCGACGATCCCGAACAGCACGACGGCCGCGATGGCGAAGCGC